>CAYRML010000061.1:0-8062 GCA_964425485.1 uncultured Peptococcaceae bacterium | reverse complement strand
CGCTGCGGGCACGAGCACCGCTGGGGTTAGAGGCATCGATATTGGGCACGCCACCATTGACTAAGGACTTACCGCCGACGGCGAATTGAACATCGTTCCAAGCACTATCGGAGCAGGAAACATTCAGAGTGACGATATCCCCCACATTATATGGGGCTATAACTTGAGTTGAAGTATCCGCCACGGTCAAAATCATTTCATCATACCCGATAGCTAAAGAGCTGCTGCTATGATCTATTTCTGTTACTTCCAACTGCAAAGAACAGTTAAGTGTGACAGGACTGGAATCCAGCTTTTTCAAGCGATAGCTTGTACCACTGCTGCTTACTCTGGTATTGGAAGAAAAATTACTGTCATATAAAACTATGGCCGAGGAGGAGCGCACCTTGTTAAATGCGTTGACGGAAGTGAGGCCTTGATCACCGCTGACCGTGATGCTTGTCCTTGGTGTGCCGATAACGGCACTGCCATTAGAGTCAAATCCTATGGCAGCATAACCGATAGCCGAGGAAATATATTCTCCATCACGTACGATGATATTGATCGGTATACCGGTAGTAGTATCATAAAAATCGCCATTGATGGCAAAGATTACATCGTTACCCTGATTTTCCACAAAAGAAACCATGGTAGACATTGTTGATTTGCCATAAAGTTTATTGCCATACTCAATGATAGGGGAGACATCGTTTGAGGGAGTATAGACAAGATAATTATATTGCTGGATGGTATCCTCCGCCATGTCAACCCGATAATAATCAGTACCGTGGCCTATGGGATAGCTGGTGGTATAGGTTAGCGCCAGCGCCGGCGCTGCAGTTGCCAACAGGGCGCAGATTATGACAGCAGCTGTCAGACATAGACGAAGACGCAGGCCTTTTGCCTGCTTAGACAGTTGTAATAAACGATTCATTTTTTTACCTCCGGCTTTAATTTTATACCTTATAAAGACTGTTTTTTTTCTGTGCTTGTTTCAGCAAATATCTATAATCATATATAGATGCGCCCCAAAAAGCAACTAAAGCCGGCTGAATTTTATTGCCAATCGTCATAATCGGGATCAATGATATCTGTTTGCTGCTTTTTCTGCATTCTAGATATTCTTTCCGTCTTTTCGGGTAAAAAGGCAGCCATTTCTACTATAATTACATCAACGCCGATTTTCTTGATCTGGCTCCAATCAATGATCAAATCATCGCTACGGCTGAAAAAGCCAAAGAAACCCCTTTCCCCGGGCAATATCAATGCCTGTATACGGCCTTCCTGCAAATCAAATTCTATGTCTTTGACGTAGCCCAGTTTTTTACCGTCTATACTATTAATGATGTCTTTGTTGCGCAGGTCGGAAACTCTGAACATTTTATCACCTCTTTATTCATTTGTATGCCTGACATACTTATAATACAACCTGATTTTTTGCCTGACGACAACTGATTTTCTTTCTTTAGGCAGACTTGACACACGAGATGTGGATATAGTAATATAATATATACACAAGATATACACAAGATCATGTGTTTGGATAGGAGGGTATTGGTATGCGCTGTGTTTTTTGCGGTCATGAAGATTCCAAAGTTTTGGATTCCCGGCCGGTTGATGAAGGCAAGAGTATTCGCCGTCGCAGGGAATGCCTGGCTTGCGGCAAACGCTTTACCACATATGAAAGAATTGAAAATCTACCCCTTATCGTCATCAAAAAGGATCATCGACGTGAACTTTTTGATTCCAATAAAATACTAAATGGCTTGATTAAGGCTTGTGACAAGCGATCCATCCCGATTACCGTATTGGAACAATTAGTCAATGAAATCGAAAAAGATCTGCTCAATACTCTGAACAGGGAAATCCCATCTCAGGAAATTGGGGAAATGGTCATGGACAAGCTGAGGAATATAGATCAAGTTGCCTATGTCCGTTTTGCCTCCGTATATCGTAAATTTGAGGATATCGAGACTTTTATGAAAGAATTGCGCAGATTACAGCAAGAGCAAGAGTAATAAAATTAAGCAATATAATATATGCCCGCTGCAACATAAAAGGGAGGGAATAGCCTTTCCTTTTTTCTATATATTAAAAAATACCCGTATAACAATAAACCATAGGTTATCCTGAGGATTTTCTAAAATACCTATTAAATCGTCACTATCAAACATTGCCTCTAAAAGTGACAAATGCTATAATAATAAAATGGTAAATAAAACACAAAATAGCAAGCTTAATAAAAAAAATGCCCCCAAAGCCGCCAATAAAAAGAGGAAAAAAACCAGAAATAAGACGGCTGATACTATCGCCATTATCCTTTTAATCGGTGTGGCGGTTTTGATCTTTTTTTCCGCAAAAAATTCTATCAGCCTCAGCATGATAGATTTTGCTAATGTGGAAGAAGGTCAGATCACAGATGGTATTGATGGAAAAGCCCTGATCCTGAGAGAGGAAACGTTGATCACGGCCTCGGCTGCCGGTAAATTTACCCCGACTTTGGCGGAAGGAGCGCGTGTCAAATCCGGTACTACTGTTGGTTACATAGAACAGGAATCAGGCAATAAAATCAGCATCACAGCGACCAAAACCGGTATCGTATCTTATAATTTGGATGGGGCGGAAGGATTGGCTCAGCAAGATGATCTTAATGAGCTTAATATCGCACAGCTTTTTGCTCTGCTTGATCCTGATATGCAAAGCAAAAATCAAACCACCGGCGCCGCGGCCAGTGAAAATGATACGCTGGGCAAAAATACTGCTGTATGTAAAATCATTGATAATTTGCTGGATTATACCATCATAATCGCAGTGCCTCAAAGCAGTACAATAGCAGATTCTGATTATCTGAAATTCTCTGTTCCTGATTGGCCGCAAGAAGATACGGCCACCGCAACCTCTAACGTGTTCAACGCAAAAGTGAATAATATATTGCAGGATGGCAGCTATAAATACATAGTGATGAATTTTTTGCCCAAAGTTGATTTCTTTTCCCAAAATCGCTATTTTGCCGCCAAACTTGTTCAGAATATATATGCGGGCCAGATAATCCCGGCTTCCGCCATAATTGAAAAAAATGGCCAAAGCGGTGTTTATAAAAGCTATAAAAAAAGATTTGTTTTTGCCGGCATAGAGATTAAAGGCATAATAGATGATCAAGCCGCTGTATCAGGATTGACTGACGGAGATAAAGTTGTCATCAACCCGCAAAAGCTTTCCGCTAAGCAAAAAGGAGAAAGTGAATCGCAGTAAAAGGAGTGATATATATGACCATTGCAACAGCTATCGAAGAAGTAAAAGCTAATATCAAAGCAGCACAGGCCAGAAGTGAATTGGCAGCTAAAGAGGTTTTATTGCTGGCAGTTTCCAAAACCAAGGGGCCGGATATTATTCAGCAGGCATTAGATGCCGGTGCCTATGATCTGGGAGAAAACCGCGTACAGGAGATCATGGAAAAATATGATGCTTTGCCCGACGCCAGATGGCATCTTATCGGCCACTTGCAAACCAATAAGGTCAAATATATCATAGATAAAGTTGTCATGATCCATTCACTCGACAGCATAGAATTAGCTAAAGAAATCAATAAAAGGGCTTTGTCACATGGTCTTATTATGCCGGTGCTGGTGCAGGTGAATATTGCGGAAGAAGAAACAAAATTCGGCCTCAAGGAGCAAGAGGTTCAAGACTTTTTGGCAGCTATGGCAGACTATAAAAGCCTTCAGGTCAAAGGTTTGATGACCATTGGTCCCTTCCTGCCGGAGAAAGAGGAACTGCGTCCCGTTTTTCGTTCTTTGAGATTATTATCCCAACAAATGGCTGCTTTGAAGATGCCACATATCCAGATGGAGCATCTGTCCATGGGCATGAGTAATGATTATGAGGTTGCCGTGGAAGAAGGTGCCACTATGGTGCGGGTTGGCAGCAATATTTTTGGCCATAGAATCTATAAATAAATCATCAAATATGCAAATAAAACATCCTTGCAGGCAGGAAATTTTATTTGCATAGAGAATATGATTAAGATAAAATACAGCCATATGGCCAAAAGGAGAGAAACCGATGGGTTTATTAGAAAAAGTCAGTAACTTATTCTATAAAGAAGAGGAATACGATGAAGACGAATTGATGGAAGAAGAAGAGCAGGTTGTTTCCAGTCATCGTCGCCCTCTTTCTATGCCCCATGAAAGGTCTGATTATCGGGAACAAGAATATAGGAAAAAGAATAAAAAGAGCAATATTATGAGCATTCCTAACCGCTTTGACCAGCCTTTGGAAATGGTTTTGATCCGTGCTACATCCTATGATGATATGCAGGATATTGCCAATAATATCAAAGAACAAAAGATCGTGGTCGTCAATTTTGAGGATATGGATAAGGCCTTGGCTCAGCGCATGGTTGATTTTTTAAGCGGCGCTGTTTTTGCCTTGGATGGCATGCCCAAAAAAGTTTCTGGCGGAACCTTCATCTTCAGTTCCTCAAGAGTTGATCTTAGCGGCCAAATCATGGATGGCGGCGTATCATTCTCCGACCGCGGCTCCCGCAATGAAGAAAATTTCAGATCGTCCGGATTTTTCAGAAGATCATAAGGCCCCGGAAAGGTGTGTATAAATCATCTTCAGCATATATAATTTTATAGTCGTTATCTTTCAGGTTTATATTATTCTGATCATTATCAGAGTGTTGTCTTCCTGGTTTAGGCCTAATTGGGATAACCCCATTTTTGCTTTTCTCTATGATATAACAGAGCCGGTTTTAGGCTTTTTTCGCAAGCTGATACCAATCGGCAGCGGCGTCGGCCTTGATTTTTCACCTATGATTGCCATTATCGTCCTGCAAATTATTGAATCTATATTGATAAAAACTCTATTTTAAAATAGCCCTGCTTTGGCAGGGCTATTTACTTGACGGAAAAGCGGATAGTGGATATAATAATAAAATATACGTTAGATACTGACGCTGCTATGTTTTAGCAATAGTTATAATGAAAGGAAATAAAATAAATGGAATACGGAAAGACCCTGAACCTGCCCCAAACGGATTTTCCTATGAGGGGCAATCTGCCGCAAAGAGAACCGGAATTTTTGTCTTTTTGGCAAGATATAGATATTTATAAATTGGCGGAAGAAAAAAATAAAGATAATCCAACATTCATCCTGCATGATGGACCGCCTTATGCTAATGGAGATATACATCTGGGCCATGTTTTGAACAAAGTCCTTAAAGATATGGTCGTCAAATATAAATCGATGCAAGGCTTCCACGCTCCTTATGTACCAGGTTGGGATACCCATGGCCTGCCTATAGAGCTGAAAACCATCAAAGATCTACGCATCAATTGCAGTCAAGTGGATAAAGTAGAATTCAGAGAACGCTGCAAAGGCTATGCTCTGAAATATGTTGATATACAAAGAGAGCAATTCAAGCGCATCGGTGTGCGCGGCGATTGGGATCACCCCTATGTTACGCTTGATCCCGCTTATGAGGCTGTTCAGATCGGCGCTTTTGGAGAAATGGCCAAGAAAGGCTATGTCTATAAGGGCCTAAAGCCTGTTTATTGGTGTCCTGATTGTGAAACTGCGCTGGCCGAAGCAGAGGTCGAATATGCCGACCATAAATCCGCTTCCATTTATGTCAAATTCCGTGTCAAAGACGGCAAAGGTATCCTTGATAATGATGTTTATTTTGTTATTTGGACAACTACACCTTGGACCATCCCGGCCAATCTGGCTATTTGCTTGCATCCGGAATATGATTATGTTTTGATTGAAATTCAAGATGATAAATTCGTCATAGCTAGCGATTTGCTGGAAAACTTCTTAGAAGCAATTGATAAAAAAGATGTCCCGCATACCGTATTGGCCCATTATAAAGGTCGTGATTTAGAATATATAACCTGCCAACATCCTCTTTTGGACAGAGAATCTTTAGTGATTTTAGGTAACCATGTCACTCTTGATGCCGGTACAGGCTGCGTCCATACAGCTCCCGGCCATGGCTTGGACGACTTTTTTGTCGGTTGCCAATATAATCTGGATATTCTTTCTCCTTTGGACAATAAAGGCCGCTTTACGGAAGAAGCCGGGCCATTCAAGGGAATGGATACCAAGGAGGGGAATAAAGCTGTTGTCAAAGCATTGGATGAGTGTGGAGCATTATTGAAATTCAGTATGTTCACCCACCAATATCCTCATTGCTGGCGCTGCAAAACACCGATTCTGTTCCGTGCCACGGAGCAATGGTTCGCTTCCATAGACGGCTTCCGGAAAAAAGCCTTGCAGGCAGTGGACAGCGTACATTGGATACCTTCTTGGGGGCATGATCGCATCTATAATATGATACGCGACCGGGGCGATTGGTGTATTTCGCGGCAGCGTACCTGGGGCGTTCCTATCCCCATCTTTTACTGCAAAGATTGCGGCAAGCCAATCATCAATGATGAGACAATCAATCATATCCAGGCCCTGATAAAGGAACATGGCTCTTCAATCTGGTTTGCAAAAGAAGCACAGGAATTAGTGCCGCCGGGACTCAGTTGTCCGGATTGCGGCTGCCAGGAATTTACCAAAGAAACGGATATCATGGATGTTTGGTTCGACTCCGGTGTCAGCAATATGGCTGTACTGGAGCATCGCGAAGGCCATAGTTGGCCGGCCGATCTTTTTCTGGAAGGCAGCGACCAACACCGTGGCTGGTTTAATTCTTCCTTATGCATTTCCGTAGCCAATCGTGGCGTACCTCCATATAAACAAGTACTGACACATGGATTTTTAGTTGACGAAAAGGGCTATAAACTTTCTAAATCAGCGGGTAACGCCATAGATCCCTTGAAAGTTATCGATAATATGGGGGCTGATGTGCTGCGTTTGTGGGTGGCTTCGGCTGATTATCGTAATGACATGGTAAATTCGCCCAATATTATGAAGCAGGTCAGCGAATCATACCGCAAGATCCGTAATACCGCCCGTTTCCTTTTGGGCAACCTTTATGATTTTGATATCGAAAAAGATATGGTCAGCTATGCCGATATGGGCGAGATGGATAAATGGGCCATGATCAAGCTGCACAAGCTCATAGAAAAAGTCACTGCCGCTTATGAAGAATATGAATTCCATATCGTTTATCATGCTATCCATAATTTCTGTGTGGTGGATATGAGTACTTTTTATCTGGATGTGGTCAAAGACTGCCTCTACACTGAGTTACCTGATGACCCCAAACGCCGCTCTGTGCAGACAGTGCTTTATCATATCGCAGATAGCCTGGTCAGGCTGCTGACACCGGTTTTAGCTTTTACCTCAGAAGAAATATACAGCTTTTTGCCCAAAGCCGCTGCTGCGCCGGTTAGTGTCCAGCTTTTAGATTTTCCTCAAGCTGATATCAGCCTGTATGATGATGTGCTGGAAGCAAAATGGCAAACCTTATTGGAAATCAGGGAAGCTGTGGGTAAAGAGTTAGAATTGGCCAGACAAGAAAAAATTATCGGCCATTCCCTGGATGCCGCCGTTGATCTTTATGCCGGCGGCGATAAATTGGCTATTTTAAAAACGGTAGGAAAGGACCTGGCATCCATCTTTATCGTATCGCAGGCCAATATCAAAGAAGGCCCAGACGATCTGCGTATTGTTGTCAGCCCGGCTAAGGGACAAAAATGCGAACGCTGCTGGATATACAGCGAAAGTGTTGGTGAAGATAAGGATCATCCCACCTTGTGCAGTCGCTGTGCTGATGTTGTCAAAAACCTGTCTGATATTTACTAATCAATAGCGGGGCCTTGTGGGCTCCGCTATTTTATGCTTAGGCTAGGGCAGGAAACAGCTTGTTTTTGGAGAATAAATCTTGGAAAAGAAAGAGGAAACTGTGATAGACATGAGGAGGATACATGGATAATTTTTCTAAGCCTTCACAAGAGATGTTGCAAAGCTTCGCCGGCAAAGATGTGCTGGATATAGCGCAATTCAACAAAACAGAGCTGGAAGCCATTATCAACACAGCCTCTTATTATGAGCAAAAGCTGGCGGCTGGCAAGCTATTATATGATATGGCCGGCAAGATCATGGCTTCCTTATTCCTGGAGCCAAG
>CAYRML010000060.1:0-8192 GCA_964425485.1 uncultured Peptococcaceae bacterium | reverse complement strand
CCGCTGGATAGACTGATTGCAAATGACAGCCAGTTGCCTTTGGCTGGCAGAAAAAGCCTTCTCCGGCAGATATTTCATCTGCCAGCCGCTGACTTTATAGGCCGCTTTCAGCAAACGGCGCACTTTAAGAGGGTTTTGTCCCAGATTTTTCTCGGCAAAATACCCTAGTTTTTCGATGACAGAACTCATACATAACTCCGCTCTAGTTAATCATTTGCATTTTTTCTTCTAATTTCCTGGCCACATATGCCAGCTCAGGCTCATCGGCCAAAAGCGGCAAAATTTCCAGGGCATCCTGCCTGGCTTCTTCCAGCAAGCGGCCGTCCGTGAAAAGATCAGCCACCTTCAGCTCCGGCAGGCCATGCTGGCGTGTACCCAAAAACTCGCCGGGGCCGCGCAGGCGCAGGTCGGCTTCAGCGATGCGGAAGCCGTCGCTGCTCTCGGTCATGATCTTCATGCGTTCTCTTGCTACTTCACTATGTGCATTGTGCATAAGTATGCAGTAGGACTGCTGACTGCCTCGACCGATGCGTCCCCGCAGTTGATGCAGCTGCGAAAGACCGAAGCGCTCGGCATCGCGCACCAGCATAACGGTGGCATTGGGGATATTGATCCCCACCTCGATCACCGTGGTTGAGACCAAGATGTCAGCCTTATGCTGTCGAAAATCCTCCATGATCTCTGCCTTTTCATCAGCCTTCATACGCCCGTGCATCAAAGCAATGCGGCGATGAGGAAAAACCTCTTGCTGCAAGCGCTCCGCTAGCTGGACAGCGCTTTGCAGATCCACTTTTTCCGATTCCTCGACCAACGGACAAACGACGAATACCTGCCGCCCGGCCTCTATTTCTTTATCCAAAAACTTGAATATTCTTTCTTCATAACTATATTCTACCGCATAGGTCTCAATGGCTTTGCGGCCCGGCGGCAGTTCGTCGATGACCGATAGATTCAAATCACCATACAAAGTCAGGGCCAGCGTACGAGGGATGGGTGTAGCCGTCATGACCAGCATATCGGGGCAAGCGCCTTTTTTTTGCAAGGCCGTCCTCTGCATGACCCCGAACCGATGCTGCTCATCCGTGATCACCAGCCCCAGCCGAGCAAAATCCACTCCCTCCTGGATCAAAGCATGGGTACCGATCAGTACATCTATATGGCCGACAGCAGTTTCTTGCAGCAGCTCTTTGCGTTTTTTCCCTTTGATGCTGCCTGTCAGGAGGGCACAGCTCATGCCCAAATCTTGCAGCAAAGGCTGCAAGCTAAGATAATGCTGCTGAGCCAAAATCTCCGTCGGCGCCATCATGGCGCCTTGCCAACCGCCGGCCCAGCTTTTATAGAGAGCGGCAGCCGCGATCACCGTTTTGCCGGAACCTACATCACCCTGCACCAGGCGTGTCATTACCAGCGGCGATTCCATATCGGCAAAAATCTCGCCCATCACCCTTTGCTGAGCAGCTGTCAGCCGGAAAGGTAAAGCGGCAAGGAATTTCTCCCGGATAGATTCATCTTTTTTATGAGCGATACCAGCCTGCTCCTCGAGATTGCCATTGGCCAAAATGGCCAGCTGTAAAAGTAAAAATTCCTCATAAGCCAAGCGCTGGCGGGCCTTTTTTTGCTCGGCAAAAGAAGGAGGAAAGTGCATATATTGCACGGCCTGCCCAAGCGGCAGCAGTTGCCGCTTGTCTAAGATCAGCGGCGGCAGATGCTCCTCCAGCAAATGGCCGTATTTCTGCCAGGCCACAGCCACCAGCTTACGCAAAGTCTTCTGATTGAGCCTTTCCGTGCAGCGATAGACCGGCATGATGGCCGGCTGCCAAGCTTCGTCTTGATCAATAAATTCATAATCCTGCACCGATATTTCGATCTGGCGATATTTTCTTTCCACCTTGCCACAAACCAGCACCTCGCGCCCGGGCCGCAGCTCTTTTTGCAAAAACCCCTGATTAAACCAGATAGCAGGCATGATGCCGCTTTCATCTTGCAGCCAAGCTTTGATGATGATCAGCCGTGCGCGCGGTCGCAGCACATCAACCTTGATAATGCGCCCGCGAATTTGCCCCACTTGACCGATCTGCAGCTGGTTAATGGGCATGACCAGGCGTCTGTCCTGATAATCACGCGGAAAGAAAAAAAGCAGGTCATAAATAGTATTGATGCCCAAACGCTGGAAAAGCGCCGCTCTTTGCGGGCCGACGCTCTTCATATACTGGATGGGCATTTCCAAAGAGGCGGCCGGCTTATATGTGGGCTGCGCTTTTTGCAGTAGCTGCCCATCAGCCTCTAACGGCAAAGATTGTGCCAACAGCTGCATCCGTTGGATCAGCTGAGGCCGATCCGCCAGCGAAGACGCCGCATAGCTTGCGGCAAGCTGCTGTAATTCGGGCAAATCATTATCTGCGGCCCAAGAATCCAAAAAAGCGGCAAATCCGTCAAAGACGGAGCTGTCGTTATAAGCGCATTTTATTTCCTTGGCCAAAAGGCTTTTGATATCCATGCCGCACTCCCTAAATTAAAAGCCCTTTTGGTGTAACCAAAAGGGCTTAGGCTTGTTATTCGATGGAAATGAGGAAATAATACAGCGGCTGCCCACCATAATAATAATCAACTTCCATATCCGGGTATTTCTCCTGCACCATATCCACAGCTTCCTGCGCTTGCTCTTCCGTTAACTCATTACCATAGAACAAGGTGATGATATTATCATTATCCGTATCGACAATATTTTCCAAAAGCTGCATCAGCACAGGCAAAAGCTCCTTGCCACTAGCAGAAATCTGGCCTTCACTAAGCGCCAGTATATCGCCTTTTTGGATTTCTATACCGTCATAACTGGTATCCCTGACCGCATAAGTAATTTCCGCTGATTTTACGGACTGAGAAGCTTGAATCATCTCGTCCAGGATATTTTCCGCCGGCTGATCAGGGTCAAAGGCCATCATAGCCGCTATGCCTTGAGTGACAAATTTACTCTCCACTACATAAACCGGCTTTTCTATGAGCTTTTGCGCCTGTTGGGCCGCCAGGATGATGTTTTTATTATCTGGCAGAATGATTACCTGCTGGGCAGCGACTTTGGAGACCGATTTCATAATCTCTTCGGCGCTGGGATTCATAGTTTGTCCGCCAGGCAAAACCTGAGCACCCATGCTGCTAAAAATCTCGGCCATGCCTTCACCGCAGCATACGGCCAGCACACCGCTGGTGGTCTGCGTTGGTATTTCTTCGATCACAGCTTCCTCCGGCTGCTTATCACCATTGCCGACCTCATCCTTAGGCAGCTTGGCATACTGATCTCGCATATTTTCGATCTTGATGTCATGCAGACTGCCAAAGCTAGAGGCATAATGCAAAACATTGCCAGGATCATTGGTGTGGATATGGATCTTGACTACATTTTCCGTACCGACCACCAGCAAAGAATCGCCTTCCGGCTCCTGGGAAAGCCTGGCCTTGATCTGCTCGGCAGGCAGATCATTGCCTTTGATCAACAATTCCGTACAATAAGCATAAACTATCTCTGAAATATCGTCGATGACAGGAGCGGCCAAGGCCTCTTCCGTCAGCTCGGCATGAGCAGCTTCTGCCGCCTCGGCGACATTTTCCTGCCCTTTCAGATAATTTAGTCCGCCTTCAAAAATGATCATGATGCCCCTGCCGCCGGCATCCACAACCCCTGCCTGTTTAAGCACAGGCAAAAGATTGGGCGTATTATCCAGCGATTTTTGGCCAGCGGCCAAAGCTGCCTCCAACATAGCGATGATATCATCATGATTTTTGGCATAGTCAACCGCAGCAGCGGCAAAATCCTTAAAAACGGTCAGAATAGTACCTTCCACAGGTTTCATCACGGACTTATAGGAGAGGTCCACCCCTCTTTGGAAAGCTTTAGCCATATCGAAAGCCGTAGCTAACTCTTTACCGCTGATGCTCTGGCCGAAACCCCTAAACATCTGCGAGAGTATAACCCCGGAATTACCTCTGGCACCCATCAGCGCGCCCATGGAAAAGTCCTGCATGACTTGGGCTATATTTTGATTTTTATCTGTTTTTATATTCTTGACAGCGGAGTTGATGGTCAGGAACATATTGGTCCCGGTATCACCATCGGGAACGGGGAAAACATTCAAGGCATTGACCTCTTCTTTTCTCGCTCCCAGCCAAGCGCTGCCATTGCTTAAAAATCCGGCCAATTGAGCCGCGCTTATCTCTTTCAATTGCAAAATTGACACCCCTTTTTAGTCAACAACACGAACCCCTTGTATGTTGACATCAACATAATCGACTGTTGTACCGACATGCTTTTCTACAACATATTTGACATTGTCCATCACATTTCTGGCTATGACGGAAATATTGATACCATAACCGACAACGATATTGACTTTGATACGGATAGAATCATCCTTAATAATCACATCAACACCTTTGGAGAGGGATTCTCTTCCCAAAATACCGGCAATCCCATCAGCGATAACATGGGAAGAAGCCATACCAACGATACCGCAACATTCAGTGGCGGCAATACCGGCCAATTTGGAGATAACATCTTTGTCGATGATAATCTTGCCGTATTTTCCCAAAAATTCTTTATCCACTTTGTCAACCTCCCTCCAGAACAGATCAAAAAACACATATTATATATATTATATATCAATTAGGGCAAATATTAAACCTTTTTTTATTTCCCAGGTCCCTACCAGCTAAAAGGTAAAGAAAAAGCGCTCAAAAAGCGCTTTTTACAATTGCTGAATTAGAAAAATTACTGAATTAGATAGCTCTTTGCACTTTGCCCGAACGCAAGCAACGGGTACAAGCGGTGACTCTTTTGGGCGAACCATTAACTATGGCCCGAACCGTTTGCAGATTTGGTTTCCATTTTCTTTTGTTACGGATATGGGAGTGGCTGACGCTCATCCCAGTTTTAATAGTCTTTCCGCATATTTCACATTTAGCCATGATAAACCTCCTTTAAAAACATAACCGCCATGTCGCCCCAGCCACATGACAGGAAAAAATCTTGAACTGCAGACACTATAGTATTTTACCAAAAAGGGAAGCCGTTGGCAAGAGTTTTTTAAAATATTTTATAAAAAAATTATTATTTGCCTATATATAAGCGTCAAAGGCATACACCAAAAGCCATTTATTGTAATAAAATCTATTATAACCCTTTGGAGGTGAGGCATCCTTGAAAAACCAAAGAGAAATCATGCAAAAAGCCAACAAATATAAGGAAAAGCTGGCCATCGCCATCCAAGAAAAGGATCTTTATGACAATACCCTTTCTCCAGATATAGATTTAATCATCTTTTCCCTGGTAGACAAACTGGAGATTCTGTTTTGGGTCTTGGATATAGAAATTGCAGATGACGACATGCTGGATAGACTGGATTTTATGAACCATTAAATATGAACCATTAAATATGAATTATTGAATATCTGCTATGGAAAAGAAAAAGGAGCCGCTTGGGACTCCTTTTGTTTAGCCTTAAAGCTGTTCCATTATCTCATCCGCAATATCATAATTGGCATAGACAGCCTGCACATCATCATTATCCTCCAAGGCATCGATGAGCTTAATCAAAGACTTGGCCTGATCCGCATCGGTTATCTCCACGGTGTTAGCGGGTAGCATGGTGATTTGCGGATCTATGACATTATAGCCGGCATTCATCAAGGCCTGGCGCACATCTTCCAGTTTATCGGTGGAGGTAATTATCTCGGCCATACCATCATCAACGCTCATATCTTCAGCGCCGGCATCCAAAGCCAGCATCATCAGTTCATCCTCGTCTTTGCCATCAAGCTCCACGTTCATCTGGCCTTTACGCTCGAACATCCAGGAAACGCAGCCGGTTTCCCCCAGGTTGCCGTTATTGCGGGAAAAAATATAGCGGATCTCACTTGCCGTACGATTGCGGCTGTCGGTCAGGATGGCACAAAGCACGGCCACACCAGCCACGCCATAGCCTTCATAGAAAAATTCTTCATAAGCATCGGATTCTGTCTGCCCGGCCGCCTTTTGGATGCAGCGGGCAATATTATCATTGGGCATATTGTTGTCTTTAGCTTTTTGAATGCAAAGTTTCAGTCGGAAATTACCATCGGGATCAGGCCCGCCCTGTTTGACAGCCACCATGATCTCTCTGGAAATCTTCGTGAAGATTTTGCCTCGGGCATCGTCCACTTTTGATTTTTTTCTTTTGATAGTAGCCCATTTGGAATGTCCAGACATATAAAATCCCCCCACTAAATTTATCACTTTATCCCTTTGGAGCCAATTCCACCGCCCCGGCCGCGGCTATGGCATCATCTTTGATCACCAAAGCCCCGGTAATACCGACTATGCCCATGGCAAACTCTACGGCCTTGGCTACATCGGCTTTGCTCTGCACCAGATTGGCACTGCCTGTGGCCACGGCATCAGCCAATAAAGTATCTGCGGAAAGAATCACCGCCGCATCGGCCACCCCATAGCTGAAGGAAGGCCCCACGGTGCCGGAGGACGTGCAAATGCCCAAAGGTAACTGCCGGCCACTGATCTTCAGGGCCACTTTATCGCTGAAAGGCGAGCTGCCGGCAAAAATGCCAATCAGTCGCTCCTTGCAGCCGGCAAGATAAATATCTCCACCATTTTCCACCACCACTTCGCCACAAATAGGCTCAAGCAATTGCCCTACCACCTGGGAAAAGGCGCCGGCCACAGCGGCCATTGGACCCACACCGGCCTTGGCGGCCGCAGCTGCCATGGCCATGGCAATCGGCGGTGCGAAGGGCCGCGGCGTGTATGGCTCATGCGTGCATAGAAATTGCGGATCACTCAGGATATAGTTCTCTAACCCCTCGCGCATATGATTGATTACGGCTATAACCCGCCGCTCGAGATGATCATCCCACATACCGGACGGCACACAGATAGCTAAATCCGTTTCTTTGACCGCCAGACAATGCATTTCCAGATCCAAGCCAAAACTCTGTCGATAATTTCTTTCCTCATACATAGAGCAAATGCCTCTTAAAAATCCAAGGATACGGCATTGACCGGACAAGCCTCGACACACATATTGCAGACGACGCATTTTTCCCCACAGAAAATCAGCTCTCTGCTGACAGGGTCCAAAGACAAAGCCCCGCTGGGACAAACACCGGTACAAGCGCCGCATTGCATGCATTTATCTTCATCCAGATAAACATTTTCCGAGAACATAGCCACCTTAACGCCGCGCTCCTTAAGGTATTTAAGGCTTTTTTTATAATTTTCCTCATCACCGCAAAGCTGTATGGCTAAAAACCCTTGATTATCCGGATTTACGCTGGCCTTGACGATATTGAATACCATATCATAATCCTTGGCCAGTGTATAGACGATTGGTTCGCCCACTGTCTCTTTTGTATAATGAAGTACAATTTTTTTACTTATTTCCGCCATTTTTCTTTCCTCCCGCTTATTTATCCGACGCTGTCGGCAAAAGCTGGCTGGGCTGCCCTAAAAGGAAGCGGCCATCTCTGACCCAGCTTTGCAAAGTTTCGGCTATTTTTTTGGCCCCCACATAGCTGGAAAGCGGCGCCGTCTTGACTTTTTTCCCCTGAACAGTGATCTCGCCGGATTTCAGATCGGCATAGCTGACCAATCCCAGATTGCGAGATATAGCATTGGGATAATCGGCGCCATAATCAACCAGGGGCGCATAAATATCGGCATCCGTGATGGTGGTATATTGCAAAATCTCCTCATCCAATATGGGGATAGGTACACCTATGCCCACCATAATACTGCAACCATAGCCCGTGACGCTGACTCCGCGCACCCAAGCGGCATCCATCTGCTTCATATCGCCAACCACCGCCAAAGTCCCGGCACCGCCCAAAGGTATGCCTTTTTCATTACGTGGGTCATTGGGGGCATGCTGAGTACCAGGCCAAGCCACATAGCCGATACCACCGCCCAGAAAAATACGGGTACCGATACCAATAGTCTTAAAATAGGGATCGTTCAACAGCGGGGAAAGCTGCCCGGCGCTGGAATAATTAGCATTGGCCATCTCCGGCCGCAAAATACCCATATAAGTATATATAGTTTTATCCGTGCTGTTGATGCCGACATTATAATTTTGATAAGAATTGCGGGGATTAAACAAAAAGGCATCATGCAAATCATTAATCGTCAGCGTCTTTTCAAATTTTTTCAG
>CAYRML010000059.1:0-8459 GCA_964425485.1 uncultured Peptococcaceae bacterium | reverse complement strand
AAATCCCCTTGCAGATCAGCCGGCCCAACATATAGATGACGGTGTTGCGCCACCGTTTGCCAGCCTTGATATTAGCAGCCAAGCTGTAAAAGAAGCCTAGCACGGGCAACAAAGCCAGCATCAGGACACCTCCGGCCCAAACGGCATTGACGAATTTGTTACCGCTCAGATTCAAACAATAAAAGCTGACCACCACAAACCCCATACAAATCAGCGCGGCAGCCAGAGCATAAATATCGAGCGGCACAAAATCCAGTCCGCGGCGGCGCACCTCTTCTTGGTCTTTGCGATGGCCGGCGGCGCGCATGAGGAAGATAAAGAGCAGAATAAAGCCGATAATGGCCGCCGCTCCCACGATGATGGATATATAGCGCATCGAGAGCATGAGGTTAAATTGCCCATAAGCATCATAGAGGCCGTCGATAGGAGATTGGGATGAGATCGTGGGTTTGGCATAGACCGTCACATTATAATACTGGTCGTTCAAAGTGAGTCCATGTCCGTCTGCAAACCACTGCCTGGATTCAGCATCATAATATTCCTCGATCACGCGATCATTTCCATCATAATAGCCGCTGCCCCTCACCCACAGATCATGCTCCGCATCATAATAGCTGCCACCAGAATCGGCTGTGGTATAAACGAAGGAAGCGCTGGTGACGGCATTCTGGCCGGCACTGTTGCTAAGTATAACGCGACCGCTGCGTTGGTCGCTGATGCTATAATAGAAGTTACATTCATCAGAGCTGAGGTTCTCTTCATAATTATTGAGATTATATATCTCATCGGAAGAGAGCGGCTCGGCGGATGATACCTGCTTCATAGTCAGGAAGAAGTAGTTATAATAGACATCGTCGGCAAAACCCCGCATGGCATCATAACAGAGTGAGGACTTATAAAAATCCGGGTTCTGCTCATCATATAACCCTTCCTGGTTCATCTGCAAAGATCCGTATAAAGAGCCCACCGCCAGCACGGCGCAAACAAGGCAGAGGATAAAAGCTGCGATCTTGGCGCCGAGAGAAGCACGTAGATTTTTCATGATTCATTACCTCGTTCCATTTTATAACCCTGCCCCCAAACCACCTGCAAATAACGGGGTTCGGCAGGGTTAAGCTCCAGTTTTTCCCGCAGATGGCGAATATGTACGGCCACGGTGCCCTCCGCTTTGAAGGCATTGTCGTTCCAGACTTCTTGATAGATCTGGGCGGAGGAAAAGACCTGGCCGGCATGGCTCATCAGCAGTTTCAGTATTTCATATTCGGTAGGAGTGAGTGCGACCGGCTCGCCGGCCAAGAGGACTTTCTTTTCGCGGTCAAACAGCTGGATCTCGCCGCAGGAAAGTGCCTTATCGTTTTTGACCATGCCGCCCAAATTGGTATAGCGGCGCAGCTGAGCTTTGACGCGGGCCAAAAGCTCTACTGGATTGAAGGGTTTGGTGATATAATCATCGGCGCCGATGTTAAGCCCCAAAACCTTATCCGTATCCTCGCTTTTGGCTGTGAGGATGATGACGGGGATATTGTATTTCTGGCGCAGGATGGCGGTGGCCGTGATGCCGTCCAATTTCGGCATCATCACATCCATGAGGACCAGGTGCACCTGATTCTCCTGCAAAAGATGCAACGCCGCTTCGCCGTCATAAGCCTCCAGAGTGTGATAACCTTCGGCCGTCAGATAGATCTTTAAGGCGGCCACAATGTCCTTTTCATCATCACAGATCAAAATATTGTACATACTCTCATCCTCCGCTTAAATTATATAAAAGTGATTCTTAAAAACCAAGTAGGCAACTATTTAAGAAATGCTTAAGTTTTTTTTAGGCCACAAACCGGCGGCAGATACCGTATAAATCGCGTATATAAAGAGGCCGTCCCCACCAGGACGGCCGCATATAATCAGAAAATATCAGTTGCTTTATTCATAGCGCAGAGCCTCGATGGGATCCAGCTTGGCGGCTTTATTGGCCGGGTAATAGCCAAAAAAGATACCAATGGCCATAGAAAATCCGACAGCCAAGCCGATGGCCGAGGGCTCCGGCCAAGAGGGAAAGCCCAATACATAGCTGCCCGCATATCCTAACACCACGCCCAGCCCAATGCCGATAAAGCCGCCCACCAGGCAAATGATCGTGCTTTCCACGATGAATTGCAGGCGGATATTATTATTGGTGGCGCCCAAAGCTTTACGCGTACCGATTTCGCGCGTGCGCTCGGTGACGGAGACCAGCATGATATTCATGACGCCGATACCGCCCACCAAAAGAGAGATGGCCGCGATGGCCGTGATGGCCAAAGAGAGGGCGTTCATGATGGAATCAAATTGCTCGGTGATGCTCTTCATGCTGATAGCGGTGATGGTATAGTCATTGTTATTCTCATAATATTTACTTAAAAAGCGCTCCAGCTCCTCGGAAAAATCCAAAGGATCGACTGCCTCCTGAGCCATCACCGTGATGCTCTGATAACCAGCATCGGCGCCGGTCAGTTGCTTGGCCGTAGTGATGGGAACATAGATATTGGTATTGGTATCCTTTTCCGAGGTGGGCATAGGGCTCATAGCACTCTGCTCATATTCATAAACGCCGATGATGGAGAAAGTATAAATCTCACTGTTGACATAGACCTTGATCTCCTGGCCCACAGCCTTGGCGGGATTGCCGCCATAAATATTGTTGACCAATTTGTCGGAAACCACGGCCACACTGCGCTTGGCGGCGACATTATCCTGGGAGAGAAATCGCCCTTCCAGCATCTCCAGATTGCCAATATCAAGATAGGAGGCACTGACGCCCATCAGTGTGATATTGGCTTCAAAGTGACCGTCCATGGCCTTGCCAGAGCCCACGGATTCGCTGAGGCCGACATTGGCGATCTGATTCTCATAGCGGGCCTGCATATTCTCGATCATCTCATCGGAGATCAGATCGTCGGCTTCGGGCAGCGCACCGCCGAAGCCGCTAAGCCCGAACATATCCTGCGAGGAGGAAGAGCCGTCATCGCTGCGTTCCTGCAGCATGATAGTAATATTGGTGGCGCCGAGGTTGCTCATGGCATTGGAGACATAGGAGGTCATGCCGGTGCCAACGGTGAGGATGCCGATGACGGCGGCCACCCCGATAATAATTCCCAGCATAGTGAGGACGGAACGCATTTTGTTGGCGCGCAGCCCTTCCAAAGCCAGACGGATATTCTCCAGCAGATTCATGCGCCAACCCCCTCTTCGGCCAGTATGCCGTCGCGCATAGTCAAGATACGCTGCGTTTCGGCCGCCAGCTCCTTATTATGGGTGATTAGAACAATAGTCTTGCCCCTTTTCTCATGCAGGGCGTGAAAAAGATTCATAACCAGGCGGCCGGTCTGGGAATCGAGCGCGCCTGTGGGCTCATCGGCCAGGATGATGGCCGGATCATTGGCCATGGCGCGAGCAATGGCCACACGCTGCTTCTGACCACCGGAAAGTTCATTGGGCTGATGCAGCATGCGATCTTCCATGCCCACCATACGCATCAGCTGGCGGGCGCGTTGGCTGCGCTCTTTGGGAGGAATGCCGGCATACATCATGGGCAGCTCTACATTCTTCAGAGCCGTGGTGCGGGAGATGAGGTTAAAGTTCTGAAAGACAAATCCCACCTTGCGGTTGCGGATGGCGGAAAGCTCTTCGTCATCGGCCTCCTCGATCAAGGTGCCGTCCAGCAGATAGCTGCCGCAAGTGGCACGGTCCAGGGCGCCGATAATATTCATCAGCGTCGATTTGCCACTGCCGGAAGATCCGATGATGGAGATAAATTCTCCCCGCTCGACCGTCAGATCTATGCCATGCAATATCTCCAGCTCATTGGGCTGACCGATATAGAACCGCTTGTATATGCCGCTCATTTGGATGATTTTATCACTCATCGTAACCACCTACGGGCATGCCGAAGGAATTGAGGTTCGCTCCTTTGCTGCCTTTTTCAGAGATGGTCACTTCCTGACCGGCCTGATAAGAGGTGGGAGTATTGATAACGCGCAGTCCGCTGACAATGTCGGGGCCTGAGATAACCACGGCAATATCGGTCTCGAGGCCGGTTTCGACCACAAATTCCTGCAATATGTGCTTATCGCTA
Organism: uncultured Peptococcaceae bacterium; assembly: GCA_964425485.1. Taxonomy (GTDB): domain Bacteria; phylum Bacillota; class Dehalobacteriia; order UBA4068; family UBA4068; genus CAYRML01. The sequence continues at coordinate 4,351 of CAYRML010000059.1, read as the reverse complement.
CCGGCCTGCGGCATGGCGGCCAAAACGCAGCTGGCGCCGGCAGCATTGGTATATACAGCCTCATAAGGCACGGTCAGCACATGCGTGGCCTCATCCACGATATAGTTGAGCCGTACATTCATGCCGATCAAAAGTCCGGTATTTTCGGAAGTTATGGCCACTTCTGTTTCGAATTGAACATCGCTGCCGACAGCGGTATCACCGAATGCGTCCTTGGCGGAGGTGGGGGCAATGGAGACGATCTTACCCTCAAACACCTCATCGCCGGTGGCATCGGATTTAATGGTGACGGGCATACCGACTTTAACTGTGCCGATATCAAATTCCTTGACCATGGTATCGACTTTGAGGTTGTCGGTATCCTCGATTACGAACATGAGGCTGGGCGGATAGGAGCCGACTTTGACATAGATGGCCGTGATGGTGCCGTCGACAGGCGCGCGCACGGTGGCATCCTGCAAATCGTCATAAAGCGCGGCCAGCTCCAGCACGGCGACATCGTTTTTGGCCGCCACTTTGCTGCTGGCCAAGGCATTTTCATAACTCTCCAGCTCATCTTGGACGGCGTTTTTGGCCGCCGTCAGTGTATCTTTGGCCGCCACATAGGCCTGATAGGCCTGGTCAGCGGCGCGTTTATAGCTATCGAGCGCGCTTGAGGCCGAGGTATTGGCCGATTGATACTGGGCCTTGGTATTCTCATAGCCGGTCTTAGCGCTCTCCAGGGAGATGCGGGCCTGATCCACGGCATCTTCATATTTGCTGATGGCCGAGTCATAGCTGTCAATAGTGGCCTGAGCGGTAGCTTTGGCCTGCTTGGCAGCAGAAAGTGAGGTCTGAGCAGCCGAGAGTGCCGCATAAGCATTATCCTTGGCCGTAGTTGCATTCATCAGGTCATTGAGTTGAGCAGCCGTTACCAAACTGCCGGCGGCATCCACAATGGCTTGGGCTGACTGATAGTTGGCCAAAGCCTGGTTATAGCCGCTTTTAGCCTGCTCCAGATCAGACTGGGCCTCATTAATAGCATCTTTGGCGTCGGCCAGATCATCCCTGGCATCATCCAGATCGGATTCAGCCTCGGCCAGATTATTTTTGGCCGACTGATAATTAAGCTGGGCCTGCTCCACAGCATAGAAGGCATTGTCCACCATAGCTTGCTGGGACAAAAGCTGGGCATTATCGCCTCTGGCCAAAGAGTCGCGGTATTCGTCATAGGTCTTCTGTGCATTGATCCAGTTATTGTAGGCATTATCCACAGCGCTTTGCGTATTGATGAGGGTGGTATTGGTGCCGCTGGCCAGCGCATTTTTGGCCGCATCATAGCGCTGCTGAGCCGCCTGCACCTGCAAGGCGGCGGCTTGGGCGGAGATGCCCAAAGCAGCCTCACGCGTGGCGATCTGCTTCCGCAAAGTTTCGCTGTCGAGGATGCACAGCACATCCCCTTCTTTGACTTGGTCTCCGTCGGCCACATAAATTTCCTGGACCGGCAGAGTGCTCAAAGTGGTATAGACATTATAGTTGGCGCTCTCCACGGTGCCGCTGGCACCGACCGTACTTTGCACATCGGCATATTCCAGTACCGTGGTATCGGCCATGGCAATGACGGTGCCTTTCTGGGTGGCAGCAATGGCGCTGCCGGCAATGACGGCAATAATGGCCGCCACCACGATAATAAATATGAGCTTCTTTTTGCCCCATTTTTTCTTCTTTTTTTTCGGCTTGACCTGCGGCTGCGCCGGCATATCGGCCAGCAAAGAGGCAGCTTCCGGTGCAGAATCCATATCGGACATATCCACCAGCGGTTCGTCCAGGTCAGTGGCGGCGGCATTTTCCGCAAGCGGAGCCTGCCCGGCCTCCGGTTCCGTCAAAGCCAAATCTTTGTCTTTACGCAGTTCATCCATAAATAATCATTCCCTTCAAATCCCCAAGCATAATAAAATCCGGCAAAGCAAGCCGACCGCAGCCGGCCGGCCGCCTTCTTACAATATAAGACCGTATTTCAGTCCAAAAAGTTGTCTTCATTATAGCACTTTAAGGGCCTTTTGTCATTGATTTGGATGATTTTCTTCATGTAATTTTTAGCAAAAAGACGACAGTACCCCCGACCGGCATGGCCCAAAGCTATCCATATGGGTCAGCCGCCACAAATACGAAAATTATTTTATATTATTTTATATTATTTACTATATTTTTTCATAGATTGGGCTATTTTATAGTATTATATGATTCAAGAGGTGAACGACTATGAAACCATTAAAAACACAAATCAGTCTGACTTTAGACAATGATCTTGTGGAGAGGCTGCGTAAATTGGCAGAAGAAGATGATCGTTCCTTATCGCAATATATTAATATTGTGTTAAAGGAGCACATACAAAAGCTTCAGGAAAAATAAAAGAGCACGGCCTTGGGCCGTGCTCTTTTATTTAGCTAAAGTTGTCGGACAGTTATTATTTATTCTTGCCGCAGCCGATCAAAAAGCCGATACCTCCGGAAATAAAATCACGCAGCTGCGACACAGTTGTATCATCGGCCTTGATGGAAGCGACCATATCATAAGCCAGCAACAAAATAACCAGACAAAATATGCTGATACAGGCCACCACCAGCACCTGTAAATTGCTACAGTGAAACTGTTCGCTGGCAGTGCCGTGATTGGCAGCCACGCCTTTTTGCAGGCTTTGGCCATCAACAACGGTATCAAACCCGATTTGGTTACGCATAGAGGATTCGTTATTGGCCACATCAATAAACTTGCTGTTATCAACGGTTACACTCTCATTATTTTTTTTCATGAAGCTGCTGCTCAAAAAGTAGCCGAAAATGGCGGCCGCCGACGTGCGTAAAGTTATATCTATGGGATCGTTTTGGCCAGCCACGATACCGGGACAAAAGAGATTATAAGCGGATTGCAAAAGCAACATTATCATGAGGATGAACAAAAATTTATCCACCAGATTCATTGTTTGCCACATATTCTTCAAATTCATTATTTTCGCCTTCTTCACTACCTAGTATAGGAAAATCCCGCCGGATGGCGGGATTTTAAATTTATATCTAACTGTTAGTAGTCTGATAATATATTATCTGTTACCCTGCCTTTGCCTGATAGGTGATGGTCGCTTGCACCCTAACTTTTTTTATTATTATCATAATAACAGCTGTCGGCGCATTGATATTGAGCAAGGACTGTAGGCACGCCGCAGCACTAAATAGAAACATTACTGATCGAGGCCTTATACTTTATATCAATCGGTAATCCGATATCGGCGTATCGGGAGCTGCTTTTTAGTGTTGGAATAATCAATCATGCAAAGGAACATGTAAATCAAAAAACCGCCTTGTTATCATTCATAGCATATTATCTATATCAATCACAGTCTTCCGATCTATTATCTTCAATTTCTGCTTCTTGTGCCCAGCCACCGCCATGAGGAGGACAAGGGGGAGTGCAAGAAACATAAGGGTCACCCAAAGTCGCTTCCGCACCAAAGAAGACCGGTACATTGACACAAATTTCCTGCCTGAGCGTAAATGAACAAGCACCATTGTGAGCATGAAAACATTCATTGACGCCGGGAATCACGGACGGTCTGCCGATGCAATAGGTGTTGACAGCACCGGCATGAGCTAAAGGAGTCACCGTCACCGGCACGTTGGTAACCATAACTTGATGCCCCGATGCCGGACAGGTTTGCGGACATTTTATAGGTGTATATAATCCTTTTGAAATATTTTCACAAGGATTATTTTGAGCTTTTGTCGTATATTTGATCATTTTTAAGCCTCCATTCTTTTTGGGGTTCAATATATGATATGAGTAGGCTTGTATTTATGTGACAAGCCACAGGTGCGGAGTATTAATTTCTCGCTCAGGCCCATAAAAAAAGCGACCCCTGGGGGTCGCTTTTTATATAGTCATTTCCTGCACTATCTTGGCGGCGGCTGAGGCCGGATCAGGCTGAGCCGTAATGGGCCGCCCCACCACCAAATAGCTGGCACTTTTAGATATGGCTTCTCGCGGCGTCATGATGCGCTGCTGATCATCGGCCGCGGCCCAGTCGGGCCTCACGCCCGGCGTCACGATAAGAAAATCCTGGCCGCAAGCCTCGCGTATAGGCTCGATCTCCCAAGGCGAGCAGACCACGCCGTCCAGCCCGGCCTCCTGGGCCAAAAGAGCCCAATCCACCACCTGACGGGCAATAGGCTTGGGATTGCCAATCTCCCGGCAGAATTCCTCTTGGCTAAGGCTGGTCAGCACCGTCACCGCCAAAGCCAGCGGCTTTTGCAAGCCGCAGTCATCAGCCTCTTGGCGCATGGCGGCAGCGGCGGCGGACATCATTTTAAAGCCGCCG
>CAYRML010000058.1:0-8603 GCA_964425485.1 uncultured Peptococcaceae bacterium | reverse complement strand
TCTTCGGTATTGAGATGCTGTTTTTTGCATTCCCAATAAGCCAGGCTGCCACCGATAATCATGGACAGACAAATCAAAATCCCGTACCAACGTACTGGTATATCGCCTATAACAAAAGCCACTCCCGGATCAGTCATTTTTACAACTCCTTTTTGTTTGACCGTATTATTATATCACTATATCAAAATCAATAAAAGCATATTTTGTCGGCAAAAACGCGTCTTGGTTGCCCTGAGGACGAAAGATATGCTATAATAGCAATTAACTATAATCATATCATCAGAAAAGAGAGTGAATCTATGCATTTTGCACCTGTCTCTATCGAAGATAAAGACTTGTTTGACCATTATCTGGCCATGCGCAAACAACAGCTTATCACTTATATTTTTACTTCTTTTTTTATGTGGAAGGATTGGGAATTTTTTCGCTGGTGCCTGCTGGATGGCGCATTATGCATCAAAAGTGATTTCTTCGGCTATGATGCAGTGCTGCCCCCTTTGGCTGCTGACGATCAGGTGGTTTTGCAAGCAACAGAAAGTCTCATAGCCTGGTATAGGCAGCGCAATGTGCCTTTTTTGCTCAAAGATGTCTCGCCGGAAATGTTACAACTATATCAAAAGGCCTGGCCCAACCGTTTTGAAGTTAAAGAAATAAGGCCTGGCGCCAACTATATCTATAAACAAGAAGACCTGGCCCTTTTGCCAGGTAAAAAATATCATAAAAAACGCAATCACCTTTCGGCCTTTTTACGCACATACCCCAATCATTGCTTTTTGCCCATGACAAAAGAGCTGATACCTGCTTGCGAGCAATATATTCATGAGTGGTTCGCCCAACATAAAATCAGTGAGGATCTGATATGGGAAAAGCATGGCCTTATGCAAGGGCTAAAATATTTTGAACGTTTGAGTTATGTCGGTTGCTGCCTGATAGTCAATGACCGCATAGAGGGACTTACTTTCGGCGAGCCGCTTAATGACGAGATATTTGCTGTCTATGCGGAAAAAGCCAATCAAACAATCAACGGCATTTATGCCGCCATCAATAAGCATTTCAGCCAAGAATATGCCAAGGGCTATGCTTATATCAACCGGGCAGAGGATATGGGTCATCCGGGATTGACCAAAGCAAAACAAAGTTATCATCCCCACCATTTGGCTATGCAATATTGCCTATTACTAAAATAGGAGGTCAGATTATGGATTTTCGCATGGCAACCGATAATGATACCACAGCTGTCAAGGAATTGTGGGCCTATTCTTTTGAAAGCTATGAGCCCTATTTCAGCTGGTATTTTTCTGATATATACAAACCGGAGCAAACTCTTTGCTGCTTCGACGATGATATTTTGGCCGCCTCTTTGCAGTTGGCCGAATATCGGATGATGCTGCGCGGCCAGCCGGTTCCAGTGGCCTATATCGTCGGCGTCATCACGGCCGCTCCCTATCGTTTTCAGGGCATAGCCAGCCGTCTGTTGGCCTTTGCCTTTCAGGAGCTGCGTAAAAGGGGCATAGCCCTGGCTATTCTGCTGCCTGCCAGCCCCACGGTTTATGGCAAAAACTCCTTCGCTTATACTTATGAAGAACATCGCTATGATATCGACCTAAAAGATCTGGCATCGCTGGCCATGCCTTTTGGTAATTGGCGAATGGGCGGACTTGATGATATGGAGCTGATAGATCAAGTTTATCAAAAGATGACAGCCGCTAAAAACGGCTATATTCTGCGCAACCAGCAAAATTGGCGCAACTATCTCAACGAACATTTAGGCGATGGCGGCCGGATCGCACTTTTGTATGATGCCCAAGAGCAAATAGCCGGCTATCTGCTTTATACCTGCAAGGATGATCTTTTCAGCATCAATGAACTGGGCTATGCCAGCAAAGAGGCGCAAAGCTCCGCCTTCCAATTCGCTCTTGGGCACGTGAATGAAGCCAAGCGTTTTTATTGGGCCGCACCTATTGATGACTGTGCTTATCTGAGCTTGGCCAGTCAGGAGGGAATCGCTGCACGCCCCTTCATCATGGCTCGCATCATTGATGCCGTGGCCGCTTTGGAGGCTGCCAGCTATCCTACCCACGCACGCGGCTCCATGATCGTGCAAATTCTGGACAAGCAGATAGAGGAAAATAACCTGACACTTATGATTAAAGTCGCCGATCAAAAACTGACCGCCGAAGTTATAGAAGAGCCCACTCCTGCCCATATCACCATGGATATTTCGGCTCTGGCCTCGCTTTTATGGGGGCGCTTATCGGTAAAACAATTGTCCGAACAAACAGATAAACTGAGCGGCTTCGATTTGCCGCTGGAGTTTTTATCGACTCTTTTCCCACCCTGCGCCAGCTGGATGAACGAACATAGTTGAATAACAAAAAGACGCCTCGGGGCGTCTTTTTTATTTTTATATTTCTATTTCCACACCAACCGGACAATGATCGGAACCCATAACCTCCGGCTGGATAAAAGCTGCTTTGATATTATGCCGCAAAACATCGGAGGCGAAAAAATAATCTATGCGCCAGCCCACATTGCGATCCCTGGCCCTTGTCTTCATATCCCACCAGCTATAGATGCCCCCTTGCTCATGAAAAAGGCGGAAAGTATCTATAAAACCGGCAGCCAGAAAACGGTCGATCCAAGCTCTTTCAACAGGCATGAAGCCGGAATTATTGATATTTTCCTTGGGCCTGGCCAAATCCCGCTCCTGATGAGCTGTGTTAACATCGCCGCACAGCAATACTGGCCGCTCCAAAGAAAGCACAAAGTCTTGTATAGCCTCGCAAAAATCCAATTTATAGCGCAACCGCTCCTCATCACGGCCGCCATTGGGAAAATAGGCATTGACCAAGACAAAACTAGCAAAATCCAGTACCAAGGTCCGCCCTTCCATATCGAATTTCTCATCCCCCATGCCATAACGGACTTCTTGTGGTTCAATTTTGCTATAGACCGCCACACCGCTGTAACCAGATCTCTCGGCTGGGAAAAAATAAGTATGCCAACCTTGCGGCCGCAATAATTCTTCTGGCAATTGCTCGGTTTTGGCTTTGATTTCCTGCAGGCACAACACATCGGCGCCGCATTGCTCCAGATATTGGTAAAATCCTTTTTTGGCGACTGCCCGCAAGCCGTTTACATTCCAGGATAACAATTTCATGATCAAATATCTTCTCCCTCATCGGATTTTCCCTCATAAAGATCATCGCTCAGCAAATTTTGCTTATCATCGGCGGCAGGTAATTGACTGACCAGTCGCAATTTTCTTTCGATAGAACGAGTCTTACGGGAAGCATTTTCAATAGTGTTGCTGGCCTCTTGTAATTTTTTCTGTGTCTTGTCCAATAGCTGGCCGAAATCACTGAAGCCCGTCTTCACCGTACCTAAAAGCTGCCACACCTCATCGGCTCGCTTTTCTATAGCTAAGGTACGAAAACCCATTTGCAGGCTGTTCAATAAAGCGGCAATAGTAACCGGCCCCGCCAGCATAACACGATATTGCTGCTGTAAAAGATCACTTAAACCAGGCCGGCGCAAAAGTTCGGAATAAAGGCCTTCCAAAGGCAGAAAAATAACGGCGAAATCTGTGGTATGCGGCGGAAAAATATACTTGTTCCGCACATCTTGGGCAAAGGACTTGATGCGATTTTCTAAATTTTTGCTCAAAGCCTGGGCCAAAACAGCATCACCATCATCTTGGGCCTGTAAAAGGGCCTGATAATCCTCTAAAGGAAATTTGGCGTCTATAGGCAGCCACACGCTTTTCCCTTCCTCGGCGCCCGGCAGGCATACAGCGTATTCCACATGATTAGCCGGGGAGGAAGGGTTAACCGCCACATTATATTGATACTGATCAGGCGCCAAGATCTGCTCCAAAAGATTGCCCAGTTGCACCTCTCCCCAAGTACCACGGGTTTTGATATTGGATAGCACTTTCTTCAGATCGCCCACGCCGCTAGCCAGATTCTGCATCTCGCCCAGACCTTTATGTACCAATTCCAAACGCTCGCTGACCTGGCGGAAAGACTCGCCCAGGCGCTTTTCCAGGCTTTGATGCAGTTTTTCGTCCACAGTCAGACGCATTTGCTCCAGTTTCTGATCATTATTGCTTTGCAGCTGTAAAAGCTTCTGATCCACTGTCTGACGTATCTCTTCCAGGCGTTGGCTGTTAGTCTCACTCATAGCCATAACCTGACGCAGCAGCGCTTCGTTGTTTTCCTGATTGCTCTGCCTGATTTCCTGCCGCAGGAAAAACAACTCCTCTTTAAGCCGGCTTTCGGATTCGGCCAAGGCTTTGTTATCCCGCCGCTGTAAAAGAGCGGCTAAAGCAAGAATTATGGCTACCGCCAACAATATGATTATTAACCAGTCCATACCAGGCCTCCTTCTTGTTCTCCTTTATATTTCGGCCTCAAAATATTTTTACCTGCCGGCAGGAATAGTAATATAGACAGCTAAAACAATAAACAAAAGGAGTGGTTATAATGTTAAAGGATCTGATCGCCGCCGGCTTTGGCCTAGCCGAGGATTATAATTGCGCGGAAAAAATATTCCATGGAGCCAATCAGGCCTATGATTTGCAACTAGATAAAAAATATGCTCATCTTTTGGCCTCTTATGGCGGCGGCATGGCCATAGAACATCTCTGCGGCGCCGTGGCCTCCTCTGTGGCTATTCTGGGCCATCTTTTCATCAAGGATCATGCTCATGAAAGCGAATATATAAAGGAACTGACCACGGAATTCACCCAACGTTATGAAAAAGAAATGGGATCCATACTCTGCAAACCACTGAAAGAAGCCTATCGTACAGAGGAAAAACTTTGCCTGGACGTTATTCTGAAGGCCGCTCAAATCCTCGATGATATGGTAAAAAGAGAAGAAAAAAATATCACGAAACCTTATAAATTTCAGGATTGATTTAGAAAAAGACCGATCTTAAGATCGGTCTTTTATTATCATTTTTTGTGCAGTATTAGCTACAAGAGCAAATTCCGCCAGGGATAAAGTCTCCCCCCTGCGCCCGCCATCAATAGCAGCCGCCCTAAAACAATCTTGCCAAAAATGCTTATCACCGACACCGGCCCCATTGGCCAGCGCATTAGCCAGTGTTTTGCGCCTTTGAGCAAAGGCAGCGCCGATAAGCGAGAAAAATAAGCGCTCGTCAGCCACCTCCACCGCCGGCCGTGGCAAATTCTCCAGACGTAAAACCGTGGAATCAACCTCTGGACGGGGCATGAAGGCCACGGGCGGCACATCCATAACCTTTTCCACCCTGGCCCTATATTGCACGGCCAAAGACAAAGCCCCATAATCCTTGCCGCCCGGTGGGGCCATGATGCGGGCAGCCACTTCCTTTTGCATCATCAACACCATCAGCGACCAGGTGCCGCCCCTTTGCAAAAAGGACATCAGCAAAGGAGTGGTTATATAATAGGGAAGATTGGCAACCAGCTTGTACGAAGCAAACCCTTTTTCAGCAGCAAAAGCGGCAAAATCCATGATCAAAGCATCCTTGTTCAGTACTTGTACATGCTCTGCTGTGGAAAAATAGTCTGATAAAAAGCCTGATAAAATGGGATCTATCTCTATAAGAGTCAAAGAGCGCGCCTGTCGCGCCAAAATTTGACTGAGGCCACCGATGCCCGGGCCAACTTCAAAAACATGATCAGAGGCGCTTATTTTAGCTGCCGCCACAATTTTATGGACAACAGAAGGTTCCAGCAGAAAATTCTGCCCCCAACTTTTCTTAATCGGCAGCCCTATTTCCCGAATGATTTTTTTACTGACAGAGGGTGTGGCGATCAAATCGCCGCCTTCCGTGCTGTATCGTTCCATCTGCACCTCTCCCCAAAATCTATAAAAAAGGCCGCTGGGCGGCCCTTTTTTATAAGATATACACTTTTACTTTTTTAATGCCCCAATTTAGACAGGCAGATTCTGTTTTCATATAACAGTCGATTTTGTTACCTTTGATATTACCACCTGTATCTTCCGCGACCGCATAGCCATAACCTTCCACATAAACTTTTGTGCCCAGTGGTATGACCTTGGGATCGACAGCGATAACGCCAACCCGGGCTTTGGTGCCCATAGCTGTTTTGCCGCCGCCGCTATAAGAATAGGCTGTCATAGTTAAAACTTTTTTGCCGGCCAAATCCGGCTTGCTGCTTACAGTGGCCGAACTGCTGCTGGCGGAAACTGAACTGTTGTTTACGGTCCTGGCTGCACTGCTGCCGGAGCGGCTGGCAACCTGCATGATACCCTGAGCCACAATTTTGCTTTGGGCCTCTTTTATAACCGTGGATTCCGTCACCTGCCTGGTCAATTCCTTACCATCTTTGGTATAGATAGCCAGAACTTCTTCCTTTAGGCCATTGGCGCCTTTTTGCAGGACTTTAGTAGTGCCTGCTGCCAAAGTGCTGCTCCGTTTCACTTGAATCGGCGCGGTGATTTCAACCTCTCTTCTGATATATTCCACATCAACACGGGCCACAATGACTTTTTTAGGTGAGGAAATGACAGTATCTAAAGGCATCGATACCTGGTCAAATTCTCCTAAGATCACCCCGGCCATAGCCAAAGCTTCCCTAACTGTCAGCGGCGTACTGCGCAAAATAGTCTTTTGCCCATCCGCATACACGCTGAAATTAAAAGCGCGGTTAATGCTTATGGTATCTTGATCTTCGACCTTGGCCATTACTTGCGGCTGCACAAGATCTCCTTCATAGACGGCGATATTATTTTCTTGTAGAATGTCTGTTACTTTTTCGCTACGGGTTACTACTTGCTGAGTCTGTCCGTCAATATCAATAGTTACAGTTTTTTCTGTTGGTAAAGACGCTGCTGCTAAAATACAACAAACAAAACAAATTACTAAAACCAGTACCTTTTTGTGCTCAAATAGTTTTCGCCATCCGGAAGGGTTAGGGCTTTTGGCAGCCTTTCCCCTAATCTCCATAGGTTACCTCCTAATTTCGCCCCTGCGATTTTTCTTGATGTATATAGTTTATGACAAGCAGGGTTTAATAGCACAAATTTTTTTGTGCGGGTTTATTCTACCTCAAAAAATAGGCAAATGTCAAATAAATGGTCTTTATACTGGTGTTTTATATTTTAGGCCGGGCCAAAATCAAAGGGAAAACAGCCTCAGAGCATTATCAGTAGTCACTTTTTCTACTTCTTCCACGTCAATATTTTTGATTTCGGCAATTTTTGCGGCCACCAAGGCTACTCGCGCCGGCTCATTTATTTTGCCGCGATAGGGGTGAGGACTAAGATATGGACAATCTGTCTCCACCAATATGTTTTCCAAAGGTATCTGCTTGGCTGCATGCTGCAGATTCTTGGCATTTTGATAGGTTACCGGCCCGGCAAAAGAAATATAAAATCCTATTTTTACACATTCTTTTGCCATTTCCACACTGCCGGAAAAACAATGCAAAATTCCCCCGTTTTCGCCGGCTTTTTGCTGCTTTAAAATTTTCAGCACATCACCATGAGCATCACGGTCATGGATAACAATAGGTTTTTTTACGGCCTTGGCTAGCTCTATCTGGGCGACAAAAGCCTTTTGCTGATCTTCCTTGCTGCAAATATCACGATAATAATCAAGCCCCATCTCGCCTACAGCCACCACCGATTTTTCAGCGGCCAAAGACTGTAATTTGGCTGCCAATTCCTTATTCCACGAATCGGCATCATAAGGATGGATGCCCACAATAGCCCAGATGGTTCCCGCATATTTTTCCGCCAGGCGCACGCTCATTAAAGAGGAGGGCCAATCATAACCGACAACAGCCATTTTTTCTACGCCGGCAGCTTTTGCTCTGGCCAAGACATTATCCAAATCGGCATAAAGCTTGGGATCATTCAGATGAGTATGTGTATCAAAAAGCATAATTACCTCCACAAATTTAAAGGATGTTATCAGCAAGCCCGATAGCATCCTTTTCTGTTCAGATCAGCTGTTGACGGCACTTATTTGACGCGGCCACCGGCGGTGACATCTTGGGCTTCCAGCACTTGCAGTTTGCCATCATGGGAAGCCGCCAGAATCATGCCCTTGGATTCTATGCCGCGCAGTTTGACCGGCTTAAGATTGGCTACAATAATGACATGTTTGCCAACCATTTGTTCAGCGCTATAATATTGGGCCACGCCAGCAACCACCGTGCGTTCCTCATTGCCTACCAAAACCTGCAATTTGAGTAACTTATCGGCTTTTTCCACTTTTTCCGCCGCCAGAACTTTAGCTACCCGCAAATCCAGTTTGGCAAAATCCTCAATCGTGCTTTCCGGCGCGATAGGCTCAAATTCAGGCTGAGGCGTTTCTGTTGCCGCCTCCGTCTCTGCCTGCCCAGACGCCGGGGCAATTTCGCCAAGGATAGCAGTGTCCAGGCGAGGGAAGAGGGCCTCTCCTCTTTCTATTTTAGTACCGGCGGGGAAGCGGCCCCAAGAAAGGCTGCCCCAAGAACAAATCTCGTTTCTCCCCGTTATACCCAACTGTTGCCATACTTTTTGCGGCACATGCGGCATCACTGGATTAATCATGATCGTCACCTGACGTAATACTTCCACCACATTATACAAAACCGTTGCCAG
>CAYRML010000057.1:0-8676 GCA_964425485.1 uncultured Peptococcaceae bacterium | reverse complement strand
ATATTATCAAATGGTCACAAGAAAAAAAAGCAACTGACATTATTAGTATAGAGCTAAAGGGTATAACCCTGATTGGTGATTATTTTATCTTGATGACGGCCGGTAATACGCGCCAAGGGCGGGCTATTGCCGACTATATAAATGAAAAAAGTGAGGATGAGGGCCATCTTTTACTGCATATGGAAGGCTATGACGATGCGCGTTGGATACTCATGGATTTTGGAGATATAATAGTCCATATTTTCCAGGAAGAAGAAAGAAAATATTATAATCTGGAACGATTATGGGGCGATGCGCCAATGACGGAACATTAAGACAAGAAGTCCCTTTTTTCGCCGAATATCGAGGAAATTTTTGACATAAATGCATTGCCCGATAGTGATGCTAACCATGATGTATATTTATACCAAAAGATGCATGAACGCCTGTGGAAAAGTTGTGGATAAAAATATAAAAATTGTGCTTGACAAGAATAAATACCAGCTAGAATATGCAATGGTCCGTTGGTGCAAAATGTGGACAAAAAAGCATAAAAAAAGTGACGAAAAAGCAATATATATATTATTTTACAGGCTTTTTGTTTGAAAATGCTAAATATTTAAACAATTGTTTTACCAAGTTTATCCAAATTATTATTCATGCTTTTCCCCAGAAATAAAAGGCTTTTTTATATTTTTCGACAATAATTTATATTATTACATAATATAAACATTGTGTTTTTTAAATTGTGTTTTCAATCAGGATAAAAATATAGGATAGAAGGGATTGCCGATGAACACTTTATTACCATTAGAAATGATTATAAAAGCGGGATTGGTTTTGAAACCGATCGCTAAAAAAACGCCTTTGGAAAAAAATGAAGTTTTATCCGAGGCCTATAATTGCAATATTTATTGCAAAAGAGAGGACTTGCAGGTTGTGCGCTCTTTCAAGCTGCGCGGCGCCTATAATAAAATGGCCAGTTTAAGCCAGGAGCAATTGCAAAAAGGTGTGGTTTGCGCCAGCGCTGGCAATCATGCCCAAGGCATGGCTTTATCCTGCAAAATCTTATGTTCACCCGGCAAAGTATTCATGCCGGTCACAACCCCCAAGCAAAAAGTCTCCCAGGTTCTTCGCTTTGGTGGAAAATTTATAGATGTGGTATTAATCGGCGATACATTTGACGATTCTTTTGCCGCTGCTTTGGATTGCTGTGAAAAAGAGGGCAGGACTTTTATCCATCCTTTTGATGATTTGCTTGTTATTGCCGGTCAAGGCACAGTGGCTATGGAATTGATGGAAGATGGTCTGGATAAGATAGATTATGTGTTTGCCACTATTGGCGGTGGCGGCCTGATTTCAGGTATCGGTACATATATCAAAAACCTCAGCCCCCAGACAAAGATCATTGGTGTGGAACCGGCAGGAGCTGCCTCCATGAAGGCTTCCCTCGATAAAGGCGAAATAGTAACTTTGGATACTATTGATAAATTTGTGGATGGAGCAGCCGTAAAAAGAGTTGGTGAGCTGACTTTCAGCATTTGCAAAGAAGTTGTCGATGATATTATTGTTGTGCCGGAAGGGAAGGTTTGCACCTCTATTTTGCAGCTCTATAATGATAGCGCTATGGTGCTTGAGCCGGCAGGCGCTTTGCCGGTAGCGGCTCTTGATTATTATAAAGATAAAATCCAGGGTAAAAATGTGGTCTGCATCATCTCCGGAGGCAATAATGATATTGACCGTATGCAGGAAATTAAAGAAAAATCCTTGCTTTTTGAGGGGCTGATGCATTATTTTATCATAGAATTTCCTCAGCGGCCCGGCGCTTTGCGTGAATTTGTGGTTGAAGTTCTTGGTCCCAATGATGATATTACGCGTTTTGAATATACCAAAGCCAATAATAAGGAAAAAGGGCCTACGCTTGTGGGCATTGAGTTGAGCAACCCCGATGATTATCCGGGGCTCTTATCCCGACTAACGGAAAAGGGTTTTAACTATACAGTTGTCAATGACAGCAAGCAGTTGCTCAATCTCTTCATTTAAGCTATTATAAATAAAAAGCACCAACTTTTGCCAAGGTTGGTGCTTTTTATTAAAGCGCGCGATCAGCTGATCCAGCTATTTTTTTTCTCTATCTGCCAAATGCCGTTTTTATATTGCGCTGTAGCGTCATCGGAGCCATAGGCGCCCAAGCCGCTGCGCCATTTGCTGATGCCATAGGACAGGCATTGTGTGGCTTCATCATATACCGGATGTTCTATCGTCACTAATATGCCTTCTGTAAAATATAAATTTTCTTCATCTATCAGGCCTTGTGCCATTAATTCGTCATAAGTCGAATCCAGCACGGTTAATCCATATTTTTCAGATATTTGTGCCAAAAGAGCGGCTTTTTCTTCTTCCAACAGATTGTTCATTTGAGTCGTATCTAGGGCTATGATTTTTATATCATGATTCAAACCTGGGTCTTCAATATACAGTATATCATCTATAACTGCCATATAAGCATTGACCAGCATATTTTCAGCTGAGGACTTTTGATTGTTGCAGCCAGATAATAGTAATATTGCCAGTATAAGACAGACAACGGTAATTAAGTATTTTTTCATGATATTTATCCCCTTTTTTTTCAGACACAATTAATCGAAAAAAGTTTCTCAAATTATATAATATTTTAAATTTATAAATGGGGGCGGTTATGCAACAAATTTTCATATAATCCGTATTTGCCATAAGTGATAAATAAAAAAAAGGCCAGCACTGATGCTGGCCTTTTTTTTATTGCTCTAGTTGCTTGGCTAAAAAAGCGGCTGCAGTTTCTGCAATTTTGATTTCCATTTTGTCGATAGGTGATGACTGGTCTTTAGTGCAGATGATTACTGTACCGATGGGGTCGCCTTGATTTATGATGGGATAAATAACTTCGCCGCTGAAACGGTATTGATCCTGACCGCTGTCATCAGCGATGATGCTGCCTTCCTGACTGGATTGATTTTGACCTGTATAATCATTGACAAAGCTGCGTCTCTCCTGCATGGATCTTTCCACCAGAATCCCGATAGCTTTGCCAATAAATTCCTTTCTTGGCATGCCGCTGACGGCAATAATATTGTCACGATCACTGATCAGAACAATTTTATCCAGGCTTTCATTGATAGATTGGGCATATTCCTTGGCGAAATCCCCCAATTCAGCGATGGGAGAATATTTTTTCAGTATAATCTCGTTCTCCGGCCCAATATATATTTCCAAGGGATCGCCCTCCCTGATCCGCATGGTACGGCGGATCTCTTTAGGGATAACTACACGACCTAAATCGTCGATTCTTCTTACTATTCCTGTTGCTTTCATGGCGAACCTCCTATTTTGGTTGTTGCTGATATTATGCCGTTTGAAATACCAAAATATGCAAAAGAAATGAGCAAATCTTGAAAAAATTGCCGAAGATAATAAAAGAAGTGGTAGAAAACAGGATTAAAAAAAGTAAAATAGAAATATTATTATAATAGTATTAATGTAGTTGAGATATTATGAGCAAAAGGAGGTTTTTATATGTTAATAGCTCTTCTCATTGTTGTCATTATCGTGGCTGTTATAGTTATTTGGTTGATTGCTGCATACAATGGCTTTATAACTCTTCGTAACAGGGTGGAAGAAGCTTTTGCCACTATTGATGTTTATTTGAAAAAACGTTATGATTTGATTCCGAATCTGGTAGAGACAGTAAAAGGCTATGCTGCGCATGAAAGGCAGACCTTATCTGATGTCATAGAAGCCCGTAATCAAGCGGTTGAGCAGACCAATGCTTCTACAGAAACAAAAATTGCCAATGAAAATATGCTGACAGGGGCTTTGGGCAGGTTGTTTGCCCTGGCAGAAAATTATCCAATTTTAAAAGCGGACACCCAGTTTCTTGATTTGCAAAGACAATTGCAAGTCATAGAAACGGATCTGGCCCAAGCCCGTAAATATTATAATGCGAATGTCAAGACTTTCAATACCAAAAGAGAAGTATTTCCCTCCAATATAGTTGCTTCTATGTTCAAGTTTAAGCCTTTTGTCTATTTCCAATTGGACAGCGAGGCTGAAAAAGAGAATGTCAAAGTAGATTTTTCCTATAAACAATGATGTTGCTTGAGGAGGCCTAGACAGTGAAAAAAAATTTATCTATATTTATCACCGTGTTGGCGACACTGATAATTGTTCTTGGCTTGGCGCCGGCTGCACTGGCGGCCGAGGCTTTCATCATCGATAATTATCAGGTAGATGTGCAGGTCAACAAGGATCGTTCCTATGATATAACGGAAACAATAGATCTGACTTTTAGCGAGGACAGAAGAGGTATCATCCGTAGTATACCACAACAAAGCAGTTTGGAAGAATATTCGATAACGGATGTACAAGTAGTCGGCGATCCTTTCTCCTTGGAAAAATACGGCAATTATCTGGACATACGTATCGGTGATCCCGATCGCTATATTAATGGCGACAAAACTTATACCATCAGCTATACCTTGCGGCATTGGGCTGATGCCGACAGCCAATCCGATTGGCTCTATCTGGATTTGATCGGCAGCGAATGGGATACCACTATAGAAAATGTTGATATCACAATCAATCTGCCCACAGACCAGGTTTTGGATTATACGGTCAATGTTGGTTCCTATGGCGAAACAGGGGGGGCCGACAAGGTTAAGGTGGCCTTAAGCGGCAACAAGATGCACATTAGTAATAACTGGGCCATGTCCCCATATCAGGCCATCACTTTGATGGTAGAAATGCCGCAAGGGGTCTTCAGCCAGGCTCAGGAAAAACAGTATCCTTATCTGATCAATAATTATGATATGGATATTATTTTGGATGAGGAGCGCAATTTTACCGTCACGGAAACAATCGATATCAAATTTAATCAAGATACGAACAGCATCGTTTACTATTTGCCTTATCAAAGCAGAAAGATCGCAGCTGTGAAAAATTTCAGCTATGAGGGGCTCGGCTCTGCCGATTTTGCTGATAGCGCTATCTATGTTAATGCCTTAGGAGGCAAGACCGGCCAAAGCGCCAAGCTGGTATTCAATTATCAGCTGATCCTGCCTCTAGAAAAAGAGGCTAGTTATGATTATGCCGGCCTGGATCTGCTGGTCGGGGCCTGGGATACTCATATCAAAAAAGCGACTGTGGCCATCCATTTTCCAACGACGCCACAAAATTATACATATTCTTTGACCGGCGCTGATCAACAGGGCTTGTCCGCCTCTTTGGCCGATGACATATTGTTGATCGAGACAACGGAGGAGCTTTTGCCGTATGAGGGCATAAGTTTCAGCGCTCTGTTCCCGCAAGCTTATTTTGCTAAGAAAATGGCCGCCAGTGATTATCTGCTGATAGTATTGGTCGCGATTTCTTTGCTGATTACAGCGCTGTTGTTCAACCGTTTTGGTAGGGATAAAAAACTGGTGCCGCCAGTGGAATTCTATCCGCCTGACGGCTTAAATCCGGCACAGATCGGCTATATCATCGACTATACGGCCAATGACCGGGATGCAACGTCACTGATTTTTTATTGGGCTTCGCAGGGTCATTTATATATCGAGGAAAATCGCAAAACATTTACTTTATATAAAAAGAGCGAGCTTGATGAGGGACATACGGAATATGAAAAACGTGCTTTTGCCGGATTGTGGCAACTGGGCCAGGATGATTCCGTACGTGAATCTGATCTGAAGCAATCCTATTTTGCCCATATTGGCAATATCAAACAGGCGGTGGCAACGGAATTTACCGTTTCTAAACCTTTACTGGAAAAGAAATCCAAAGCTATGTCATATTTAGCCATGGTCATCGGTATGGTGCCTGTCTTTTTCCTCATCTTTTTTGCCAATTATTACAGCAGTGGTTCTTCGATCGCGCTAATGATTGCTGTGGTTGTGAGCGTATTTATGTTTGCGCTGGTCTTTGCTCTCAGGGCTTTTGTTTTGAGCGTGATGAAAAACTGGTATAAAAGGCATAAAGCAAAGAGTGTGCTGATGCTGATAGTGATCATAGCCATTGCTTGCTTGATGTGCTTTATTTTATTCACACTTACCTCCGCCGATTATGTGCGGCCAATTGCCGCGGCAGCTGTTGTAGGTGAGTTGTTGCTGCTGATTTTCTGGTCGCCGTTCATCAATAGACGTACGGATTATGGGCAAAATATATTGGAAAGAGTTCTGGGCTTCCGTAATTTTTTGCGTGATGTGGAAAAGGAAAAAATGGAAGCCTTGATCAAAGAAGATCCATATTATTTTTATAATATCTTACCTTTTGCCTTGGCCTTAGGCGTTACAGATGTCCTGGCCAAGAAATTTGCCGATTTGACTATGGAACCGCCCGATTGGTATCGCAGTGACAGATGGGATACCTTCAGTATGGTAATTTTAATATCCAGCCTCAATCATACACTGCATAGTGCCCAGCACAGCATGACATCCATCCCCAGACCGGAAGGCGGATCTGGCGGCGGATTCGGTGGTGGCTTTGGCGGCGGCGGTGGTTTCGGAGGCGGCGGTTTCTCCGGCGGCGGCTCCGGAGGCGGCGGTGGCGGCTCCTGGTAGAACATAAAATTTTGCCCAAATTAGGGAGTGTTGATGATGAAAAGCGGTGAATATTGGCAGCAATTGTTAAAGATTATGGCGGATTTACGTGCGCCCGACGGCTGTCCTTGGGATAGGGAGCAGGACCACCAGACGTTGAAGCGATACTTAATAGAAGAAACCTATGAGGTTTTAGACGCTCTGGAAAAAGGAAATGATGATGATATCTGTGATGAACTGGGAGACTTACTTTTACAGGTAGTATTCCATGCCCAGATCGCTGCGGAAGAGGGCCGCTTCACCATCGATGATGTGGTGCGCGGCATCAGCCAGAAAATGATACGCCGGCATCCGCATGTTTTTGGCGATGAAGCGGCCAAAGATTCTACCGCTGTTCTGAGCCAATGGGAGGCTATAAAAGCCAAGGAAAAATCTTCTGAACAAAAACGGCGTTTGATGCAGGTCAATTATAATCTGCCGGCATTGCTTTTGGCGCAAAAAGTGCAGGATAAGGCGTCCAGAGTTGGTTTTGACTGGCCATTGGTGGATGGCCCTTGGCAGAAAGTGGAAGAGGAATTGGCCGAATTACACGCGGCCAGGACTGCGGAGGAACAGAGAGAAGAATTAGGGGACGCCATATTTTCTATGGTTAATGTGGCACGCTTTTTATCTTTGGACAGTGAGGATTGTTTGCGTTTTGCCAGCAAAAAATTCATAGAACGCTTCAATTATATTGAAGATTGTTTAGCCGATAAAGGCATAGATTGGGCCGATGCTTCCTTGGACGAGCTGGAAGCGATGTGGCAGCAGGCCAAAAAAGAACAAAAGCGATAAGGCAATAAATTGAGGAGTGATATATTTTGCGCTTGGACAAGTATCTGAAAGTTTCCCGCATCATCAAAAGGCGGCCAGTAGCCAAAGAAGTATGTGATGCCGGCCGTATCAGTATCAACGGCCGTCCGGCCAAAGCCGGCAGCGAAGTCAAAGTCGGGGATATGCTACATGTCAGTTATGGCAGCCGCCGTCTGGAAGTGGAAGTGCTGGCCATCGCGGAAACCATAAGGGCCAATGAGGCCGACAGCCTATATCGCGTCATAAGCGATGTGCGGCTTAAGGAAAAAGAAGAATTGATTTAAAAAAATATTTACCAAAACCTCTTGCTGACAGCAGGAGGTTTTTATTGTCATAAAGCTGGTCTTTGGCTCATATTTTAAGCTATAAAGAGCTTTTGCGCAGGAGGTGAGAAGATGGAATCCGAAAAACAGAAACTGACGCTTATAGACAGAGAAACGCTGAATTTGGAGGGGGTCTTGAGCGTGGAGAATTTTGATTCTTCCGCTATATATTTGGTTACCAATATGGGGGATTTGCAGGTGAATGGAGAAGATCTGCATATCAGCCAGTTGCAGTTGGATGGTCAGCAGATAGTTATCCAGGGATTTGTCCAGTCTTTGGAATATAAAAAAAGTAAAGACGAAAGAAGCATGAAAGGTAAGAGTAAAGGTCTTTTGCAGCGCATCCTCAAATAGGGGGTCGGGAGAGATGCAGTTTATAATATATCAATGTTGGGTCTTGCTAGCCTCTTTGCTTTGCGGCATTATCTTGGGGCTCTTATTTGATTTTTATCGTAATTTTTCCCGTCGCTGGCGGAAAAAAGCCATAGTTTTAGGGCTGTTCGATTTCTTGTTTTGGTTAGTAGCCTGGGCGCTTTTATTTGCTTTCTGGTACTTTTTGACACCTGGCGGCACCAGGCTGCTGCTGATCTTTTTCTTGCTGGTAGGCTTTGTTATCTATCATGCTTATTTGAGGATGGATTTTTCCCGTTTGCCAATAAAAAATTGTCGGTCCAAGGGCCAAAAAATTGCCCAGCTTTTGTCAGAAGCGCCGCCAAAAGGCAAAAAAGGATCGAGGAAGATGCTTTTGATCTTTCATTGGCCGGGCAAGGCTTTTTCCGATGCTTTTTATGGATCGGCAAGCGCTTTTTGGGATCTAGGTCTCAAAAGCAGCGCTTATAGCAAAAAATTGAGGGAAAAATTACAAAAACCGTCGCCTGACGAGGATAAAAACAATGAGCCAGAACATACGGAAGAAGATGCTGAGGAAAAATGAAAAAAAATAATAATTT
>CAYRML010000056.1:0-8925 GCA_964425485.1 uncultured Peptococcaceae bacterium | reverse complement strand
ATCTGGGCATTATAATCTGGGTGGTGCTTTTATATGCTTTGCTGATATTATATCTTCGTATCTTCCAACCACAGACCAGAGGCCGGGAATCTAATATAGTGCTGATCGGCGCCATTATCAATCTGACTTTATTGATCAGCCTCTTGGTCACTCTTATCAATATCTCAGATAATATAGACACCGCATCACAGATCGGTTATCTGATTCCTGTTGCCGCAGCTTCCATGCTGCTGATGGTTCTGCTGGGGCGTGGCATAGCCATTTTTATTACGGTCTTATTAAGTTTGGCTGTAGGAATTATGACCGGCGGGCAGTTATCTTGCACCATAGTCTATCTTTTGGGTGGTATAACGGCTATTTTTGCCACCCATTCTCTTACGCAAAGAGTCAAATTCTTCAAAGCCAGTGTGTATATTGTTATTGCCAATGTGGTTGCTATTGTGGCCTTAGGATTTCTCAACAACCATACTGCTTCGCAAATCGTCAATGGTATTGTTTTGGGTGTTATCAATGGGGTCTTTGCCGCTATTTTGACTTTGGGTCTTTTGCCTTTTCTGGAAAGCATGTTCCGCGTCACCACGGTGGTGCGGTTGCTGGAGCTCTCCAATTCCAACCATCCTCTCTTAAAGCGGCTGATGATGGAGGCACCCGGTACTTATCATCATAGTATATTAGTAGGCAATCTGGCCGAGGCCGCGGCGCAGTCGGTTAATGCCGACGCTTTGCTGGTGCGCGTGGCATCCTATTATCATGATATCGGCAAGCTGAAGCGGCCTTATTTTTTCATAGAAAATCAACTGCCGGGGGAAAACCCTCATGATAAATTGCAGCCTACTCTCAGTATGCTGATTCTTTCTTCCCATGTTAAAAGTGGTGTGGAGATGCTGCGCCAGGATAATTTCCCCGAAGAGATAATCGATATAGTGGAACAGCATCATGGCACCAGTGTGCTAAGCTTTTTCTATCATAAAGCAAAAGAAACAGCTGAAAACCCTGATACTATCAAAGAGGATGATTTTCGCTATCTCGGCCCTAATCCCCAAACCAAGGAGGCGGCTATCGTCATGCTGGCGGACAGTGTGCAAGCTGCTGTGCAGTCCATGGATAATCCGCATCCCAGTCATATGTCGCAAAAAGTGCGAGATGTGATCAAACATAAGCTGGAGCAGGAACAAGTGCAGGAATGTAATCTGACCTTTAAGGATTTGGACATCATTGCCCAGGCTTTTATCAAGGTGTTAGCAGGTATGCAGCATCAACGTATTGTTTATCCAGAGGAAGTGGCTAAAGAGATGGGGGGGTATGAAAATGTCAATCTGCTTGATGATTCAGAATCAGCAAAAACAACTGACCCTGCCGCCAAACCTGAAATCCCGTCTGCGGCAAGCGGCTCTGATGACAATGCGGAAAACAGGTCTCAAGCAGATTCTTGATAATGAGGGGACAGAAATAGAGATAAGTTTGTTGTTTGTGGAGGAGGAAGAAATTCAGCAGCTGAATTATCAGTATCGTTATAAAAATGCCGTGACCGATGTGCTTTCTTTCCCTCTGGAAGAGGATGTAGCCGCTTATTTATCGGAGCATGATTTTCTGCCCGGCGAAAATCTTCTTTTAGGGGATATCATAATCTGTGCCGCCAGGGCCGCCGAGCAGGCCCAGGAATATGGACACAGTTTGGAAAGGGAAATATTTTTTCTGTTTGTGCATGGGCTGTTGCATCTTTTGGGTTATGACCATACAGAAAAAGAAGATGAACAAGTTATGCGTTCTCTGCAAACCGCCATTTTGACGGATATCGGACAAATAAGGTGATGATTTTGCGTAATCTGGGACGATCCTTTTACTATGCCTTAAGCGGTATTGTGCAAGCTTTCCTCAGGGAAAGGAATATGAAGATACATGCTATTATGATAACCATCGTTGTCATCATAGGGTGTTCTTTTCATATTACCAGCGGTGAATGGCTGGCCATAATTTTGACCATCGGCTTAGTCGTTGGTTTGGAGATGATCAATACGGCTGTGGAGGCCTTGGTGGATCTGGTAACGGAAGAATATAAATATTTGGCGGCTGTGGCAAAAAATGTAGCAGCCGGCGCTGTTTTGATTGCTGCCATTGTAGCGGTTATAGTTGCTATTGTGGTTTTTCTGCCTTATGTCAAGGCTTTTTAAGCTGATTTTAGCTAGAGAGGAGCGCATCTGTGAAAAAGTTTTTATTACTGACTGCCATCGCTATGCTTGCTGCTGTATTTTTAATCAGTGGCTGCCATAAACAAGGGGACAAAGGCCAAGAAGCGGCCCCGCTTTTACATTGTCCGCTGGACAATGCTGTGATAGAGGAGATGCCGATCAGAGCGGTGGTGGTGACAATTGATAATGCGCCTAAGGCTCGGCCTCAATCGGGACTTATGGATGCCGACCTGCTCTATGAGCTGCCAGCCGAGGGTGGTATCAGCCGCTATGTAGCTGTTTTTTATCATGGCAGCAGCGATAAGATCGGCCCTGTCCGCAGCGCCAGACCATATTTGGTGGATATTGCTAAGGAATGGTCGGCTGTTTATGTCCATGTCGGCGGTAGCAATGATGCTCTTTCCTATTTATCTACCGGCAGCACGCCATATATCAACGAGTTTTCCTTTGGTTCTTATTTCTGGCGGGATAATGCCAGAAAAGCGCCCCATAATCTTTATACCAGCAGCGAAAAGCTGTGGCAGGCCATAGAGAAAGAAGGATGGGCCGGCCGTGAGAAGATAACGGCTTGGCCATTTTTGGCTGATGGAGATACACAACTTGCCGTTATGCAGGCCAAGGCGGATGCCGAGGGTAATACAGCTGCTATGCCCCTGACCGATGCCATCAAGATAGATTATGCCGCGGCTAAAAATACCTACAGATATGATGCTGCGACCGGTCTTTATCTGCGAGAAATAGGCGGCCAGCCGCAGCTTGATGCTGAAAGCGGTCAACAGTTGGCTGTTGCCAATGTACTGGTACAATTTGTCAGCTCCAAATTTTTGGATGATGCCGGGCGTCTTTCTATCGATATGGTGGGTGAGGGTGAAGCCTGGCTCTTTTCCGGTGGCGCTGTGCAGAAAGGATATTGGTCCAGAGATTCCGTCAATAGCCGCACCGTTTTTTATGATGATGACGGCCATGAATGGAAGCTGGCCTCCGGCAAAACCTGGATACAGGTAGTTGATCAGACGGTCAATATATCATATACTGATAGCAACGGAGTAATTTAGTAATAGTTATGTAAACGAGGAGAAATAAGTGAGCGAGCAAGTTTTCAAATCAGGTTTTGTCACTTTGATCGGCAGACCAAATGTCGGCAAATCAACTCTTTTCAATGCCATATTGGATAAAAAAGTGGCCATCATGTCCGACAAGCCGCAAACCACCAGAAACAGTATCCGCGGCATTTATAATGCGCCTGGTTTGCAGGCAGTTTTTATAGATACGCCCGGCATCCATAAGCCCAAGCATAAACTGGATCAAAAGATGATGGAAAGCGCTAAAAACTCATTGGCCGGCTGTGATATCATTTTTTATCTTATTGATGCCACTTGCGACTTTGGCGGAGGCGAGGCATATATCTTACAGCAACTGCAAGGGCAGGAGGCAGCTGTTTTTTTGATAATCAATAAGATTGACCTTTTGAACGATGCTCAATTGTTACTTTTGATCGACAGCTATAAGGATCGTTTCAATTTTGCCGAAATCGTGCCGGTCTCTGCCCTTAGCGGTAAAAATGTGCAACATTTATTGGATGTGTTAGTGAAATATTTACCGGAGGGGCCGCAATATTATCCGCCCGATATGGTCTATGACCAATCGGAGCAGCAGCTTATTGCCGAGCTGGTGAGGGAGCAGATTTTACATGCCACCAGGGACGAGATCCCCTATGCCGTGGCCGTGACAGTCACGGCTATGGAAGAAAGGCCTGGTGAAAGGCTCTATATCGAGGCCAATATCTACGTGGATCGGGAATCACAGAAAGGTATCATAATCGGCAAAGGCGGCAAAATGCTCAGGCAGATAGGACAAGCAGCTCGGCAGGAAATAGAGAAAATTTTCGCCTGCCCCATTTATCTCGATTTGCGGGTCAAAGCCAAAAAAGATTGGCGCAATAATGAGGGGCTTTTGCGCAATTGGAATCTTTTGGATGAATAGATATCGGAGGGTGAGCCGTGGAGGAGCGTAATTATGTGGTACAAGCGCTAATCATCCGCAGCAAAAATTTTAAGGAAAATGATAAGCTGATCACTTTTTACAGTCCGGAAAAAGGCAAGCAGACAGCTATTGCTAAAGGGGTGCTCAAGGAAAAAAGCTCCTTGCGAGGGTCTGTGCAGCCTTTTTGCTATTGCCGACTTTCTTTGGCAAAGGGGCGCGGAAATCTTGATATCATTACTCAAGGCCAGGTCATAGAGCCTTTTCTACGTTTGCGCACCGACCTTGAACGTATTGCCTATGCTTCCTATATAGCGGAATTACTGAATATTTCCGTGCCGGAAAAGAAGCCTGACAGTGGTCTTTTTGCTTTACTTTTAGCTGCTTTTTCCCTCTTAGAGCTGCATGATGATTTGCCCTTGACCAGACATTTTTTTGAGCTGAAGTTGCTTGCGGCTTTGGGCTTGGCCCCTTATTTGGAGCGCTGCATGGTTTGCGGCAGACGTGGACTGGGCACACAGTTTTACCTTTCTCCTTTTCGTGGCGGTTTGGTCTGTGCTGCCTGCCATGATTCTCAGCAATTTCTTATAAGCCCTGGTACGGTGCAGGTAATAAGGCATCTTTTGAATTGCCCTTTGGCTAAGGTTCCCAATCTGAAAATAAGTCCCCAATGTGAGAAGGAATTACAGCAGGTGCTGGATAATTATTTGGATTATCATCTGGAATATATGGCCAGGGCCAGGGGTGTGTTACAGCAATTATTAGCCGATAATTGATTTGAGATAATTCTGACTCTTTGACATTAACTGACGACTTTGTTAAAATAATACTGCTTACAATACAAATAAATTTTTGAAAAGCCTTTTGTTGAAAAATCGATCATGCAAAAGGCTTGTTGTGATATTATATTTGCAATTTTTCTGTTATGGGAGGAAGCAGTGTGAATTTTCAGGATCTTATTTTGGCATTGAACAAATACTGGGGAGATAATAATTGTATAATTTTGCAGCCATATGATATGGAAAAAGGGGCGGGTACTATGAATCCGGCCACTTTTTTGCGTGCTTTGGGGCCAGAGCCTTGGAATGTGGCTTATGTTGAGCCTTCCCGCCGTCCGGCCGATGGTCGTTATGGCGAGAATCCTAACCGCTTACAGCATTATTATCAGTATCAAGTCATCCTAAAACCCTCCCCACTCAATGTTCAGGAACTGTATCTGGCTTCTTTGGAAGCCATCGGTATAGACCCACGAGAGCATGATATCCGTTTTGTTGAAGATAACTGGGAAAGTCCCACTTTGGGCGCTTGGGGCTTGGGTTGGGAAGTTTGGCTGGACGGTATGGAAGTCACTCAGTTCACCTATTTCCAACAATGCGGCGGTATCGACTGCAAACCTGTTTGCGCTGAGCTTACCTATGGTATAGAGAGGCTGGCTATGTTCATCCAAAAGGTGGACAGCGTTTATGATATCCAGTGGGTGGGAGATACCACTTATGGTGATGTGCATCATCAGAACGAAGTTGATTATTCTCATTATAATTTTTCCGATGCCGATACCGATATGTTGTTCAAGCTTTTTGATATGTATGAAGCGGAAAGCCTGCGCATAATAGAAAAGGGCCTTGTCCAGCCGGCCTATGACTATGCTTTGAAATGTTCTCATGCCTTCAACCTCTTGGATGCAAGAAGCGTGATCAGTGTCACGGAAAGGCAGAGCTATATCGCGCGCGTGCGCAATCTGGCCCGTCTTTGTGCTGCCGGTTATGTCAGACAAAGAAAATCGATGGGTTATCCCCTTTTGAAAGATCCTATTTTACGCAAAGCTATTTTGGAAGAAGAGGGGGATAAAGAATAATGGCTAAAAAAGACCTCTTATTTGAGCTGGGTGTTGAAGAAATCCCGGCCCGCTTTTTGCCTCCGGCCATCAAGCAGATGCAATCATTGGCCGAAATGGCATTAAAAGAAAATCTGCTCGCTTATGATGAGCTGAAAATCTGGGCCACGCCGCGCCGTTTGGTCATCTGGGCAGCCGGACTCTCTGATATGCAGCCGGACAGCGGTATCGAGTCCAAAGGGCCTTCGCTGGCTGTGGCTTATGACAAGGAAGGCAAACCGACCAAGGCTTTGCTGGGTTTTTGCAAAGGTCAGGGTGTGGAGGAAAAGGACCTGATACAAAAAGAAGTCTCCGGCAATAACTATATTTTTGCCGTCAAGAAGCAAAAGGGGTTGCCTGCTATGCAGGTCTTGCCCCAGCTGTTGACGGACTTGGTGCATAAAATATATTTCCCCAAGCCCATGCGTTGGGGTTATGAAGAAATGCGTTTCGCCCGCCCCATCCGCTGGATCGTGGCTTTGCTGGGCCGGGAAATCATCCCGCTGACCATTGCCGGCCAAACCAGCGGCCAGATCAGCTGTGGTCACAGGGTTTTCGGCAGTGACCATATTGTGATTGAAGAACCTGCACAGTATCTCTCGCTTTTGGCAGACAATTATGTCATCGTAGACCAGGAACAAAGGCGGCAGCTGGTTTGGCAGCAGGTGCAGGCCGTGGCGGAAAAAGAAGGTGGCTATGTCAAAGCGGATGACGAATTGCTGGAAGAAATCGTATTTTTATTAGAATATCCAACTGCTCTTGCCGGCAGCTTTGAAGATAAATATTTGCAGATACCGGAAGAATTGGTCATCACACCAATGCGAGAGCATCAGCGTTATTTCCCGGTTTATGGAAAGAATGACTCTCTTTTGGCACGCTTTATTACCGTGCGCAATGGTGATGATAATCACCTGGATATTGTGGCGGCCGGTAATGAAAAGGTGCTCAAGGCTCGTTTGGCTGATGCCGGATTTTTCTGGCAGGAAGATATCAAAACGCCGCTTGAAGATAATATCGCTAAATTGCCAACTATAGTTTTTCATGAAAAACTAGGAACATTGGCGGAAAAAATGCTGCGAGTAGGCGCTTTGGCGGCTTATCTGGGACAGCAACTCAATCTGTCTGAAAACGAGATCGCCAAAAGTGAGCGGGCAGTATTTTTGATGAAAGGTGATTTGCTATCCCATGTGGTATATGAATTCCCGGAATTGCAAGGCATAATGGGTGAATATTATGCTGCCCATGCCGGTGAAGATGCCGAGGTGGCACAGGCTATTAGAGAGCATTATTTGCCTCGCTTCGCAGGTGATGATTTGCCGCAAACCATGGCCGGCAAACTCTGCTCTATCTGTGATAAATTGGACAGTGTGGTGGGTTTTTTTGCTATCGATATGCAACCTACGGGTTCGCAGGATCCTTATGCTCTGCGCCGAGCAGCCAATGGTATAGCTCAGATCATAGTGGAAGAAGCTGCGCCTTTGACCATTTCTCTTTCTGCGCTGATTGGCAAAAGCTATGATCTATTAGCAAATCAGTCCCAGCTGATCGTAAATAAGGATGATGTTATACAGGCTGTATCAGCATTTTTAGGTGCTCGCCTGGAAAATATTCTTACAGATGCCGGCATCCGTTATGATGTGATCAATGCGGTTGCCGCGGCCGGTTATGATGACTTGGCCGATGCTTATACAAGGGCTGTGATCTTGCAGCAATATCGCAGTCAGCCGGCTTTTGCCGAGCTGTTGGCCGGTTTTACGCGTGCGGCCAATTTGTTGCGTAATGCTGCCTCGAAAAAAATCTTACCGGCCAGCTTGGTTGTGGATGAAAAATCGTTGGTGGAGGAATCGGAAAAGCAGCTTTATGCTTTATTGCAGTCTGTAAGCTATCAGATACAAGTGGCGCTGGTGGATAAGGATTACGTCTCTGCTTTGACGGCCATAGCTTCCCTGCGTGGGGAGATAGACAGCTTCTTTAACGAAGTGATGGTCATGGCCCCACAAGATGAGCTGCGCAATAACCGCTTGGCTCTTTTGGCCCAGATAGTAGATTTGACTAAAGGTATAGGGGATCTTTCACAAATAGTCGATTAATTTTTTAATTATATATACTTCTTAATATGGGGGAGGATTTTTGTAATGACTAGCAAGTATGTCTATTCTTTCAAAGAGGGCGCAGCCTCGATGAAAAATCTGTTGGGCGGCAAAGGCGCAAATTTGGCCGAAATGACCAATCTGGGCATGCCTATACCGCAAGGCTTCACCATCACAACCGAAGCCTGCATGGACTATTATGACAAGGGTGAAACCATCGCCCCGGAAATAGTCAGCCAGATCAAGGACTTTTTGGCACAGCTGGAACAAGAAAGCGGCAAAAAATTTGGTGACAGCACCAATCCGCTTTTGGTCTCTGTCCGCTCCGGTGCCAGAGCTTCTATGCCGGGCATGATGGATACTATCCTCAATTTGGGGCTGACTGATGTAGCAGCCGAAGGCTTGGGCAAAAAGACCGGAAATTATGCTTTCGCTTATGACTCTTATCGCCGCTTTATTCAAATGTTTTCCGATGTGGTCATGGGTATTTCCAAAGCTAAATTTGAAAGAGTACTAGACAGTATCAAAGAAGATAAAGGTATCCATTATGATAATGAGCTGACTGCTGATGACTTGAAAGAAGTCATTAAACAATTTAAAGACCTCTATAAAGCAGAAGTCGGCGATGATTTTCCCAATGATCCGCAAAAACAATTGCTGGAATCTGTGGAAGCGGTATTCCATTCCTGGAATAATCCCCGTGCTATCGTTTATCGCCGCATGAATGATATCCCCTCCGATTGGGGCACTGCCGTTAATGTTCAGATGATGGTGTTTGGTAATATGGGCGATA
>CAYRML010000055.1:0-9985 GCA_964425485.1 uncultured Peptococcaceae bacterium | reverse complement strand
GCCGGTATATTAATCAGGATATAGAGCGGATGCTGCCAGTAAAATTGCGCAATGCCGGAAATTGACCAGGTATCGGCCAAAATGGCGGGCGCCAGCAAAGCCATAAAGAGCGGAACTTCATAAGAGAAGAGCTGGGTCATGGCACGAATGGAGCCAATAGTCGCAAAGACACTGGTCGAAAACCAGCCGGCCAAGAAAAAGGTCAGCGTGGGAATAGTCAAAAGATACAATACCACTATCAGGTCACCGCCGAAATAATAAAGAGAATCGACGCCCCAAACAGGTATGTATAAAAAGGCCGTATTGACCGCAGCAAAAGCAAAAATCGGCAAAGCCTTAAAGACCGACTTATCCGCATCATTAGGCACAATAGTTTCTTTGCCCATCAATTTGATAAAGTCGGCCGTCGGCTGAAACCACGGCGGCCCCTGCCGGTTTTGCAATCTGGCATATATCCTGCGATCCCAAAATTCAAAGATCAGGGCATAAGTGGCCAGAAAGAGAAAGCCGGGGAATATTAAAATGTGGAATATCGAAAGCGCCATCAGTGATTACCTTTCTTCCCCTAAAAGCTGAAAAATTTTATAATAGTTTGGTGGGGAGTTTTATTTGGGTAGCATCTATACCCCGTTTTTTATACCAATCAATACTGTATTGACGTAAATTTTTCCAGTCCATCAGTGTCGTTTTGCCGGTATTGCGGTCATCAAGCACCACAGCTCTGTCCGTGCAAGAATAGCAAGGATCAATAGCTGCCACAATGATAGGAACATCAGCCAGATAATCGCCCTCCAGCATATGGGCCATACCATGCCAATTTGCCTCCGAGGGAGCACGCACGCGCACCCTTTCGGGCATATCCGTGCCATTAGATTTGACAAAATGCATATCTTCGCCACGGGGCGCCTCATAACGGCTGATACATTCTCCGGCAGGTATTTTGCGCGGCACTTTGACCACTATTTCCCCATCCGGAATATTGGCAATGATATAGCGTATGATCTTGATGCTTTCCTTCATTTCCAAAAGGCGCACTACGGTACGGCCGAAAACATCAGCATGCTCATCCGTTATCACATCAAAAGGAATTTCCATATAGGCGGCATAAGGGTCGGTTTTGCGTATATCTTCCGCCACACCGGCAGCTCTGGCCACCGGGCCCACTGCGCCATAATAAAGACATTCATCATGCGTCAGCCTGCCAATATTGGATAAACGGGCTTCCAAAGTTGTTTCTGTCATGGCTAATTCAATATAATAGTTGAGCTGTTCGTCTAATTGATCAACCATTTTTTTGATCTCTTGCATATAGTCGGGATCTATATCACGGCGCACACCACCGGGAGTATTGATGCCATAATTGACGCGATTACCGCCCAGAGTGGCCAGAACATCCAGTACTCTTTCCCGATCGCGCCAGCTATACATGAACAATGTATCAAATCCAATCTCATGCCCGGCCACGCCCAACCACAGCAAATGACTATGCAGCCTTTCCAGCTCTCCCATCAAGCATCTGATATATTTGGCCCGCCTGGATATTTCCACCCCGGCCAATTCTTCCACAGCCTGTAAAAAGAGGGTGCTATGGGCATGGGAGCAAATACCACAGACACGTTCTATGATATAGAGCGCTTGTATATAATTTCTCGATTCGCAGGATTTTTCCAGCCCTCGATGATTATAGCCGACACCTACCACTGCTTGCACAACTTTTTCACCCTCCAGGGTGATGGTGAAGCAACTGGGCTCCTTCAAAGCTGGGTGCTGCGGACCTATGGGGATAACGATTTTTTTACTCATAGCAGTCTCCTTTTGCCTACTCTTCCGACAAAGACTCATGCGAGGGTTTTTCCGCTTCCGCCTCGGCTTGCGGTTGAGGGGGATTATAGGTCATTGTTTCCCTGTCAAAATATTCCACTTTCCAATCCTTGCGTAAAGGATAATTGCCTTTAGGCCAACCGTCCGGCAAAGGATAGGTCAAGCCCGGTGGCAGTCCTTCCACAACAGCGCCAAAAAGATCGACCAATTCCCTTTCATGCCACAAGGCACTGGGATATTTGTCGGTCACGGTCTTAATGACAGGGTCGGAGATAGGGGCAAATTGCTTCAGCGATAACAGCAGCCGGTCTTCACGATTGGAGATAACATAAGCAAATTCCAGATTATCCCCCACATGCAGACCGATGACCACATGTAAAAAATCATATTTCATCTCTGTAAATAAATAATCCAGTATATTAGAAAAATCGGCTCTGTCTACGGGTTGGCAATATATCCTGTTGCTGGGGGAAACAGTAATTTTATCAGCCAGCACAGAAAATTTTCCCTCTAATTGAGCTTTGATCTCTTCCGCTCTGCTCATTCTGTTTCCTCCTTCTCTTGTAGCTGTTTAATCTCTTCGGCCGACAATTTATCAAGAGTGGCAATATAATCGTCATCATCCAAAGACGGCCTTTTGTCAGCCTCTCTCTCCTGCTGCTCTAATTCGGCTAAAAGCTTAGCCACGGCATCGAGAATAGCCTCCGGACGGGCAGCACAGCCCGGTATATAAGCAGACACAGGTACCACTGTATCGATACCGCCGCTTACACAATAGCAATCACTGAAAATACCGCCGGAACAGGCGCAGGTGCCGACCGCCAAAACAAATTTCGGCTCCGGCATTTGTTCATATATCCTTTTAAGCCGGTCGCGTGTCTGCAAAGTGACGGCACCGGTGCAGACCAAAACATCGGCATGGCGCGGGGAACCACGCAAAAGCATACCCAGACGCTCCAGATCATAGCGGGGGGTTAAGGCATCCACCACTTCGATATCACAGCCATTGCAAGCGCCGGCATTGAAATGGATGATCCAAGGAGATTTGCGTCTTGCCCAATCTATGGCTTTATCAATTATATTTCTGGACATTTCACTACCTCCGGAACAAAATGATCAAGGCCATCACGCCCACGACCAAGTAAATGATGGGCAAAAGCACTACATCTCCTGGCAAAGTCGCCAGGACCAATACCAAGATATGCATAATAGTAAAGAAAAAAGCATATGGGAAAAATTGCGAATAATCCGGGCTGACATGGTTCGGCACATCGGATTGACCACAGGCATAAGACGTCAATTTTCCGGCAGACTCTTTACCCTTTGCTTGAATTAGACTGCCCAAATATGATATAAGTAATCCCAATACTAAAAAAATGACAAAAGTTATGGGCGGAGTAAGCAATAAATTCGACATATTCATTTATTAGCCCCCCCCTTTATCCTTTGAGATTATTGATTTTTCTTATATTTAGCGAACCGGTCTTACGATATACACTGATAGCAATACCAGCGGCAACCACAGCTATAACCACTTCAACTACGATCATGGTAATGATAAAAGACTGCATCAAATCATAGGCGCCACTGATCCAGCCGGCAAAAGCCAGCATCAAGGTAACAGCCTTCATAGAAACCTCTATGCCGAGGATGACACGCAGGACATTACGTGTGCGTATGAGGCAAAAAAATCCGGTAGTCACGATCAAAACAGCCGCTATGATCATCATTACACTGTATATATTCATCTTTTATCACGCTCCTTAAATAGGACAACGATAGCAAAAACACCGGCCAAAATTACGATGATCTGTCCTAATATATCGGTTTGGCGCATATTCCATAAAACGTCTGCAAAACTGATAAAGGTTGATGCATTACCGACAGCCGGTACTAGATCGGTGCTGTTGCCCATTATCAGAGCCACGCCTACAATAATCGCCACAAATACCAGTATGATTGGTAATTGCATATACCGTTTGCGGCGTTCCTTGACGATTTCTTTTTCTTCTTCCTTGCTGTATGGAGTGGTCAGGCTGACGGCACTAACAAAAATAACCGTGATTAAGCCGGCACAAACCGAAAGCTCGAATAAAGCAGCCCAAGGAACGCCCAGCATAAAGAGAATAACGGTCAGCATGCTGCTGGCTACGGCAAGGGATATGGCGGATTTTACCAAATTGCGTAGCATCACTGCCACTACGCAGAATATAACCATCAAGGCCAAGATAATAAACATCAATACCAACATAATTATCCCCCCTTTACAAAATGCCCTGTGCTTGCAGGAAAACAAGCATAAAGGGGAATAAAACACCAACAGCAACAGTGATAACACTTAAAAATATCTGAGAAAAGATCAGGCCATTTTTCGGCTCGGCTATATCAATATCCACTTCTATAGGTTTATCATTATCATCCAGATCACTTTTATAGCGCGTATAATTCATAGGCCAGATAGCATTATAGACAACCTGCGGCCCAAAAAAGACCCGCCGCTGCAAACGCAGGAAATAAGCAAGCGTGAATATACTGGCAAAAATGGCTATAAAAGCCGCGCTATGATAACCTGTCTGCCAGGTGGCAATAATAATGAGCAATTTACTCCAGAAGCCTGCCAGAGGCGGTATGCCTGCCGCCGATAAGAAAGCTAAAACCGAAGATGCCCCGGTAATGGGCATTTGCTTGCTTAAACCTCCTAATCTGGAAATATCCCTGGTATGCGTTTCATGTTCCACAGCGGCCGAATTGACAAATAAAGTTGTCTTAAAAGTGGAATGGTTAAAGAAATGCAAAGCCGCCCCCAAAAAACCGATAAAGCTACCGCAGGAAATACCCAGCACAATATAACCGATCTGACTGATACTGGAATAAGCCAAAATACGCTTGAAGTCTTTTTGCCCGACAGCGGCAATGGCGCCAAAAACGATGGAAACTAGGGCAATGACCATCATAACTGAATTTAATGTGTCCACCTGCCCAAAGGCATCTCCCATTAAACGCATGATGGCATATACGCCCACAACTTTGGTCACCAGACCGCCCAAAACCACAGATACAGCCGGCGGCGCCGCCTGGTAGGCATCAGGCAGCCACGCATGGAAAGGAACCAAACCAGCCTTGATGGAAATGCCGGTGGCAAATAAGATCAAAGCGGCAATCATGTGGAAGGGATAACCGCCCGCCTTCCATCCCGCAAAAGCCGAGGCCAAAGCCTCATAGGACAAGCTGCCTGTTTCCATAAAGATGAAAGCCATGGAAAAGAGCAAAAATACCGTGGCTATACAGGACATGATAAGATATTTATACGCACCTTCCAGGCCATTTTTGTCTTTAAATAGAGAGATCAGAACAAAGGAAGCAACAGCCGTGATTTCCAAAAAGACATAGAAAGAAAAGAGATCCGTAACCATCACAATGCCATTCATGCCCAAAGTAAGAACCAGCATCAGATTGGTAAAGTTCAAATTTTTACCCTTGGAGGTCTTGCCGGCCACAAAATAGGAAACCATTGTGACCATACCGATACAAAAGACGACCATCAAAGATAAGAAATCAAGTGAAAAATAAGATGCCGTGGGACTGCTGTTCAGATCCCAAAAAACGGAGAAATTTACAAAATCCTTGTTATTTTGCCACAGAACGATGAAGGCTATTATAGCAAAAGCGATCTGCAGGCCAGAAACCGTTATCCCCGTACAAAGAGCCATCTTGCCGGCGGCTTCTTTCTTCATGAGATTGAGCAGCAGTATTGCTAAGAAGGGTACTACAATAAAAGCCGCTGTTGCGATTTGGATTGATATTGGCATGTCTTCCCCCTCCTAACTTTATATCAATACGATAAAGATAAACAGCACTATAAACAAGCCAAAGAGAGACCAAATAATATATCTGGACTGGTTGCCATCATTGGCATCTATCAGGGCTTTGGCGATAATGTTGTATACCTTTACAAACAAAACATCATAGATCCAGTTGATTCCACGGTCTATACCATATGCTATCCAGGACAATACCCTGATAACAGCCATGAGGATATTATACGGGTCCAAATAATGTTTTTCTGCCGCATTATAAACACTGCGCAAAACAGGAGCCTGGCGGAAATGATCCAAGACCTGGACAGCCCGACCCTTTTTCGAAAATCTCAGATAATGGTGCAAAATTGCTAAAACTATTACCACAATGGAAATGGCCACCAGCAAACCGGAAGCAGGCCAACCGGCAAAACTGTGCCCTTGTAGCAAATCTTGGCCGATAATAGGCTCAATAACACCGGATAACAGCAATCTATTGCCCAGGCCAAAGACCAGGCACAGGATAGCCGGGATCAGCATCGGTATCAGCATAGCCACAGGCGCTTCTTTGGTCTTTTTTAGCTCTTCGCTGGCCGGTTTATCGAAAAAGGCCGCATGACCAATCTTGAGGAAAAGGGCCGTAGTCAAAAAGGCGCCGCCCAGCATGACCAGATAATAAATAAAGCCGGCTTCTATCCCTGCGTCCAAAATCAGCTCCTTGGAAAAGAAACCGCTGAAAAACGGCACACCACAAGCAGCAAATGCAGTGAGCAGGAAAGAAATCATGGTCACGGGCATATATTTGCCTAGGCCACCCATTTTGCTCAGGTCTGTGGTTCCCGTTTGTTTTTCGATAGCGCCTACATTCATGAAAAGGGAGCTCTTATATACAGCATGGTTGATCATTTGGAAAATACCGCCCACGATACCGACAGGCAATGCCGTCCCGATACCTATGACCATATAACCAACTTGGCTGATAGTATGGTAAGCCAAAGATTTGGCATAATTTTTCTGGATCAAGGCCATAAAAATAGCAAATACGATGGTAAGAGCGCCTATAACCATCATCAAAGTGCTCATTGCCGAGTGAGGCAAAATTTTATAAAAATTGAGAACGATACGGGACAACAGGTAGATGCCCAAAATCTTTTCCAAAGCACCAGGCAAAAGTGCTAATAGTGGTATGGGGGCTTTTTCTGCCGCATCCGGAATCCAGCTATGGAAAGGCATGGAGCCAGATTTGCCGATAGCACCCAGCATCATCATAATAAAGCCCAGTATAGCAATACCTTCCACCGGAATCGGTGTAATCATGTCCATAGCTGCGGTGCCGGTGATCCAAACCGTGATAGCAATGCCCAGCATCAGGAAGAGGTCAGCAATACCATTCAAAGTCACAGCCTTGACAGCCGTGGGAAAAGTATGCTTGCCGCTGGCAATGAACATACCAAAAAGCGCCACCAAAAGCCCTTCCCAGAAAAAGAGCATCAAGATCAGATTATTGGCCAAAAGAGCGCCATTGGCAAAAGCAACTGTGAAAACAAAATAGAAGAAAAATCTGCTGGCATAGGCTTTGCCGCGCAAATAGCTAACGGAATATATGGCGATGAGTAAAGCGAAACCACATACCGCCAAGGTGGCGAATTGGCTGAAAGTATCAAGCCTAAGGGAAAAATCTAGGCCAAAGGATAACCATTCCCTGGTATAAATCAGATCATTTCCAAAATTCATAATAGCTGCGACCAAAGCAACAGCAATAGAGGCCACGCTTAAAACCGCTGCCGGGACAAAAAACTTCTTAGGAATAATCAGGATGGCCAAAGCAGCCAGGATCGGGATTATTACCATTATCAAAAAAATCTGCATCCCAGTCATTATCATCACCATCCCATCGAATTAATGATTACATCTACAAGTTGCGAAGGGATATGCACAAAAATGCCGGCCAAAACAGAAAGCACAGCCAGCGCCATTACGCTGAAGACCATAGTGAATGATCTTTCATGAACAGCAGGATAAACAACAGGCCCCATGAAAACTCTGACAAAAACCCGTAGCAAATAAATAACGGTCATGACCGCACCCAGGATAAAGGTGAAAGCTATCCAGGGCGAGCCTGCCGCCACGGCGCCGCCAATGACCATATATTTAGCGAAGAAGCCGCCAAAGGGCGGTAGACCCATAACGGAAAAAGCACAAATGGCAAAGGCTACGGCAGTCATAGGCATGGAGTTCATCAAACCGCCCAGTTTGCGTATATCCTTGGTATGCGTGGCCTGTTCCACATTGCCGGCGCAAAGGAATAAACCGCCTTTAGCCAGCCCATGCATAAGAATATACAAAAGACCTCCTGCAACACCCAAAGAGCTGCCACAGGAAAGGCCCAAGAATATAAATCCCAACTGGCTGATCGTGGAATAAGCTATGATACGTTTTAAGTCTGTTTCCACCATGGCAGCGCCGGCTGAAACTAAGGCGCTGACGGCGGCTATAACAGGTACCACATCAGCCCAAATAATCTCAATCTGGAAATTGACCAGGAATAAGCGCGCAAAAACATAGACGCCGATTTTAACCAAAACCGCGGCATGGAGCAAGGAGGTAACCGGCGAAGGAGCAACCCCTGCATCTGGCAGCCAAACATGGAAAGGTAATGTAGCGGATTTGGTAAAAATACCAAATAGAATCAAAAGGACAATAATATTGGGCAAAACTGTCCCCTTTAAGGCCATCAGGTCGAATGTGCCGCTACTGCTATAAACAGCGATAAAACCCAATAGCATCATCAAAGCGCCAGCAACCGTGATCAAAAAAGTCTTATCCGCCCTGAGAATGATTTCCTTTTTGCGGAAAAAGCCGATCAAGCGCCAACAGCAAATAGCCGTTATTTCCCAGAATAAATAAATCATGATTAGATTAGTAGAAAATACTAATCCCATCATGGCGCCCAGGAATAAAACGACCATCATATAATATTCATTTTGGTTCTGATAATGTCTTATATAGCCAAAGGAATAAAAAACGATAAAGGCACCCAAAAGGGATGAGCTTAAAGCCATAAATACAGCCAACGGATCAGCTAAAAAGCCGATACTCAAACCCAATGGAATTTCTAAGTAAAATAGCGCCGCGTCCCCATTCATGACTTGAGGCAAGAGCATGAATGCGGACGAACAGGAAATGCCAACAAATATTAAGGCCAAAATATTCCTTATGACTGGGGAAAACCTACCCACAATCGGCAAAGTAAATGCGCCGATTATGGGGACAAAAATGCAAATGAGCAAAATCCCTTGTGCTTCCATTTCCTCTCCTCTTTGTTCCAGGCCAAAAGTTTATAAAACTCATATTTTGTCTAAACATGACCAAAGTAATTATAATACATTGCTCTGCCTGCGTCAATAAAAATAATATTATTTTCTGAAAATATTATTTTTTTAAAAATAAACATTTTTTCTCAATATTTATGCAAAATATTATACATGGTTAATGATTAGAGTTTACTAACATAAACGGCTTTAAAGCAAACTTCATCCTGTCTTTATTGTCAGTTGTATAAGTAAAAAACCACAAAAACCAACTTTTTATTCAGTCTTGTCAGCAAATAATATATATAAAACTCCTTTATTACCAAAAACTTTATCCTGAAAACTTTGAAAACTTTATTTATTCGTCGGATTCAAGCATGACAAAACTGTTATCTTTATTGCAGGGGATCTGGTCATAACTGATAGATTCCAGCTTAGCTTCCGGCGGGGTCTCCGAACGTAAACACATACAAAAATATTCTATTTGCTCGTCGTTGCCCTGCACTTCCGCTATCAATCCGCCGTCTTTGGTATATTTGACCCAACCATATAAGTGCAAATAATCAGCCAATTTACAGATAAGGGTGCGGAAACCAACCCCCTGAACTTTACCGGTTAATTTAATAGAAAATCTCATTTTCAACTCTAAATCACCTTACCTTTTTTGTATTTTGTCTTACTGTGAACTGCTAGCCAATCTGCCAATTGTTCTATACCACTCACTTTCTCCCCAAAAGCACATGTCTCAAAAATCACCGCTTTGGCATTGATCTGCAGAATTTCTTCTTTTAGCGCTGCCATATCCACATCAATATAGGGCAAAAGATCAATCTTATTGAGGATCACAACATCTGCAGCCAAGAAAGTGGTGGGATATTTGCCGGGTTTATCACCGCCTTCCGTAATGCTCATAACCAGCAATTTTGCATCTTCTCCCAGGTCAAAGGCAGCAGGACAAACCAAATTGCCTACATTTTCTATGATCATTAAATCAATATCCGTAAGCTTGAAGGCCGGCAGCACATCATTTATCATCTTAGCATCCAGATGGCAGCC
>CAYRML010000054.1:0-10248 GCA_964425485.1 uncultured Peptococcaceae bacterium | reverse complement strand
CACAAGCGGCAGCCTTTGCCGCCGCAAACAAAGCAGGAGATGTCAACTTCCGCACTTGGTTCCGTAAAGGGGAAATAGCTAGGACGGAGGCGGATCTCTCTTTCTTCCCCAAACATCTGTCGTGCGAAGTATAACAAAGTGCCTTTAAGATCGGCCAAAGATACTTTTTTATCAATATATAAGCCTTCTACCTGGTGGAACATAGGAGAATGGGTAGCATCGTCATCACGCCTGTAGACAGTGCCGGGGCAAATGATCTTCACCGGCAGCTGCGGACGCATTTCTTCCATAGTACGCACCTGCATGGAAGAGGTTTGCGTACGCAAAAGTAAATTGTCGCTAAAGTAAAAAGAATCCTGCATATCGCGGGCCGGATGATCCGGAGGGATATTC
Organism: uncultured Peptococcaceae bacterium; assembly: GCA_964425485.1. Lineage (GTDB taxonomy): Bacteria > Bacillota > Dehalobacteriia > UBA4068 > UBA4068 > CAYRML01. The sequence goes on along the minus strand of CAYRML010000054.1, from coordinate 9,855 downwards.
AAGGCTTCAAAATTATAATAATCGGTCTCCACCTGCGGCCCTTCAGCTATGGTATAGCCCATGCCCAAAAAAATCTCTTCGATATCCGTGATCACGGTATCAAGGATATGGCGGCTGCCTCTGGCAAAAATATCGCCCGGCAGACTGATATCTATTTTTTCCTCAGCCAGCTTGGCGGAAAGCGCGGCGGCCTGCAACAAGGTAGTTTTTTCTTCTATAGCCTTTTCCACAGCCTCTTTGACCTGATTAATGGCTTGTCCCATCTGCGGTCTTTCCTTGGCCGGAATATCCGCCATATTGCGGGAGATCTGCGTGATGTGGCCCTTTTTACCCAAATAAGCCACGCGCACATCAGCCAATGCTGCAACCTCGGCGGCGGCAGCCACAGCGGCCAAAGCCTCTTTTTCTATCTGCGACAATTTCGCTAACATTATCTAACCTCCAGTACAAAGCTATAATAAATGCCTTTCATCCCAAAGGATAAAAGGCATAAAGTACCTCATTAATACTATTGACAGATATAATACTTTTCTTGCCTCTTATCACAAACTCAAGCTATGGCCCAGTTTTATTGCAGAACCATTTTGCGATAAATCATATAGGCGCCGATCGCACCTGTCTGCTCGAAGAGTTTCCAATAGGCCTCTGCCCAAGCCAACATAGGATCACTACCTTTCATCGCTTCATTTAATGTAATGATTATATCACAATAAATAAAAGCTGACAAGAAAGATAAAAGATAAAAGGCGGCTTTTTGAAAATTTCCTTACTTTGACGTACGCTGGCGCAAGGTCTCATAAAAAAGAATACCGCCTGCTACAGACACATTCAAGGATTCGACATTTGCTGACATGGGCAGGCGGACAGTGGTGCTGGCCTCGCTTTTCCAAAAACGGGAAGCACCCTCAGCCTCGGAGCCCAAAACCCAAACCATAGGCCGGCATAAATCCGCCTTATGATAAAGACATTGGCCGCCGGCTGCAGCCACCAAAATATCCAGGCCGGCCTTTTTGATCAAAGCCAAAGCCTCAGCATCCATGGCCGCCAAGTAAAGAGGCAGATTGAAGATGGCACCCATAGAAGCACGCACCGTCTTGGGATTATAGGGATCGGCGCCGCCGGCCATAATGATGACGCCGTCCGCACCGGCCGCCCAGCCTGTGCGCAGGATGGCGCCTAGATTGCCCGGATCCTGCACATGATCGGCTAAGATCCAAAAAGATTTGCCGCCGGCCAAAAGCGGCGCTGGATCATTGGCGGTTTTTGGCGCCACCAGCAAAATCCCCTGCGGCTGCACCGTATCAGTGCAATAAGCAAGCAGACCATCATCCAGCCAAAAAATCGGCAAATGCGCCAGCTTTTGTAAAAGCTCAGAACCGCGCGGTGACTGGATCAGTCTCTGCGTTGCAAAACCATAACTAAGCTGCACATCCGCGGCCACAGCTTCTTCGGCCAGGCGCAATCCCTCGATCAAATAAAGCCCTTCTTGGTCGCGATATTTCTTTTCCTGCAGGCTGCGAGCCTTTTTGATATATTGATTGCTTTTGGAAGTAACAATCTCCATTTTCCTTATTTCCATTTTTCATATCTCCGTAAAAAAATCAGCCGGGGTTTTAAACCGGCTGATAGTTTTCTTTACAGGTTGGCTTTAGCCGTTTCCACAAATTGGCTGAAAGCTGTGGCATCAGAGACTGCCAGCTCGGCCAGCATTTTGCGGTTGACTTCCACACCGGCCTTTTTCAGGCCGTTGATCATGGTGCTATAGGACATGCCATTGGCGCGGGCTGCGGCATTGATGCGGGTAATCCACAATTTACGGAAATCGCCTTTTTTCTTACGTCTGTGAGCAAAAGCATAGGCCATCGAGTGCAGAACCTGTTCATTTGCTACTCGGAACAGCTTGGAGTTAGAAGCTCGATAACCTTTAGCCAATTTTAGTATTTTTTTATGACGGCGATGCGTAGTATAGCCTCTTGTTACTCTAACCATATCAGTGCTACCTCTCTTTCAAGTTAACCCTTAATAATAGGGTAATAATTTTTTGGTTTTTAAATAATCGGCGGCAGAAACAAGGCCGCTTTTACGCAGATGACGTTTCCTTTTCGCGGACTTTTTGCCCAGTATATGGCTTTTATAAGCATGACTGCGCTTGAGTTGGCCGCTGCTTGTCGCTTTAATCCTTTTGGCAGCGCCACGATGAGTTTTCATTTTAGGCATGACTTTCCCTCTTTCCTGATTAATTTTGTTAAAAACTAAAATCTATTGTTTAGGGGCAAAAATAACGATCATATTTTTACCTTCCACTTTAGCGGGCTTTTCCATACTAGCTATAGGCTCCAAACGGGCAGCCATTTTATCGCAGAGCGTCCTGCCCAATTCCTGATGAGTGATCTCCCTGCCACGGAACATGATAGTCAGCTTGACTTTGTCACCCATGCTCAAAAATTTCTCCGCGTTCTTGGCCTTGGTATCAAAATCATGCTCTTCAATATTGGGGCGCAACTTGACCTCTTTGAGTTGGATAGTCTTTTGATTTTTCTTGGCCTCTTTTTCCCGTTTGGTCTGCTCGAAGCGATATTTGCCATAATCCATGATACGGCAAACGGGCGGCTTGGCATTGGGGGAAATTTCCACCAAATCCAAACCCTTTTCCATAGCTTTGGCCAAAGCATCTCTGGTGCTCATCACAGATTGCTCATTGCCATCCGCCGAGACCAAACGCACTTCAGACACCCGAATCTCTTCATTGATCCGTAGTTCTTTGATATTTGTCACCTCCATAAAAAATAAAAGAGTGGGCAGCATACCCACTCCGATAAAGCGCAATTACACCTCTGGTATTTGCCTTATTGACCTTGACGATTATAACCGCAAGGTGAGAAGCGGGCTGCCTCTGCTTTACTATATATCTGCTTTACTATATAACGGAAAGAATTATAACATAAGCACAAGAGCTTTGTCAACATTTCTTATCAGGCTTTCTGCTTGATTTCCCTTTGCAAAAGCGCGATAGTTTGCTCCAAATCCTTAGAGCCAAGGTCGCCCTCGCCTCGTTTGCGCAGTGATATAGTGCTATTTTCCATTTCCTTATCACCCAACACCATCATATAAGGAATCTTCTCCGTCTGGGCCGCGCGAATCTTATAACCGATCTTTTCATTACGGTCATCGATCTCCGCACGGATACCGGCTGCTTCCAGCATTGCAGCAACTTCCTTGGCATATTGTTCCTGGCGGTCGGTTATCATCAGGACCTTAACCTGGACCGGCGAAAGCCAAAGGGGGAAAGCGCCGGCAAAATGCTCGGTGAGGATAGCAATAAATCTTTCGATGCTACCAAATACCACGCGGTGAATCATCACTGGCCTATGATGCTGGCCATCGGAACCGATATAAGTCAGATCAAATTTTTCCGGCATCAGAAAGTCCAGCTGAATAGTACCACATTGCCAAGTGCGACCAATGCTGTCCTCCAGATGAAAGTCCAGCTTTGGCCCATAGAAAGCACCGTCACCTTCATTGACGACAAAATCCATACCCATTTCCTTCATGGCATCGCGCAGGGCATCGGTGGCCTTATCCCAGATAGCGATGTCGCCCATGGCTTTTTCCGGACGGGTGGACAGCTCCACATGATATTTAACTCCGAACAATTTATAAACTTTATCGATGAGATTGACCACACCTATGATCTCGTCTTTTATCTGCTCCGGCAGCATGAAGATATGGGCATCGTCCTGGGTGAAGCAGCGCACCCGCATCAGCCCATGCAAAGCACCAGACAGCTCATGACGATGAACCAGCCCCAATTCGCCGCAACGAATGGGCAGCTCTCGATAACTGTGCGGTTTATTCTTATATACCAGAATACCTCCCGGACAATTCATGGGTTTGATGGCATAATCCTCACCATCTATCTTGGTAAAATACATGTTTTCTTTATAATGGCCCCAGTGCCCGGACTGTTCCCACAGAGAGCGGCTGAGAATAATGGGCGTTTTGATTTCCTGATAACCGCATTTAGCATGTTCTTCACGCCAGAAATTTTCCAGCTCATTACGCAAGATCATACCTTTAGGTAGGAAGAATGGGAATCCGGGGCCCTCTTCGGACATCATGAACAATTCCAATTCCGCACCCAATTTGCGGTGATCGCGTTTTTTGGCTTCCTCCACTTTGAAGATATATTCTTCCAGCTGCGCATTGTCAGGAAATGCCGTGGCATAGATCCTTTGCAGCATTTTGTTTTTTTCATTGCCGCGCCAATAAGCACCGGCCAAACTAAGGAGCTTAACAGCCTTGACATAACCCGTGGATGGCAGATGGGGACCGGCACAAAGATCGGTAAAATCACCTTGATGATAGAGGCTGATCACGGCATCTTCCGGTAGATCATTAATCAATTCCACTTTATATATTTCCCCTTTGTCGGCAAAAAAGCGCAGAGCCTCTTCGCGCGACAGCTCTTGCCGCAGATAAGGGATATTTGCTTTGATGATCTTTTTCATCTCTGCTTCGATAGCGGCAAAATCCTCAGCTGTAAAAGTATGCTGTGAATCCAAGTCATAATAAAAACCATCTTTGATGGCCGGGCCAATACCAAATTTGGTATCGGGGAACAAATGCTTGACGGCCTGCGCCATGATATGAGAGGCGCTGTGGCGGAACATATCTTTACCTTCTTCATCGTCAAAAGTCAGTATTTGTAGTTCCACTTCTCCCTCCAAGGGCTGATCCAAAGCGACTTTTTTGCCATTAGCCAAGGCGCCGATAGCTTTTTTGGCCAAAGAACGGCTGATATCAGCCGCCACCTGACCAGCAGTCTGAGCCATATCATAGGTCTTGCTGCTGCCATCCGGAAATTTTATCAAAAGGCTCATACATATTACTCCTATACTTTGAGATTTTTCATATTATTATTACAATATTATATCCACTTTGTCCGAGCTTTGTCAAATAATCCGGACAAAAAAGCTCTTGATCAGACAAATCATTAAAAGCCACGGTTCGGATATCCGAACCGTGGCTTTTAGCGGTAGAAGTGCAATGCTTGGTCGATCATGCTTAAGCAATTGTTTAATCTCAAATTTCCATTGGATTTTGGGCCTCTTTATTGGCGGCAGCAAAGGGCGCAGCCATGGCAAATATGAAACTTCTCGGCAAATATATCCTGGAGGGATGTAACGAATTTTGCGCTTTGCCGCTCATCGGATAAGTGCACGGTCAGACTGGGCGGAGCCAAAAGCAGCAGGCAACTTATGATCATTTCTTCCCGACCAAACAAACGTCCGCCTTCCAAGGGAACAAGCCTGTTTTTTTGCTCACGCAACAGACGATAACAACCTTCGACCAAAAAGATATGCAAATTGGTGCCACAGCTCTTTTGACCCGCCAAAAAATCCTTAAGTATGCAAATATAATCATGATCTTCCTGTTCTCCTAAAAGATCATCGGCGGCCAAAGCCAGCACCGCCAGCAAATATTCCTCATAACCAACTAAGCGAAAACTAATAAAACCGTCTAAATCAAGCTCTTCGCATTCAGACAAATGATTAAAAAGAGCTGCGGCCAATCTTTCTTCCCGATCCCGTCCGGCAAAAAATCCCCAGCAAAAGCTATCATTACGCAAGAGGAATCTGGCTTTGAGCATCAAGGATTGTTGCTGCTCAGAGTCGAAGTAATTATAATATTTGGCCAAAAGTTTGTGCAAATACCAAGGCTCTCTCCTCTCGAAAATAAAAGCCGCCAGCACCGCCGCCAGGTATTTCTTACCGCTGAAGCACCATATCATATTATCCATAATGCAGCAATCAAGCTTCTCATTGCGGCAGAGTTCGGCAAATAACAGCTCTAGCAGTTCTTCATTTTCCATGCTGATCTTAATCGGGGTCATAGGGGTTCTCCTTCACTGCGAAATCTTTGATTAGTATATTCAAAACAATCCATTCTATACTAGAATCTTGCTTAAACAGAGCCTGTCAAGACACCCTTTTTGCAGCAAAGAACCAGCCCCATCCGATTTACCTGCGGCCTCATTCTTCAAGAATCAACCCACCGGCCGGAGAGAAATATCCGCTTCTCTAGGCCTTGAATCTTTTTTTTGACACATTAAGAACTTTTTTCATGCTCAGCTCTTTTAAAATATTACGCTTGACAAATGAGTTTTAAGCGTGTATACTAAATAGGTATTCTAAATGTAGTAATTGATGGCCCCAGAGCATAAGTCAATCTTCATTTTGGCTTATTATTCTGTGGCTTTTATTTTTGCACTAGAATAAATATTTTAAGGAGGTACAGTTATGTATAACGGTACTGTAAAATGGTTTAACGATACAAAAGGTTTTGGATTTATCTCCAACGAAAATGGTGGCGAAGATGTATTTGTGCATTTTTCCGCTATCCAAAGTGAGGGCTTCAAGTCGCTGTCCGAAGGTCAGAGAGTGGCATACGACACCGAGGCTGACCCAAAGGATTCCCGCAAGCTGCGCGCCATAAACGTCCGCATCGCCTAATTCCTGCGATCAATCCGCTCCTTCATCGGCGCGGATTTTTTGTGCCCATTTTTAGCTACTTGTTAGCTACCGTCAAAAAATGCCTATTGCTAACCATTTTTTAACAAGGCAGACTAAAAGCAAAAGCCTGCCATCGATATAGATAGCAGGCTTTATTGGTGGGGCTAACTGAACTCGAATCAGTGACCTCTTGCATGTCAAGCAAGCTATTAAACATAAAACACCAGCTTGAATGTTGTTGGATGTACCCACTATATACCCGTCCTAACAAATTACAATGCTTTATTATGCAAAAAAGAGGAAGCGTTATGCTCCCTCTTTTTTGCGGTGTTAACATTATTCTATGGAATTGTCTTGATTAGTCCTTTCAGCCTTCTTGCCTTCAACAAAATCATATACATTTATCATTGGCAGTCTCAATTGGCCCTCAATAATACTTTGTGATGAAAGATTAATGATATTCGCTCTTGCTATAGAATAAAGGCATGCTGTACCACTTATTTCGAGCATTTCAATAAACTGATTTTTATCCATTGATTCTTTTCCGGCAGTAAAACACCCATCTAAACCCATCGAAATTTGTAGTGCAGATTCTTCATTTTCTTCAAGAGCAATAATTTCTACAAATAATTGTAAAATCCCGGCGTGCAATTCATCATTATCAATTAGATTATAATTATAATCTAATTTCCTTATTTCTTTTTTTATTTTAGAGTCATTTACAGAAAAAAGATTATTGGATAAATTAATATTTATTATACGATTATTAACTAATTGAAATTCTGATTTAATTTTATCTATATTCATTAGATCACCCTATTCACAATTTAGGCAGCTATTTCATATTTTCTAGCTGTTTTATATTTTCTAGCCGTTTTATATTTTGTTATATTGTAATTTTTGTAATTTGGAACATTATCCCAAGAATCATCAGATTGGTAAAATCTTTTTTCATAAGAAAAAGAAATTTGGGGCCTTACATCTAATTTTTCACATATTTTTGCTATTTGTTCGATTGTAAAATTATATTCACAGCTTTCCCATCTTGAAATCATACCTTGGCTTACACCTATAAATTCCGCAAATTCTTTTTGTGTTAAATTTTTTTTCAATCTTAATTTTGTTATCATTGTAGAAATAGAGTATTTTAAATCACCAAAATACAAACTTAATTTTGACCTATCTCTTAAAATTTGTTCCAATTCTTCCATGGATCCTAGATTTTTCGCTTTTAACATAATAAACCTCCTCCTTCTTTTTATGTTTACACTTCCTTTTTGCGATTATTTGCTAATCGAAGTGCTCGATTATAAGATTCCTCTCCTTTTCTAACGAATATATGTAATAATATATATTTACTATCCTTTATGGTAAATATTACCCTAATATTACCTAATGCTTTTTTTGATTTTATTCTATATAAACCCTTATTATCACCACCCAATATTTGACGAAATTTATCACCATATTGGTTGCAGCAGATTTGATATCCAAAATCACATAATTGTTTGATAGAAGCTTCTAACCATGTTTTAAAATCATCACCTAAAGAATGGATAGTTATTAATTTTTCAAGTTCTTTATTAAAATATTTATGTATTTCAACCGTAAAAGGTCGTCCTTTTTCTGATATCATCCCCAAATCACCGTCTCTCTATACATAATATTACTTATAAGTAATAATTGCAACCGGTTACACAAGAAAATTTTTACAATTGTGCTTCTGTAGTTTCAATAATACCATATGTTGTATATTAATTTCAATGGACAAGAAATTTGGGGAATATTTCTATTTTAAAAGATGTTATTGCTTTCTATTAAGTTAAATTATATAAGAATCGTCCCTCCATTGCCTCTCAAAAATTTATCATATAACAAAAAACACCCCCACCAAAAGGCAGGGATGTTGTTATCTTTACTGAAAAGCCTTATCCAATTCTTGCACCGCACTATTTAATAGGGCGTCAAATTCATCCTCAGATAATATTATTCCCTTACTATTTAAATAGTTGAGCACATACTGCTTCTTACTTGTCTGCCTCAGCTTGTCATTCTCAATATCCTCATATTTCTTTTCGGCTGCGTCAACAAGTGTCTTTATTAAATTTTTCATTTGGTTGTATTTTTCTTCGCCAATTTTGGCCTTCAGCCAAGGCAGCAAAAAAGCGGTGATCAAAGCCGCCGCCACAGAAACCACTATCTGTAAAACTTCATATGTCATATTATTTCCTCCTCTGTTGTTTTCACAAATACCCCATTAATATATTGGTCGCCGATGCCAAAACCTTCTTCCAGCAATATCCAGCCCATACTTGCAGCAAAAGCCTCATCCTCGCAGACTGTGATATTGGTTACAACGCCATCGGTTATTTCCGCATAAATAGTTTCCATATATACCTCCTAGCCATAAATTAAGCAGATGCCAGAGCCGCCAGCACCGCCACCACCATTGCCTCTACCGCCACCGCCGCCGCCCGTGTTAGCTGTAGCTGCTGTAGCACTTGTTGAGCCATAACCGCCAGCACCACCGCCATCCTGACCTAAACCACGGCTGGAAGAAAGCGTTGAAGTCGTACCGCCCCCACCGCCCCCACCGTAGCGAGTATTATTATACGGATTTGTCGGTGTATAATCAATTGTGCCACCACCAGAACCACCTGCATAATAACCCGTTTCACCATCACTGCCATTAGAGCCACCATCACCAGCAGCAGCAGTATTACCGCTACCACCACCACCTGAGCCACCAGCGCAGCCCGCCCTGCCTAATTCGCTGCTATTGCTAGCACCGCCAGCAGCCGTATAGGTGGTATCAAAAGAGGTTGTGCCACCACCTGAGCCAACTGCACCGCCAGCACCAATTGTGATTGATATACTACTTGCTGGTGTTACTGTTATGCCTTGGTGCAGCTTGCAGTATCCACCACCACCGCCGCCGCTCCTTGTGGCAACCCCACCACCACCACCACCGCCAACCAGGTAAACATCAACCTCTGTTACGCCTGCGGGAACAGTCCAGTTTTGGCTTGATGTAATTGTGGCTATCAGGGTTTTAACCTTTTTTCCTTGCATATGCATAGCTGCTAAATGTCCGAAATACATATCATCACCGCCTTATATATCACCTTGAAGTAGCCATGCGTCAGTACCCAGCTTGCGCAAGACAGCACCTTTATACTGCGTCTTGATAGCAATATTGGAAGTGCCGCCATTCAGCGTAACACCGCTGGCCGGTGTGATAGTTACTGTACCGGAACCCAGCCGATTGATGCCTATGCTTGCACCAACCGGGAAAGCAACGGAGGAATTGAGCGGGATAGTAACTTCAATCGCGGAAGATGAG
>CAYRML010000053.1:0-10261 GCA_964425485.1 uncultured Peptococcaceae bacterium | reverse complement strand
GTCATCATTTACTATCCGTGCCACTTGCAAACGACATGTCGTTTGTTGTATAATTTTATTATAACAAACAACAACATAGTAGTCAATAATGAAAGGGGCGATATATTTGCCAAACCAAAATATTAAAAATGCCATTAAAAATTCCAACTTATATCAATGGCAAGTAGCACAAAAAATGGGGGTATCCGAAATGACATTAATACGCTGGTTAAGAACAAAAATCGATACCTCAAAAAAACAACAAATATTTTCTGCTATTGAAGAGCTGAGAAAGGAGGTTTTATAGTGTCAGCTTTACCAAGAATGAGAACACTCAAGGAAGCCTACAGTTATATTAAAAGCCTTGATCCGGAAACCAACCTTTCTTATTATGCCTTAACTCGTATGGTTTTAGATAATCGAATTCCATCGGTCAGAAGCGGGAAAAAACGATTAATTAACATAGACACCCTTGATCAATATCTTTGTATATCCGAAAGTCCTGAGTCCATAAAAAATGGTCAGATAAGAGTCATTCCGGAGGATATGAATATTGTTTGATAGGAACATATTTAGCCAAGCTAAAAAGCAGTTGAATATTATCTCAGTTGCAAAAAGATATGGCATACAGTTGGACCGCTACAATAAAGCGTGTTGCCCATTTCATCAAGATAAAACACCATCATTTATTATTTCTCGAGAAAAGCAACGATTCCATTGCTTTGGTTGTGGAGCAGATGGTGATGTTATAGACTTGGTAAGCAAATTAATGCGTATAACACCACTGGAAGCTCTCAAAGAACTTAATAGTATCTATAACCTGGCTATTGAAATGGACAAACCATTAAATCCATCAACTGTACAACAATATAGGTATGACGATTCATTATTATCAGCCTTTGAAAAAAAATGCAAAACATTAGAAGACATTATTGCCCATTATTGCCGTCTGCTGGCAAGATGGAAAAATATCTATAAACCTGAACATACGGAAAGTCCATTTCATCCTCTATTCCAAGAGGCCTGTTTATACCTGGATTATTTCACCTATTTACATGAAAGAATATTTATAGCAGGAAGTTTCAAAGATAAAGCTTTATTTTGCAAGATTTATGAAAGCGGGGTGTTGTCACTTGCAAAACGACTTGAGCAAATCAGAAAAAATTGCCACTTTGCATGAATTGGGTTTTTGTTTAAATAATGGAGAAACAAATGAGCATGAACCATGGGAGCATCCAATACCTCTCCAAAAAACAAAAGTTCTACCACTCTTCCCCGTCGATGCTCTGCCAAAAAAAATACAAAACTATGTGGTGGCAGTCAGCGAAAGTCTACAAGTACCAGTCGATATGCCAGCCGTAATAAGTCTTCCCGTTCTTGCTATATGCCTGCAAGGAAAGATTAAGATAGAAGGCAAAAAAGACTGGATAGAACCGCTAAACCTATATTGCGTTGTTATTGCTCTCCCAGCTGAGCGAAAAAGTGGGGTCATGAAGTTGATGATAAAACCCATATTAGAATTCGAAAAAAAACTAAATAAGAGTCTCCTTCCGAAAATCAATGAGAACCGGCTTGAAAAAGAATTATTGGAGAAACGATTGAAAAATTTATCAAACAAAGTTCAAGATGATCCCAGCCTTAAAGAAGAACTACTAAAAACCCAAAAAGACCTAACCAATTTTGAAGAAATAAGACCAATTCGCCTTATTACCGATGATGTTACACCGGAAGCATTGACCTCCTTATTAGCCGATAATAATTCAAAAATGGCTGTAGTTTCAGCGGAAGGTGGAATATTTGACATCATGACAGGCAGATACAACAATTCTGCCAACATAGAAGTATTTTTAAAGGCTCATTGTGGAGATGATATAATAGTAGACCGCAAAGGCCGTGCTTCCGAGAGTATTGCCGATCCGGCTCTTACTGTTGCCCTAGCAGTCCAACCTACTGTATTAGAGGGCATAATGTCTAACCCAATCTTAAGAGGTCGAGGATTAATCGCAAGATTTTTATATTCCAGCCCTCAATCAAAAGTCGGTTATAGAAAATTCGAAACAACCCCAATTCCTGCAGAATACCAATACAGATATGAAAAACTTTGTTCTACTTTACTAAACATTCCAGATAAAGAAGATGCATATATACTGACCTTATCCCCAGAAGCAAAAGATCTTTTGGGCTCCTTTTTCACATCACTTGAGCCTCGCCTCATAGATGATTTGGAAGATATTGCAGATTTTGCCGGTAAAATACACGGATCAGTTTTAAGAATAGCTGGGTTATTACACCTTACAGAAAATCAAGGCTCTGCTGTTAAAATCCCTATACCAGGTATAACCATGCAAAAAGCTATTGATATCGGGTTTTATTTTATAGAACATGCTCAGGCTGCATATCAAATAATGGGAACAGATGAAAGAATTGAAAATGCCAAATATATTATTCAAAAACTCAAAAACCAGGATCAACTAGAAATGTCCAAAAATGACATATATAACCTTTGTAGAGGGAAACTTAAAAAAATGGCTGACTTTAATAAACCATTTGAATTACTACAAGAATACGGTTATGTAAGAGAAAAAAGAACAGCGGAAATAAATACTCCCGGCAGAAAACCATCCCCAATTTTTGAAATAAATCCACATATCACATGAGTAAATTGAGTACAATGAGTAGAATACATAATTGTACTCATTCTACTCATTGTACTCATATAATTTTAATTTGTTTTACACTTTATTTTACACTATCAAAAATCAATTTTTCCAAAGAATGCTCCATTAAATACTTATTATCTACATCTCCAGCAAACCAAGCTTTATGGATATCTTTATCTAAAATAACTGGCATACGGTCATGGATAAATGCTACGTCTTGAGCAGCCGGTCGTGTAAGTATAACAAACAGAGGTGTGTTTATCTCTTTTTCAAATCTATACATCCCTGCCATGTAAATAGTTTTTTGATTTCCAATAGCATATTTAGTCTTCTTTACTCCCTGCTTTTCCCATTCGAAAAAGTAACTGGCAGGTATTAGACAGCGTTGATTCCAAAATACTTTGCGGAACATTGGCCTTTCCGGTGCTGTTTCTAATCGTGCATTTATTACTTGCCCCTTACCATCAAAACGAGTAAACCCCCACTTCATTAGCATTGGCGATTCTGAGGTGATAACTGGGACAATATTACTCGGAAAAATCTCTCCTGTTTTCATTTCGGCGATTTCAGGAGTATTCTTATAACGATCATGGATATCGTCCATGATTTTTTTTATTTCCTCATCATGTTTATCAATATCGAGATAGTATCGACCGCACATGGAAATCACTCCTTTCTAACCTGGCCTTCTCTATCCTACGACTTTCCCCAACACCCTAACATCACCCTTAATCTCAATCGGAGCATATTTAGAATTCAGGGATATCAACTTAGCTTTGTCTTCATCTTTATATAATTTCTTGCAGAAAGCATTTCCATCTAAGAGAAAAATTCCAATCTCCCCATTATTCAATGTTTGTTGCTGTCTGACCCAGACTATTTGTCCATCAATAAAGCGTGGTTCCATACTGTCCCCTGAAATCCTCACACCAAAGTTGCCTTCCATCGGTACTTCGCTCCCTACTTCCACAGTCTCATAGTTACTTGAATCAAGGAATTGCCCGGTACCGGCAGAAACAGCTATATCATATAAAGGTAATGAGCGCAAAACTTGTACCTTTTCAGCTTTTCTATCCAAAGAATATAAACCGCTGGCTAACAATAGCTCGATATACTCATCCACCTTCTGCTTCCCTTCACGGTTGAGCCTTTCAATCGGATATTTAACAAAATCACCTAAGAAAGAATGCAGTACATCTTTAACTTCATACAATTTACAAAGCATAAGGAACTGATCAGCATTGGGCATAGTGTATCCATTCTCCCATTTACTGATTGCCTGATTACTTACATTTATATCTTGATCTCTGAGCATCCTTGCCACATCATGCTGTGATAAGCCACGCTCTTCACGTAAAGATGCAAGAATCTCACCGATTTTTCTTTTCATAATAATCACTCCCTATGCCTGTATTATATATGAAACGAATTAGGATTTCAATTAAATAATTTCCTATATGGATATATTTTGCCATTTACATATCTTGTTAGGATAGTTATAATAAAATTATATCCACGAGGGAGATGATTTTATGGATCGCGTTATTTTACATTCAGACATCAACTCATGCTATGCCAATATTGAACTTTTACATCATCCAGAGCTTCAGGGGATACCACTTGCGGTTGGTGGCAACGCAGAAAAAAGGCATGGCATCATTCTGGCCAAAGATGAATTAGCTAAAAAATGTGGTGTCAAAACGGGCATGGCACTCTGGGAAGCCAGAAAAATCTGTCCTGAAATCAATATCCTTCATCCAAGAATGGATCTATATCTGCGCTTCAGTAAAATGGCACATGAAATCTATGCCGACTACACCGATCAACAGGAACCTTTCGGCATAGACGAATCCTGGCTGGATGTTACCGGCAGCACCAAGCTCATAGCAGATGGCGAGAAAATAGCCAAAGATATCAGCCAACGAATGAAATTCGAGTTAGGCATCACAGTTAGTATTGGTGTCTCCTGGAACAAAATATTTGCTAAGCTAGGCTCGGATTACAAAAAACCCGATGCCATAACCATGATAAATAAAGAAAATTACAAAAATATTGCTTGGCCGCTCCCTGTAGAGGAACTCCTTTATGTAGGCCGCAGCACCAGCAAAAAACTACGTTCTGCCGGTATCAGTACTATTGGTGCTCTTGCACTTAAACAACCGCAACTACTGCGACAGCGTTTAGGAAAAATGGGCTTGATACTCCACTCCTTTGCCAATGGCTGGGACACATCTCCCGTAGCACGGGATGATTACCGATCACCGATCAAATCCATAGGCAACAGCACCACCACACCACGCGACCTTACCACCAATGAAGATGTCTTCCTCATTATCTATGTACTGAGTGAGAGCGTGGCCACCAGATTACGAGAGAACAGCTTCAAATGCCGGGTTGTGGAGATAGGTGTCAGAGACAAAGACCTTTACTCCTTCACTCGGCAAATCACTATCTCAAGACCTACTAATATAGCAAAAGAGATAGCAGATACAGCTTTTTCTCTGTTCAAAGCTAATTATTGGTGGCATAAACCGATCAGGAGCATTTGCGTTCGAGGCTCGGGACTTATCTCCGCCTACTCTCCTGAGCAACTTGATTTATTTGTTGACGAGTCAAAAAGAGATAAGGCAATCAAACTGGAACGTGCCGTAGATGATATACGCCGCAGATTCGGCTATTACAGCATTCAACGCGCTGTCATGTATACAGACAGAGAGCTAACATCACTCAACGCACGAGAAGAAAATACTGTACATCCAAGAGGCTTTTTTGGCTAGGAGGTTATATAAATGTCGAAAATATATGTGTATGTCATCGCCGAATTCACCAAAGAAGGTGATCTCAATCCCAAAGAGATCATCTGGGATGATGGCAGACATTACAAAATAGATTATATTCTGGAAAAACAAAGAGCCGCCAGCAGAAAAGCCGGCGGCGTTGGCATGCGTTACAAGTGTATGATCTTGGGACAAGAGCGTTATCTCTTTTTTGAGGACAATAATATGTGGTTTGTAGAAACAAGTTAAATATAAATTTGACATACTATTTTAGTTAAATTACTAGTTTAATCAAAAAATAACGGACAAATAACGGATAAAATTAATTTTGCAACAAAAAAAGCGCCTAGTTTTTCAACTAAGCGCCTGCTCTACATGGTTGCGGAGGCAGGACTTGAACCTACGACCTTCGGGTTATGAGCCCGACGAGCTACCAACTGCTCCACTCCGCGATAATTGGTGGAGGGGGACGGATTCGAACCATCGAAGGCGGTGCCAACAGATTTACAGTCTGCTCCCTTTGGCCACTCGGGAACCCCTCCATGTCTGCTATGAAATTGACAGCTCAATTAGTTTTTAAACCAGGTGGAGCCGACGATGGGACTCGAACCCGCAACCTGCTGATTACAAATCAGCTGCTCTACCAATTGAGCTACGTCGGCAAGGCTGACAAAGATTATTATACCAATCCGGTCAGAACTTGTCAATAAGAATATAGCTAAAATGAAAATAAAGTATAAAAATTTTTGATTAGTTGCCAACCTCTCTGTTTTCCAAATATCTTTCTAATTTGCGCTTGACCCTTTGCAATGCATTATCAATGGATTTAACATGCCTTTGCAAATCAGCGGCGATTTCCTGATATGATTTGCCTTCCAGATAATACATCAGCACTTTCCACTCTAAAGAACTGAGTATTTCACCCATCTTTTCCTCTATATCATCAAATTCTTCCTGACTGATAATCAGTTCTTCCGGATCTGTGATGCGGGTTCCGGAAATAATGTCCAGCAAAGTCCGGTCTGAATCCTCATCATAGATAGGTTTGTTCAAAGACACATAGGAGTTAAGAGGTATATGCTTTTGCCTGGTGGCAGTCTTAATGGCTGTGATGATCTGACGGGTTATGCACAATTCTGCAAAGGCGCGGAAAGAAGACAGCTTGTCGCAGCGAAAATCGCGGATTGCCTTATAAAGCCCAATCATGCCTTCCTGAATTATATCTTCTTTATCGGCGCCAATCAAAAAATACGACCTTGCTTTAGCCCGCACAAAATTCTTATATTTATTTATGAGATATTCCTGCGCTACCAAATCGCCTTCCCGGGCAATTTCCACAATCTGTTCATCCGGCAGAGAAGAAAACTTGTCAGGCTCTGACTTTTGCGGATGAATACTCATATACTTCACATCCTGTTTTTACATTGTTTACAAATATTAATAAACATCCATTACATATAGATTATACTCGACATAAAATTGGTAAGTCAATAGCAATAATAGGCAATACCCCCCTTCAAAATGGGGTTTATCTGCTTATATATAACCTGAAAATAATTATTTGCCGCATCTTCCGCGTCTTTTAACCTCAAAAATCAAAATAGCCGCCGCTGCCGATACATTTAAAGAAGTTATAGGCCCTGTAATGGGGATTTTAGCCACCAGGTCGCATTCTTTGAGCAGCAAAGGGCCGATGGCCTTATCTTCGCCACCCATAACGATTGCCAAGGGGCCCGTAAGATCCACCTTATCATAATCTTCTCCCTGCATATCCGCCGCAACTATCCAGAGGCCGGCTTTTTTCAGCTCCTTTACAGCCTGCGTCAGATTGGGAACTCTAGCAACCGGCAAATAATCAACGGCGCCGGCTGAGACCTTGTCCACAGTCTGATTAACGGCCGCGGCCCGCCTTTTGGGAATAATGATACCATGTGCGCCGGCACAGCAGGCTGTGCGCATAATAGCCCCTAGATTGTGCGGGTCTTCCACCTCTGACAGTATGATGATCAGCGGCTGCTCATTTTTTTCTGCGGCAGCGGTCAATATATCGCATATTTCCACATATTTTATGGCGGCCACCTGCGCCACAATGCCACGATTATCAGACCCAGCCAACTTCTCCAGCTGCCGCTTATCAGTCACCATATAGGGCACCCCTCTTTGACGGCATAATGCCACCACTTGGGCGCTGAAGGAGCGTTCCACACCATCGGCAATCAGCACACGGTTGATCTCTCTATTAGACTTTAAGGCCGCGATAACGCTGTTGCGGCCGCAAATCAATTCACTCATATCCACTCCTGCCTTTAAGACCTAGATAATATCTTTTCCGCCGGCACCTTACCGCAACTCATTTTGCCTTCATAGCAAAACCCTTGCGTATTACAGGTTGCCCCGGCGGAACTGAATATATTCGGAGCAACTTCCTTGACTAAAGCGAGCATCCTGTTAGCCATATCCCTGATTTCCCATTGCGCCCTTTGGCAGCAGCGCAGCTCAAAAAAATGTAGCAAACTGCGGGCATTCATTGTAACAACCAAATTAGTAACAGTGGCATTGGGCAAAAGATATCTGGCATCCTCGGCCGCTATATCCAGCTGTAGCAATTGGGCATAAGCGGCATAAGCCTGCTCAATAGCCTGATCAAAAATTTGATTGGCCGCGGCATTAGAGGCAACAGAGCACGGCTTGACGATCTGGCCGGGATCCTCGGCCTTGACATAGCGCTGTGATTTTTGGCTGAAGGAAGCACCGATACGATGCCGAACCAGCTGATGAGATAAGGCTCTGCTGACACCATCTATGGCAAAGGTGAAGGAAACATGCTCAAAAGGAGAAAAGTGCCCCATACCGACCAGCTTGCTGATAAATTGATTGACGTCGGCAGCGGCGAAATCTTCCATAACCTGCGCTGCCGTCTTGGGAGAATAGCATAAACGAGCGGCGGCGGCCACAACCTTCTCCGGCTCCGGCGTATAAGTCAAAAGCTTTACTTCCATTTTTTCCTCCTTGATGCTTAATCAACAATCGTCTTATCCGCAAGCAAAAGTGCAAAAAGCCAGTCCAGACGATCCTTTTTATCCATCAGATACCAATAGCCAACCACGGCCTCTAACCCCGTGGCCCGACGATAATCCCCCACTTTAATATGAGGCGGCTGATGTCCGCTTTTGGCATTGCGACCCCTTTTGTAAATATCAAGCTCCTCCGCCGTCAGATGCGGCTCTATGCGCATGGCCAAACGGGATTGCTCCTCCGCTCTAACCTTGGCCACTGTTTGGCGGTGCAGCCGCTCAACTTTTTGCACGCCTTGGCTGATAAAATATTCTCTCACGCGCAGCTCATAGACACCGTCACCGATATAAGCCAGGGCCAAGGCCGGTAAAAGGCGGGGCTCGGTAGTAATTTTCTCTGATTTTTGCGGCATAAGTTACCTCTTATAATTACTTTACTTCAGCTTCCAGTTGGCGCCTTGCGGCGTGTCTTCCAAAATGATATCCAGCTCTTTTAGACCGTCGCGGATAGAATCGGCCGTACCCCAATCTTTTTTGGCCCTTGCTTCCTGCCTGACCTTGATAATAAGCTCCATCAAAGCATCGACCAAGCCGCTATTTTCTTCGGCCTGGGGAATGATCATGCCTAAAACCTGATCAAAATCATTAAACAGTTTTTGAGCTGCCAGCAAAGCAGAGTGCGATAATTGATCATGTTGTAAATAGGAGTTAAGCTCCCGACAAAAATCAAAAATACCAGCAATGGCCAAAGCTGTATTAAAATCATCATCCATGGCTTTGATAAAAGCATCTCTTGCCGCATCGATCTGCGCCGTCAATTCGGCAGACTCTATATCTTCTGCCCTTTTGAGGCCTGCTTGCAGCAATTGCCAACTATTGCGGATACGTTCTAGGCTTTTTTGCGCCATTTCCAGCTTATCATCGGCAAAATCGATGGGGCTGCGATAATGAGTGGCTAAAAGGTAATAACGCACCACATCACCGGGAAATTTAGCCAAAATATCACGCAGCAAGAAGAAATTACCCAAAGACTTGGACATCTTTTCCGAATTGATGGTAATAAAGCCATTGTGCAGCCAATAATGAGCAAAACCACCATTGGTGGCAGCCCTGGACTGGGCGATCTCATTTTCATGGTGGGGGAAGATCAGATCCGCGCCACCGCCATGGATATCAAAATCAGCACCCAGATACTTGCAGCTCATGGCCGAGCATTCAATATGCCAGCCGGGGCGGCCTTGACCCCAGGGGCTGTCCCATGCCGGTTCGCCGGGCTTGGCTTCCTTCCACAGGGCAAAATCCAAAGGGTTACGTTTTTGCTCGCCGGGACTGACGCGGGCGCCAGACTGTAAATCATCGATATCCTTGCCGGAAAGCTGACCATAGCCCTGAAAAGAACGAACATCAAAATAGACATCGCCGCCGGCCTGATAAGCATGCCCATTATCAATAATCTGTTTTACCATAGCAATAATATCATCTATATGTTCCATCACCCGCGGATGAACATCAGCCGGCAACACATTAAGAGCCGCCGCGTCTTCTTTATAAGCAGCAATATATTTTTCTGCTATTTCCTGGGCTGTGGCCTTCTCTTCTGCAGCCCTGTTGATAATCTTATCATCAACATCGGTAAAGTTTTGGATATAAGTCACATCATAGCCGCGAAAGATAAAATAACGACGAATGGTATCAAAAACCACTAAAGGACGAGCATTGCCCAGATGTATATAATTATAAACCGTCGGCCCACAGCAATAGATACTCACTTTGCCTTCTTTTAACGGCACAAAATCCTCTTTTTGATTATGCATGGTGTTATAAACCCTGA
>CAYRML010000052.1:0-10267 GCA_964425485.1 uncultured Peptococcaceae bacterium | reverse complement strand
ACTGCGAGATATTTTTTGAATTTCTTCTATAGGAAATGATTCCGGAGAAGGATTACCTGCCGCAAAAGCTATCATATCCTGCGAGAAGGCATATTTTAATATTTCCCTGATGGCAGATGGTTTTAAAGATTTAATCTTTTCTGAAAAAATATAATCCATGTTTTCACATCCTTTTCTATTTATGTTTTGCCATAGACATGATTATAAGTTATATAATGCATGAAAATGGAATCAACTGCAATTTAATCCCAGCTTTATTATGGCGGCAGCAAAGAATCAACGCTAGCTAGATTTTCCTTAGGCATAAATATATTATATTAATGAATAATATTAATTTTTAGTGAATTTTATCACTTTGATATAAAAAAGTCAATAGCGATTTTTTTACTGATGCTTTGATGCTTCTAAGTTATAAAGCATTCCTATAAAATATTAGCGGTTTACTACAATATTCTACAAAATAACATAATATAAATATAATATAGATGTTCTAAATTATGCAGTGGCACTTATACAATATGTATATAAATTAAAATCATGAATTTATTTTGTTAATTTGTTATTGGTCAAATATAGATTTAGAGCTTTTAATAATAATATTAAGTATCGTCTTTAATTATGCGCATGTGTACTGGGCTATATCAGGGATATCTTGGAGAACCCCAGTATTTATACTTAATATGAGTCAATAATAATATATATATATATATAGGAAACTATATTATTATTCTAATATAATAATATAAAATAATGGGAATTTATGTATATGAATTATACATATTGCTTTATTCTTTCTTAAACTTATGATATCCGTAATAAAAAAAATAAATGAATCTTTAGGAGAAATTTAATTAATAAATATTAGAAAAATTTAATGTTTTTCTTGACAGTTAATTTAACCGATGATAACATGAAAGGTAACCCACCTTTAATTGCAGTTATTTAATCTGCATAAATATTAACTAATTATGATAGGAGGAATTTAAATGGCAATTAAGTATGTTGCGGAACCTTTTAGGATCAAAATGGTTGAACCAATCAAAATGCTGACAAGAGAAGAAAGAGAAGAAAAAATTAAAAATGCACATTACAACGTTTTCAATTTAGCCGGTGAAGATTGCTATATCGATTTACTTACTGACTCTGGTACCAATGCTATGAGCGATCAAATGTGGTCGGGTGTTATGGTAGGCGATGAAGCTTATGCTGGTGGACGCAGCTATTATAAATTAGTAAATGCTGCAAAAGACATCTTCAATTATGGTTTTATCCAACCCGTGCATCAAGGCCGGGCGGCTGAAAAAGTACTGTTCAGTTCTTTCCTTAAGGAAGGCAAATATGCTATTTCCAACATGTTTTTTGATACCACTCGCGCACATGTGGAATTGGCCGGCGCCCGTGCTATCGACTGTGTTGTGGAAGAAGCAAAAAATCCTTCTATGCGCGCTCCTTTCAAAGGTAATATGGATGTTAAACGCCTTGAAGAACTTATCAATGAACTTGGTCCGGAAAAAATTGGTTTGGTTGTTATGACTATTACCAATAACAGCGCCGGCGGGCAACCTGTTTCTGTTGCTAATATGCGTGAAACTGCAGCCATATGTAAAAAATATGGTATTCCTCTTGATATTGACGCCGCTCGCTATGCTGAAAATGCTTATTTCGTTAAACAACGCGAAGAAGAATTCAAAAATGCCAGCATTATTGAAATCGTACGTGCATTTTTTGATTGTGCGGACATGTTTACCATGAGCGCTAAAAAAGATACTTTGGTCAATATGGGCGGCTTGATCGGTATTAAAGATGAAAATAATGAGATCATCCTTCCGGTCAAAGCAAATACTATCAGTTTTGAAGGATTCACTTCCTACGGCGGTTTGTCCGGACGTGATCTGGAGGCATTGGCTATCGGTCTTTATGAAGGCATTAATGAAGATTATCTCAAATACCGTATCGGTCAAATGGAATATTTAGCCAGCAGGTTGGATGAAGCGGGTATTGCTTATCAAGCGCCGGTTGGCGGTCATGGCATATTCCTTGATGCTAAACAAATTTTCCCACAAATTCCTTATTATGAATTCCCAGGCCAAGTATTGACCCTTGAATTGTATAAGGAAGCCGGCATTCGTGGTTGTGATATCGGATCTTATATGTTGGGCAATGACCCTGATACCGGTGAACAATTGGAGGCTACTTTTGAATTTACGCGTTTAGCTATCCCCAGACGTGTTTATACACAAACACAGCTTGATCTGGTTGTCGATGCTGTAATAGAAATCAAAAAACGTGCGGCCGACATGAAACATGGCTATAAAATCGTTTGGGAACCGCCGATTTTGAGACATTTCCAAGCACATTTAGTTCCTATTGAATAATCAAGCTACTACATAGTTTTAGTATTAAGTCATTACTTGGTAAAGTGCTATAAATTTCCTCCGGCAAATAACATAACGATATAGTTATTTGCCGGAGGAGAGTATATAAAAGTGGTTATTAGCGATGTTTAGCGGAGAACTTTAAATATTAGAGTTAAGATGTGGGTTGAGGAGATAGAAGTTGGCTTAGTACATTTACTTATAGGTAAGGCAACAATATTATAGGTAGATAAATTTTCAGCATTGTTTTCTGGACAGGCTGATTTGATAGGAAAAGACGATTATTATTTTTCGGCTTGGAAAAGGGGATATCCGAGTTTTCGATTTTAAGGATATGGTATCCTTTTATTTTGCAAATAAGAGCGGAAATTGTCAATTAGATCAACAGGCAAGTCAGCATGTATAAATTGTGTCATTGATGCTCTTCATAATACAATTGAATTATGAAATTACATTTATGATTGGAGGAAAACTATGAGAAAGCTTATGACTGGCAATGAAGCTGTTGCCAGAGGTGCTTATGAGGCAGGATGTGCTGTTGCTACTGCCTATCCCGGCACTCCTAGTACAGAAATTCTAGAAAATGTTGCCAAATATAAGGAAGTATATTCCCAATGGTCTCCTAATGAAAAAGTAGCTGTGGAAGTCGCTAGCGGTGCATCATTTGTCGGCGCCAGAGCTATGTCCGCTATGAAGGTTGTGGGCCTTAATGTGGCTATGGATCCCCTGATGACCGGTGCTTATTTAGGGGTTAGAGGGGGCTTGGTGGTTATAGTTGCCGATGATCCCAGCTGCACCAGTTCACAAGATGAGCAAGATAACCGGTTGGTTGCTCCTTTTGGCAAACTGCCTTTGATAGAACCAACCAACAGCCAGGAATGCAAAGACTACATAAAATATGCTTTTGAACTGAGCGAAAAATTCGATATTCCTGTATTGTTTAGGATGACCACACGTGTTTGCCATAGTAAAACCATAGTAGAATTGGGTGAACGTGTAGAAGTTCCTATCTCAGAATATGTAAAGACCGGTAAATATTTAAGCAGCCCGGAAACTTCACGTAAAAATCACGCGCGTTTGGAAAAAATGCTGGTATCTTTAAGTGAAGAATCCAATTATTCGCCGCTTAACACACTGGAATGGGGCAATAGTAAAGAAATAGGTATAGTAACAAGCGGCATGTCTTATCAAATTGCTAAAGAGGTCTTCGGAGATAGTGTTTCCTATCTTAAATTAGGCATGTCTTTCCCATTCCCGCAAAAATTGGTTAAAAAGTTTGCTAAATCAGTCAGCAAATTATATGTGATCGAGGAAAATGAGCCTTTCATCGAAAACTTTATCAAACAAATGGGTATCGAATGCATTGGCAAAGAGTTTATACCCGCTATGAATGAATTGACTCCTAAAATTGTCAGGGATGCCTTGCTTCCTAAAAAAGAAGTGGAACTTTATCAAAGTGATATTGTTGCGCCTCCCAGACCGCCGGTGCTTTGTTCCGGTTGCCCGCACCGGCCCATATTTTATGCTGTAAGTAAATACAAAGATGTTGTTGCTGCCAATGATATCGGCTGCTATACCTTGGGTATGGCTCCGCCGCTTAATGTTTCCGATGCGCTGCTCTGTATGGGTGGAGGCATTTCCCTCGGCATCGGTTTTAACAAGGCCTTTATGAAGAGCGGACAAAAGAAGAAAGTCTTTGGCTTCATGGGCGACTCCACCTTTTTCCATAGCGGCATAACCGGATTGATTGATGCCGTATGGAATAAAAGTGATATGGTGATATGCCTGTTGGATAACCGTACTACCGCTATGACTGGGCATCAGGAAAATCCTGGTACAGGCAGAACCTTGATGGGTGAAGAAGCCCCGGTTCTAGATATGGAACAAATAGTCAAAGCTGCCGGCGTGCAGGAAGATCATATCAGAGTCGTTGATGCCTATGACTTTGCCGCAGTCGAAAAGGCTGTTAAAGATGGTCATGATTCGACCGGCGTCTTTGTGATTATTACTAAACAGCCATGTGCTTTGATTAAAGAAGTCCAGAAAAAACGCGCCAATATCTATTGCTATGTAGATAATGAAAAATGTACGAAATGCAAGGTTTGTCTTAAAACAGGTTGTCCGTCTCTTTCATTTAAAAATGATGAAATTACTATACATAGGGCAATGTGCAATGGATGCGGCCTTTGTCAACAGGTATGCAAATTTAACGCTATTATAAAGGTTGGTGAATAATATGACAACCAATATATTGCTGGTTGGTGTTGGTGGCCAAGGAACTATCCTTACCTCAAAAATCCTTTCTGAAGGCTTAATGCAATTAGGATATGATGTTAAAATGTCCGAAATCCATGGTATGGCTCAAAGGGGCGGCAGCGTTACCACACAGATAAAGTTTGGGGATAAAGTGTATTCTCCTCTTATTGACGTTGGCGAAGCGGATGTTCTGGTTGCTTTTGAAAAAGCCGAAGCCGCGCGCTATATTCAATTCTTAAAAAATAAAGGAAATTTGATTGTAAATGATTGCGAAATTTATCCGCTGTCTGTATTGATCGGTGCTGTAGAATACCCGGAACAAATTATTGAAAAATTGCAAGCCCAAATTGATAATGTGCTTGTGGTTGACGGCGAGAGAATCGCTAATGAAATCGGCAATAGCCGCGTTCAGAATATTGTCCTTTTGGGTGCTGTGATTAAAGCCTTGGGCTTAGATAAAGTGGATTGGATAAGCATCCTTAAACAATTTATCCCGGAAAGACTGCAAGATGTCAACATTAAAGCTTTCCAAACAGGCCTGGCTCTGTAATAAAAGAATTAAAATGGTCGCTGTTGGAATTATTATTCTGACGCGGCCATTTTTATTTGTATGGCAAAATTGGAGGTAATGATATTTGATATTGATGATCGATAATTATGATTCTTTTACATATAATTTGGTTCAATATCTTCGATGTCTGCAAGAAGAGATTATGGTTTGTAGAAATGACAGCTTGGACATAGAAGAAATAAAAAAGATGGATATCGACATGATAGTGCTTTCGCCAGGGCCAGGTATGCCCAGTGATGCCGGTATTTGCAGTCAGGTGGTTTCAATCTTTAAAGGAAGATTGCCAATTCTTGGTATTTGTTTGGGACATCAGGTTATCGGCGAGGTGTTTGGCGGCAAGATAGTTTGTGCCAAAGAACCGGTGCATGGCAAAGTACATACCATTACCCATAGGGGGGAGGGGCTTTTCAGGAATATGCCCAATCCTTTGCAGGTCACAAGATACCATTCCCTGATCATAGAAAGGGAATCTTTACCTCAATGTTTGCAAATTACGGCGCAAACTGCCTCTGGCGAAATTATGGGTATCCGTCATAAAAAATATATGATTGAGGGTGTTCAGTTTCATCCTGAGGCAATCTTGACGCAGATGGGGCTTGAAATGATGCAAAATTTTTTAGCTGAGGCTAGAGCAAGTCAGAAGCGGGTGAAAAAATGCAGATAAAAGGCATTAATACTTCATTGAATAGTTTTGAACTGTATACGCTTTTTAAGGACCATAGCTATAGCTTTTTTTTAGATAGCGGCATGGATCAAGAAAAGCTGGGCCGTTATTCTTTTATCGGCTTTGATCCTTTTATGAATTTTAAGTCCCAAGGGGAAAAAATCACTATCTATAAAAATGGCCGAGCAGAAGAATCTTGTGGCAATCCTTTTGCCAGATTGCAAGAAATATTATCATTATATAAAATGGATTATGAAACAGAGCTGCCCTTTATCGGTGGCGCGGTTGGCTATCTCGGATATGATTTGTGCCGGCATCTGGAAGATTTGCCCAATTCCGCTCTTGATGACATACAGCTGCCTGATTGCTATTTTGGTTTTTATGACGGTGTTATCGTGATTGACCATTTATTGCATGAGGTTTTTCTGGCGGCATTAGGCATAAAGCAGCGAGAAGAGGATAATATTGCTTATATGGAAGAAATTATCCGACAAGGAGAGGCTAAAGTTATAAAAGCGGCCTTGCCGGTTAAGCCGGCCTCTTATATACAATCTAATCTAACTAAAGCCGAATATATGCAGGCGGTTAAGCGGATTAAAAAATATATCCGGGCCGGTGATATATACCAAGCTAATATGACGCAGCGTTTTTGTTGTGAGGTTAAAGCCAGACCTTATGATATATATGCCAAATTGAGAGATATCAATCCGGCTCCTTTTTCTGCCTTCATAGATTTTCAAGAAGGCCATATAGCTTGCAGTTCCCCGGAAAGATTCCTGAAAATAAAAGGTCGGTACATTGAAACACGTCCCATAAAAGGTACTTGTCCGCGAGGGAAAACCCCGGAGCAAGATAATTTATTGGCCCAAGATTTGTTAGCAAGTGAAAAGAACCGATCGGAATTATTGATGATTGTTGATCTGGAGAGGAATGATCTTGGTAAAATCGCCAAAACCGGTACGGTTAAAGTGACGGAGCTTTTCCATCTGGAAAGTTATCCTACCGTGCATCATTTGGTTGCCACGATCATAGCGGAAATTGATCAGCGATTCGATGTTATAGATTGTCTGAAAGCCATGTTTCCGGGGGGTTCGATAACCGGAGCACCGAAGATAAGAGCTATGGAAATAATAGACGAACTGGAGCCGACGGCCAGAAATATTTATACCGGTTCCATCGGTTTTATCGGATTCAATGGTGACGCTGATCTTAATATCGCTATCAGGACCATTGTCTGTAAAGATCAAAAGGCATATTTACAGGTAGGTGGAGGCATCGTGTGGGATTCTGTCGCTGACCAGGAATATCAAGAGACATTAGACAAGGCAAAAGCCATGATGGAAGTATTATTAAATACTCCGATCAATGCATAGGTATCTTACAGGTTGATTTTTTCAACCTAAATCAACTGTTAATCCATTGATTTTTTTCTTCCTGGCATCTAGAATAGAAACAGGGGTGATTAATATGAAGGAAATAAATATGGCAAAAGTGCTGATTAAAAAGCGTAAGGAAAAGGGCATTACTCAGGATGAGCTGGCAGATTTTATTGGCGTTTCTAAGGCCTCGGTTTCTAAATGGGAGAGGGAGCAAAGTTATCCCGATATCGCCTTGATTCCCCAGCTGGCCGCATATTTTAACATCAGCATTGATGAATTGATGGATTATCAGCCACAAATGATAAAAGCGGATATCCGCCAACTGTATCGAAGATTATCATCACGTTTTGCATCACAACCTTTTGACCAGGTAATGGATGAGTGCCGTCAAATTATTAAAAAGTATTATTCCTGTTTTCCGCTGCTCTTACAAATAGGTATTCTTATGGTCAATCATGCCGAGCTGGTGAAAGATACACAAAAATCCACGGCTTTGTTTGAGGAAGCCAAGGCTCTGTTTATGCGGGTCAAGGAGGAAAGTGACGAGGTGGCTTTAGCTAGGCAGGCCTTATATATGGAAGCTTTGTGCAACCTTGCCGCTCAAGATGCCAATGCTGTATTGATGTTGCTGGATGAAACAGTCGAACCCGCTTTGCCGCCGGAAATACTCTTATCTTCGGCTTATCAAATGCTGGGACGTATTGATGAGGCAAAATCCGTTTTGCAGGTGGGAATTTATCAAGATATCGTGGTCTTGTTTAATTTTTTCCCATCTTATCTGATACTGTGTGCGAATGAACCGGCAAAATTTGCGGAAGTGCTACGACGTGCGCTTGGAGTTGCCCAAACATTTGATCTGAGGCATTTGCATCCTGGTGTTTTGATTGGTCTCTATATTGCGGCGGCTCAGGGCTATATTATGCAGGGTAATCGCGATAAAGCGCTTGATATGCTGCAGCAGTATACAGAAATAATAATAAGCGATATTTATCCTTTAAGCCTGCATGGGGATGACTTTTTTGATCTTTTGGAAAGGTGGTTGGATAAGCTCGATCTGGGAACTGACTTGCCTCGGGATGAAAAAACTATCAGAAAAAGCATGGCCGATGCCATTATCAATAATCCGGCTTTTGCCTTACTGGCGGAGGAACCGTCTTTTCAGGCAATAACGGCAAAGCTGCAGCATAACTGCCTATAAAGACCATGGTGAATTATATCTAGTAAATGAGAAAAATCCTTGCAGAGTAGATGTCTGCAAGGATTTTTATTATACATGTCCAGATATGTCACAAAATTCTAGTCTATGCGTAAACTATAATTGAGGTGAACATAGTGGATACCAGAGAATTATTTGCAAGATTGATTAAATGCGAGGCCGGTGGCGAGGGGCTTGTCGGCATGAGAGCTGTTGCTACTGTGGTTATGAATCGTGTCAGGGTGACATATGGGGAATATTACAGAGTGTGCCAAGGTGATCTGCGTAAGGTGATTATACAAATGTGCCAGTTTTCCTGTTATAAGAGCAGAATTGGCGGGGCCGACAATCCTCAAAATATATGGACTGCGACACCGGAAGATATCCATTATCAAGTTGCGGATTGGGCTATTAACGGAGGTGTTTATACCGGCGTCGGCTCTGATACTTTGTGGTATATGAATCCATTCGATCCAAACTGCCCCCAATTTTTCCCGTATAATAAGACCGGATATTGGTTCACACGAGTAAATCAGCATTGTTTTTTTAATCCCACGGAAGCATATGCGCAAACTTAAAAATATCGGAGGTGTTTTTTATTTCATGAGCATCAATTGGACTAAAAATAAGGTTTTGGATCAAAGCACAGCAAATCCTGCATCTCAAGCACATGTGCCGGTTGTAACACAGACGGACAGCTCTAATATCGGTACGCAGGAAGGCCCTCCTTCTGCAACGGAAAAAGGGTACATACCATATTATCTGGCCAGTAATATTGGCAAGAATGTACGCGCGGAATTCATCATAGGTACTAATCAATATGTCGATAAAACAGGGCTGCTTACCGAAGTAGGTATAAACTATTTTGTGCTTCGCGATGTTAAT
This sequence comes from uncultured Peptococcaceae bacterium, assembly GCA_964425485.1. Taxonomy (GTDB): domain Bacteria; phylum Bacillota; class Dehalobacteriia; order UBA4068; family UBA4068; genus CAYRML01. Next base: position 942 of record CAYRML010000052.1, on the reverse strand, counting down.
TCCCGCACCGATATAATGTGTGATCTGTATTCCGTTAAATTTGTTACCATATTGAGATCCTAGCGGAGGGGTGTAGCGAAATATTTGCCAAGGGGCAAATTGGCAAAGCGAATTTATGTTCAGAAAAAAATCGGGTATCTTCCTGCGAGAAGATACCCGATTTTTTATACTGTTTTGCCGGTAGTTTATTCGTTTGAGGAGAAAATGGTTTATTGTGCATCATCATCAATTTTTTCTTTGATATGCTCCAGGCCTTTTTCAAATATTTCCTTGACATGGTCATCCGCCAAAGAATAGAAGACAACTTTGCCTTCACGACGGTTTTTTACCAGATCAGCTTGTTTTAAAGAGCGCAGTTGATGAGATATAGCCGATTTTGTCATGCCTAAGAGCATACGTATGCTTAACATTAAAATCTAGATAGAAAAAGCCATCGGATATCCGGATGGCTTTTATTTATACAATAGTTGTCATACGTAATAATACAGCGACCCATTTATCGGACTTTATTATGCATTTTGCGACAAAAAAGGAGGTAATATTGTATAACCATTTTTTTCCTGTTATAATTATACAATAATCTAAAATCATGATATTTTATTGGCTTTTTCTTTTTTATAATCATACCATGATCGGTTGCTATATATTATTATATAATAATATATTCACTATTAATCGTAATAGGGGAGGGCAAGCAAAATGACTATTGTAGAGGTCGTCAAATATAATGGTGGTCCGGATATTTTTGCCTGGAAATTTCCCTTTGAGGATCTGGGAACCTGGACTCAGTTGATAGTTAATGAATCTCAGGAGGCCATACTTCTTAAAGGCGGCAAGCCCTGTGATGTTTTTGGCAGCGGCCGGCATACTTTGGAAACCGCCAATATTCCTATATTGAATAATATCATAAATCTTCCCTTTGGCGGCAAGTCTCCTTTTGCG
>CAYRML010000051.1:0-10311 GCA_964425485.1 uncultured Peptococcaceae bacterium | reverse complement strand
AGGAGACGCTCATGATTTTCTCATCACCCAGCTCGCTGGCGGAAAGTTCCGTCCAGGTGGCTCCATTATCAGCGGAGGTATAAATCATAGCATTGTAGACATTTTCGTCATCCAATCCCCCGCCAGTATAGACATCGGTGCCTACACGCATCCACAGATTGTTGCCATAAGCCATATCATAAGTAATTCTATGGTGGTTAGGCACAGACAATCCCATGCTGGAAAGAGTACGTTGGGTCCAGGTGCCGTCTCCCGTACCATAGACATCGTTGCGGGGGACCATGCCGCCGGAACCCCCATGATAACCGTAAATGATGAATATGCCGTTGCCATAGACAACATGTACGGAATCCTTACCGACTTCATAAGTAATGCCGGAGTTTTGCTGCGTCCAAGTGGCGCCGTTATCGCCGGAAACGGCGATCTGGCCACCAGCGCCTACAGCCACCAACAGTCCATTGCCGGCAGCCATATCTTTAACAACGAAACCAAGGTCTTTTTCCGTCAGATCTTCCAAGGGCTCCACCCCGCCATAATAAGTGCCGATGGTGGAGTATAGCTCCGGCTGATCTACCATATCCAAAAGCTGGCCGTTACAGGGCAGATATTTGCTATCATTCAAAGGACAGCCTAAAAAGCGGATATCGCCCACCCGATAGGGAGTGCTGGCATCTATGGCCTCTTTGGTGCATAAAGGCGTCATATACTTGACATCATCGCTGCCGGCTATGGCCTCCTCCACTTCGGCCTTATTGGCCGCGAAAATATAAGGTATGGCCTCTGTGCGGTCTATGGTGGCCAGAAAATCCGCGGTCGTGACATTGGCCAGATCTTTATCGGCCTTGCCGGAGAGGTCGATATTGATAGAGCCGATCTCCGTATCCAGAGCATCCCAGTTCTCGTTCAGCACGGTTATATCCGGCGGCGCATCGGTCAGCTCCGGCTTGTTCAAATTCAAATTGGTCGTATGTTGCATCGTTTCACCCCTTTATAAAAATAAGCAATACATCTTGACATCGTTCCAGTCCGTAAAGCTGCCGCTCACAGCCTGCCAATCGCTAAAATTATCCCTGATATCGCCCCAGGTGCAATACCAGCGCTCCACGCCCAGCCCGATATGAACCGGTATCAGAGGGCGCAGCACCCTCTCCACGTCGGGGAAGAGAAAGATCTCGCCGTTGCCGGGCGGGAAGATGCGTATCTTGATGCGGGAATTGCGAAAAGTCACTTCCGCATCGGGATCGCCGGTGAAGCTTTCCACGATATCTTTGATCTTGGCCTCATTGAGCTTGCCCTGCCCCTTCAAAGTGGCCAGGATCATCATTTTGCGCTGGCTGAGCGTACCCATGGGCACGATAGCCAAAAGGGACTCCCATTCCCGCACCCGCTCGGCCGAGGCCCGGCTGATGGTCGATTCGTCGATCAGCCAGGGCAAAAAATGGGCCATGGCGGCAAACTCCTCGTCCTCGCTGCCTGTCAGCTCCACCATCTCCAACACGCCATCCTCATAAAAAAGAGGCAGATATTTGATGATATCAGTCGCCATATCACACCGCCTCCGTCAAAGCCAGGCTGCCGAGAATAGGTATTTCTTCAGCCGCCAGAGTGATATCGATGGCGGCACTGTTGATGCTCAAGCCGCTGACAGCCTCCACGCTGGCCGCGGAAAGGATGATGGCGCCTACCTCGATATAATTGACGCGCTCCGAGGTATAAGCCAGCTCGTTGAAAAATGCCTCCAGCAAAGCCTGCACCTCAGTCTCGGCCTGTTCCAGCGTATAACCGGTCGCCAACTCCGCCGTGGCAGCTACGGCCAGCGTCTTCTCGCTGGCAGTGGTCACAGTCACGATAGCCCCGATAGGCGCCACGCCGTTGCCCAGACCGCCGCGATAGCACACTTTGATCACAACGCCGACCGCCGGCACAGCGGTGAAGGTGATAGTGCCGTCATTACCGTCATAAGTATAGTCGCTGCCCGGCTCCATCCGCACACCATCGACCGTCACCAGGTTGAGCCAGGTCGGCTTGGCGGCGGCTGCCAGCATGAATACTTTGTTGGCCCCGTCACCGCTGAAGCTTTCGCGGTCGCTGGGGTCCAGATAGTCCTGAAAATCCTCCACCAGGGCGCTGTCCGCTAGCCGATTGAGGCTGTTGAGTATGCTGACCTTGACGGTATTGACACCGTTCCAAAGGGCAAAGACTTTGGTCCGTCCCACACCCTCGAAGGCATCGGCCCAAGCCAGATACTGGGCCGCATTGCCGTCATTGGCGGCACTACGCACATATTGCTTGACGCGCTGGCGCAGCGAATCATCGCTCTCCACAGCCTGCCCCGGCACGATGATATCGGTCATCTCGGCTGTGCCCAACCCCTCGATATGATTGATGGGCAAAAGATCGCCCACATAATCATTGCCGCCAGCCCCGGCTTCCTCGCAGCTCAGCTTGAAGATACCGGTCGATATCTTCTCAGAGGCATAAAAATTGAGGCTCTCGGCCCCGTCCATGGTGGAAAAACGGCTGCCGATGGCCACATCCATGAGGATGCCGCTGCCATCCTTGAAGATACCTTTGCGCACGGCACAAACGGCCGTCTCGCGGCTGACTCCCAGCTCGCCGGCCTTCAGCTGCAAGGCGGCGCCGCTGGCCGTATCCACGAAGGTGTTGAGATAAGCCTCAGCCAGCTGCCTATAAAAATCAGCCAGCTCATAAGCGGCCGGCGCCAGGGCATCAAAAATGATGCTGCCCTCGCGCTTGTCGAGGCTGTCCGGTATGCGGGACAGCATACGAGCCAGGATTGCCTGATAGTTGTAATTTGTCAAATCTAAGATAAGTCCACACTCCCTTCTATGACGGCGCTGGCGCCGCCTTTTGCCACAACAGAGCAAGTAAAGCTAAGGCTATCGCCATCGCTTTGGAAAGAAAAACCCTCCACCGCCTGGATGCGGTCATCGACCAGAGCATTTTCGCTGATGCGGCGCTTGATCTCGCTCTGGGCCAGATCGGGGTCCAAGCCGATCAGATCCTGAAAAAACAGCCCATAGCCGGGGCTGTAGATGGGGTAGACGCCGGCCGGCGTAGCCATCAGCTTATAGACCGCCTGCCTGATGGCATCCATGCCGTCCACAAAGCCGCGGATACGGCCTCGCGCCAGATCCAGCTTATGAGTATAAGAAGGATATGAAATCAGCAGATTGTCCATGTCCAAATCCCCTTCCTCCGGCAAAAGCCGGGGCATAAAAACAACTTTTTCCGCATCCGCCATCAGCCCGCCACCTTTCCGATAACCACAAAATTCTGCCCGCGCGAAGCCTTGATCAGGATCAGCTTATCGCCGACCGCCAACCCGTTCATGATCTTGCCGGGTATGGGATTGGAGCATTGGGGGTTGGCGCAAAGGCTCTCCACCTCCACCTGCTGATCCATGACATTGGTGGTCAGCACCAAATCTTTTGCTTCTAAAATCAGCCGCTCATGCAGGCGCACTCGCAGGGGAGAGGCGCTGATGACCGTACCGGCCGCATAATCGGTCAGATCCCAGCTCCTGAGCGTATTCTCCACGATCATCCTGATGGTGTTGGCCAAAGGGGCGGTATCAATATCTATGGCCATAAAAAACCCTCCTTATGTTCAGTTTCACTTAGCAATTGCTGTTCAAAAAGTCCTCCGGGTCGATATCAGAGGGATATTGTCCCGGATAACGCAAAATCTCCAGATGCAGATGACTGCCCGAGGCCCTGCCCGTGGCTCCCTCGGTGCCGATCTGGCTATTGGTGTCTACGCTTTCCTGGGCCGAGACCAAAACGGAGGAAAGATGCCCATACAGACTGCAATAGCCGTCATAATGCTGGATGATGACATAATTACCATAGGACTTGCTGTAGCCGGTGGAATGAACCTTACCGCTGGCCACGGCATAGACCTGCTTGCTGCTGCCCACATAGTCGGTGCCGGTATGATAGCCTGCTTTCCAGCCGCCCTTCTCGCCATAATCGGCCGTGATGGTATAGCCGCTATGGAAGGGATGTCGATAGCCGCTGGCCGCATCGGTAGCGGAGCCGCCTTTGAGGTCGGTCTCGTCGGCGGCGGCGGAGGAAGGATCGTATTCCTTAAACTGCCGCTGCTGCACGCCGTAATAGTCGTCGCCCTCCCACAGCACCGTAAAATCGATATCCATGGTGTGGCTATTGGGCGTAAATTTGTGCTTGACCGATTCCGCCAGCAGGCGCTGCGCCAAAGAGATATCGCCCAGCTCCCTGATGACCACGGGCACGGTGCTGCCGGCCCTGATCTCCGCGAGGCCCAGACAAGAAAGCGAGAGCGTGCGCTTGGGCCGGTTACATTCAGCCAGGCGGCTTTTGGCCATCTCCTGCAGCTGAGCCGCATTGAGGCTTTCATCGACCTTCTCAAACAGCTGCAACAAGCCCCAGCGGCTGATGGTGGTGGCGGATTTGGCCAAAAAGACATCGGCCTGCCCCTGGTTTTTATTGGGCTTGACCAGCTTGATATAGTTATAGGTCTCATCGTCGATAGAAGTGGTATAGCTGTATCCTTCGGTGAAGCTGTCATCACCCAGGATATATTTGACCTGCAAGGCGGCAATATCTTGCAGGTTGAGATTGCCATAATCGTCATAAAAGACATATTGCCTGCCGGTGGCCTCGGCCGTAGCCTGCACCACAGAGGTGATGGTATCGAGACATTCCTTATCATCCACCACCAGGGAAGGGATAGCATAGCCCGTGTCGACGATATGGCCCCATTTGAGGCCGAAATCCTTGGATATCTTCTTGATGATGGCGCCGGCCGTCATGCCGGAGAAGTTATAGCTTTGATTGGCCTTCAGATAGCGCAGCTGATCATAGCAGGTGACGCTGATCTCGCCCTTCTCGTTTTTATCCTTGACGAAGACATAGCCCTTGAAGATGGGCTTTTGCCGCACCTTAAGCGTCACCAGATCGCCCTCGCCAAAGCTGACGCCGTCATTTTTGACCAGCTCCAGATCCAGCTGGCCGGGGCTGCCTTCTTTCTTGGTGGTCCAAGACATCTCGCTGATGAGGTTGCTGACATCCTGCACGCGCTTATTGCTCCTGGCGCCGATGATAACCTCATATTGCAGGTCGTTCATGGCCTTGGGCCTGTCTCGGAAAGAGACTTCTTGCTTATCTATATTGATTTTCCGCATTATACGATCACCCTGACTGTAAAATCGCGATACTCGGTCAGCTCGATATCAAAAAACACTGTGCCGACCTCGCCGCCGACTTCCTCATATTTGAAACTCTTGATCACGGCCTTGCAATTGCTGTCCCACAGATGCTCGCCCGACATATCGCGGCGGGTGATGAGCAGTCGCACGACCTCCTTATCGCGCATCAAAGCCTCGATCTGGTCGATATAATTCTGCGGCCGCTTGTGAGAGGGAAAGTAGGAGGAAAAAGAAAAGGTGCGCAGTCCTTTCGGCCCCGGCACCACCACTTCTCCCACATTCAAAAGGTCATAGCTCTCATTATCCGCCTCGCACTCGATCTCGATTTTCTCGGGATTGACGGGGAAGACCAGCTTGCCCTGGCTGTCACTCAAAATCGCTATCTTATAGATAAATATCCCCTCCTTATGTTCAAAACCCGAACGGATCTCTCCACACTTGCCTCGATCGTTGCCATCAGATCACTCCCTTCTCATTTTTCTATAATAAAAAGCAACCCTCATGGGTTGCTTTTATATACGATATTTATTTAAACATTCCCTCAATCATAGCCAACGCTTATAGAAACTAACAGGTATTCCGTATCCGTTTTATCATTCCAAATCATTGTAATACGATTTATTCCATCAATAACATTTTCATGCTTTTCAATTTTCCATTCAGGCAATTCTTTTGATACCGTAAGATCAGTATTTATTCCAAAAAGTGCAAATATATCCGTGTTTGCCGGTATTGCAAAAAATTCATTTTTATCTATGGAATAATAAAAATATATTCCAAGATCCTTCACTATATAAGTGCCGTCTTCTGCCATCCGTAAGAAAAAGGTTAGATGATCAAACTCACCTTGCTCACCATTAAAAGTATAAGACACATTATCATAAACATAGTCTTTTGCCTTGCCGTCACTTTCATACTCTGTTAAACCATCCGGCTCGCCCATAATAGCCACCAGTCCGGCCTCATCCACCCCGATGAACCGGGTCACATCAAACAGCACTTGCTGCTCGGCCGTCTCTTCCGGCGCGGGCGCCTCCTGTCCACCACAGGCAGAAAGGGCCAATACCGCCGCCACCAACATGGCCGCCACAGAAAAAATCATCCGCTTAGATCTCATCAAATCAGCTCCTTTTCTCTCTTGTGCCAATTATAGCACATTGCCACATTTTCCCACAAGCGAAAAAAGTCGGCGCCACAAAGTTGCGTTTACGCAACTTTTCTTTCAAGACCCCTCATTTTACCCGTAACTCACCTGCTCACAATGGTTCCGTTTGCACAACTTTTGTCTGCGCCAATATCACCGCCCCCACAACCATTCCAGCTGTCCCATAAACCGTACTCATTGCCTCACAGCTCCACACCACCAGCCGGAACCGGTTTTTCTCCATAAAAGGGCGGCTGGGCGGGATTCGATATGATTTACTAAACCGGTTCCGGCCCATCATCACCCCTTTGGCCGATTTCAAAACACCGGCCCACTTTTCAAAGCCACGTGTCACACGTTGCCCCAAATCATCAATCCTTTTCACCAGCTTAGAGGTTTTCTCCAACTACTGATTGGCTGCCCCTACACTTCCCTCAAGCGTCGACATCAGACCACTCCCTTCTCCTTTTTCTATAATAAAAAGCAACCCACCAGGGGTTGCTTTTATCGGCATATTATATTTTGTATATACTGTTTTATTCACTATAATCAATAGTAATAGCAAAAATCGACCATGCTGTATCCTGCTTGTCAAAACTACTAAATAACACACTATCTATGCCATCCATCACATTCTCATATTTTTCAAAATAGGAATTAGATTGTTCTTCGGATATTTGCACATCGGTTTCTATACCAATCAGCGCAAAAATATCTTCCCCTGGCTCAAATTTAAAATCTTCAGTATTACCTGTACCTGGGGCACAGGATTCTAATCTAAGACTATCGATTTTATATGTTCCATCTTCCTTCTCACCCAGCCTAAATAAAACAGTATAAAAAGTATCCTGCTCTCCATTATACGTATAAGTAATGTCCTTATATGTATACTCCTTATTATTACTTTGGTTCACATGCGTCTTAGCCGGCTCGCCCATAATGGCCACCAGGCCGGCTTCATCCACACCGATAAATTGGGTCACATCAAACAGCACTTGCTGCCGGGATTCTTCTTGCGGTTGGCTGTTCTCTTGTCCGCCACAGGCCGCCAGAACCAACAAAGCCGCCACCAACATGGCCGCCACAGAAAAAATCATCCGCTTAGATCTCATCAAATCGGCTCCTTTTCTCTCTTATGCCAATTATAGCATATTTCCATAATCCTCCACAAGCGAAAAAAGTCGCCGCCACGAAGTTGCGTTTACGCAACTTCATTTTCTACTATGTTTCTTTTCCACCTTAATTCCCTGCTCCATAAGTCTCTCTTACGCAACTTCTGCCGGGGCCAAGATCACCGCCCCCGCAGCAGCCTCACTCACGCCCCACCTGTCCCATAAACCGTACTCACCAACTGCCCCAAATCATCAATCCTTTTCACCAGCTTAGAGGTTTTCTCCAACTGCTGATTGGCTGCCCCTACACTTCCCTCAAGCGTCGCCATCAGACCACTCCCCTTCCCTTTTTTCTATAAATAAAAAGCAACCCCCAAGGGTTGCTTTTATATGCTATCGATTTAACATTCAATTAACTATAATCAAAAGTTGCATATATTATAAAGTATTGTGTATTTGTTTTATCATTCCAAAGAAACTGAACATTATTTATACCCTCTGTAATATTATCAAAGTTTTCAATTTTCCATTTAGGTAATTCTTCTGATACTGTAAAATCAGTATTTATTCCAAAAAGTGCAAAGATATCCGTGTTTGCCGGTATTGCAAAAAATACATTTTCATCTCTGGAATAATCAAAATGTATTCCAAGATATTCAACCATATAAGCACCATCATCTGCCATCCTCAAGAAAAATATCAAATGATCAAATTGGCCCTGCTCCCCATTATACGTATAAGTAATATTCCTATATGTATACTCCTTATTATTGCTCTGGTTCACATGCAAAATATCCGGTTCACCCATAATGGCCACCAGGCCGGCCTCATCCACACCGATAAATTGAGTCACATCAAACAGCACCTGCTGTTGCGCCTCTTCTTGCGGCTGGCCGTTCTCCTGTCCGCCGCAGGCCGCCAGGGCCAATACCGCCGCCACCAACATGGCCGCCACAGAAAAAATCATCCGCTTAGATCTCATCAAATCGGCTCCTTTTCTCTCTTATGCCAATTATAGCATATTTCCATAATCCTCCACAAGCGAAAAAAGTCGGCGCCACAAAGTTGCGTTTACGCAACTTTTATTTTGGGCATGTTTCGTTTCCATCTTAATTCCCTGCTCCATAAGTTTTGTTTACGCAACTTTTGCCGGGGTAAATATCACAGCCCCCGCAGCAGCCTCACTCACACCCCGCCTGTCCCATAAACCGTACTCGCTCCATCCTAGCACTCTCTCCGCACCCAAACTCACAGTCTTGCACTCACTCCCTACAAAACCGTACACACTCCATCCCGGCACCCTCTCTGCACCAAAACCAACTGCCTCGCAGCAAGCAACTGCAAACCCGTACAACCCGCATCCTCACAACCTCGCACAAAGTTGCTGCAAAACCATACTCACTCCATCCCGGCACCACAGCCGGAACTGGTTTTTCCCCATAAAAGGGCGGCCGGGCAGGATTCGATAATAATCATCAAACCGCAAGACTGCTTTCTACCCCGCAGCAAGCAACTGCAAACCTGTACTAATTCCATCCCCACACCACCGGCATCAATGCCGCGCCCGGCAGGGTTCATCCCAGGAAAAATCCCAAGATGCCCCCTGCCACACGCCTAAGTCTTATCGGCGCAGCTTGGCGCGCTCTTTGGCCTCCTGCTCCACCTTAAAGTCGATCATGGCGATAACAGCCGCCTTCTCTTTGATGGGCAGGGCCAAAAACTCGGATGGCTTCCAAGAAAAATTATGGAGGGCGTACATGGCATAATAGGTCTCGCCGTCGCCCTCCTCAATCAGTTTTTTACCTCATCGGCCAGCCCACTGATGTCTTGATCGAAGCCGGAAAGGCGGGAAATAGCCTGCGCCAACTCGGCGATCTCGCCGGCCATCAAGGTCTTGTTGATAAAGTCCTCAGGGGTCTGGCATTTGGCCTTATCCAAAGCCTTGACATTACGAAAGTCCGGCTCCACAGTATGATTAAGGATGACCATCATATTAAAGCGGGCCGAATCGAAATCGACTTTGCCTTTCTTGCCGATCTTGCGGCAGGCTTTGCTGTATTTATCGAATTCCTGCCCGGTCATGGCCTTGATGGTGAACTTAAAATCGCGCAAACGCTGGGAGATCACGATCTCATCGGTCAGATCATCGATGGGATTATCGGCCAAAAATTCCAATAAGCTGACCATTATTCGCCCTCCCTGCCGACATTGACGGGCTCGGAGAAGTCGTCGATCGCCGCATAATCATCATATTTAAAGCTGATATCGACCGTCAAAGAATCATCGGATGTGGCATCCAGCACGGCCAGCGGGATATCGCCGGAGAGCACACAACCGCTGAAGGAGGCGCTGCGGCGGCCCAGGCTGGTGGCCGGGTCTTCGTTGATGACCAGGATATCAAAGGTGTCATAAACGCCGGTCTTGCGATATTTGTCGATCATCTTGCCAAAAACGCTGACAGCCCAATAGTTGATGGTCATGCTGCCGCTGCCTTCCACACCGGAAAGCGCGGATTGGGTCTTGACGGTGCCCACGGTGGTCATGGTGCGTTCCTTGATGCTGTCATGGGCCTCGATCTTTTGGATACCGGGCACCTCAAAACGGCGGCCGTCGATAGTAAAATAGACACTGCCGCATTTGCCGTTGACGGTGTCCTGGATTTTCAGGTACAAACTCATATTATGCCACCTCCACAGTCATATAAAGTTTTTCCATGCTGTCGACAGGCTGGATAGCCAGCTGCACGACCACGCTGTCGGCTTCGCTGCCGGCCGTGACGGTGATATCGTCGGCGCCGGCAAAATTCTGGATGGCGCCCACAGCCTGCAAGGATTTGAAATAGTTGA
>CAYRML010000050.1:0-10319 GCA_964425485.1 uncultured Peptococcaceae bacterium | reverse complement strand
TGTTCCGATATTGACATGCGGTTTTGTTCTTTCAAATTTTTGTTTTCCCATTGGTCTTACCTCCAATATTCATTAATAATTAATTTCCATATTTTTAGCAAGAAAAGCTTTTAAACTCTTTGCTTTTTAGTGGTGATATCATCTGCGATATTCTTGGGTACTTCCTCATAATGAGAGAATTGCATTACATAGGTGCCCCGGCCCTGGGTTTTGGAGCGCAAATCAGTGGCATAGCCAAACATTTGCAGCAAAGGAACATAACCCCTGATGGTTTGTAAACCATTCCTTGGCTCCATACCTTCTATTCTCCCACGACGGGCATTAAGGTCGCCAATCACATCACCCATATATTCATCAGGAACGATAACTTCAATCTTAAACACCGGCTCCAACAGTACTGGACTGGCCTTACTCATACCGTCTTTGAAAGCCAAAGCACCGGCGACTTTAAAAGCAATTTCCGAGGAATCCACCTCATGATAAGAACCATCAACCAAAGTCGCCTTAATATCAACAACGGGATAACCGGCCATAATACCATTTTCCATAGCTTCTTTGATGCCAATCTCCACCGGATTAATGAATTCCTTAGGAATAACACCACCGATGATCTTGCTTTCGAAGACAAAACCGGAGCCAGGTTCCAACGGTTCAAATTCGACTACACAATGACCATACTGGCCATGACCGCCGGACTGACGAACAAATTTACCCACGCCCTTACTGGGCTTGCGAATAGTTTCTTTATAGGAGACCTGCGGCTTACCAACATTAGCATCAACCCTGAATTCACGCAGCAAACGGTCGACAATAATTTCCAAATGCAGTTCGCCCATACCGGCAATAATGGTCTGTCCGGTATCGGCATCTGTCCTGACTCGGAAAGTTGGGTCCTCTTCAGATAATTTTTGTAAAGCGATACCTATTTTTTCCTGATCGGCAGTAGTTTTCGGTTCGATAGCTACATCTATAACCGGATCTGGAAAATCCATTGATTCCAGGATAACGGCATGATCTTCGCTAGAGAGCGTATCCCCGGTAGTAGTATCTTTAAGCCCCACAGCCGCTAGGATATCCCCCGCATAAGCCTCTTGCACTTCTTCTCTGTGATTTGCATGCATCTGCAAAATCCGGCCTATGCGTTCCCTTTTGCCTTTTGTGCTGTTATATATATAGGAACCACTTTTTAAAATACCGGAATAAACTCTAAAGAAAGTTAATTTACCGACATAGGGATCCGTAATGACCTTAAAAGCTAGGGCAGCAAAGGGTTCTGCATCGGAAGAAATCCTTTCTATCTCATCGCCATCCTTATCAACACCTTTAATAGGAGGCACATCAAGAGGAGAAGGTAAATAATCAATAATAGCATCCATCAGCTGCTGCACGCCTTTATTTTTGAAAGAAGAACCGCATAAAACCGGTGTGATAGCATTGGCTAAGGTTGCTTTTCTGATGCCGGCAATGATTTCTTCTTCAGTAAATTCCTCGCCTTCCAAATACTTGATTTCCAAATCCTCATCATATTCGGAAATTGCTTCTATCATCTTATCCCTATACAGATTAGCGTCAGCTAACATATGATCAGGAACAGCCTGTATATCGATCTGTTTACCCTCACTATCCAAATAAATATTAGCTTTCATCTTAATCAGATCAATGATACCGCTGAAATTCTCCTCACTGCCTATAGGCAGTTGAACCGCCACAGGATTAGCCCCCAAACGTTCTTTGATCATCTGGATGCCACGAAGAAAATCAGCACCAACCCTATCCATCTTGTTGATATAAGCGATTCTCGGCACACTATAACGATCGGCTTGACGCCAAACCGTTTCCGACTGAGGTTCCACGCCCCCCACAGAACAAAAAACAGCCACCGCCCCATCCAAGACACGCAAAGAGCGTTCTACCTCCACAGTAAAGTCAACGTGGCCGGGTGTGTCGATGATATTAACACGATGATCGCGCCAGAAGCAAGTGGTAGCAGCAGAGGCAATAGTGATGCCTCTTTCTTGTTCTTGCACCATAAAATCCATGGTGGCTGCGCCTTCATGGACTTCACCGGTACGATGAATACGACCAGTATAAAAAAGTATGCGTTCAGTTGTAGTCGTTTTACCGGCATCAATATGGGCCATAATACCAATATTTCTGACCTTTTCCAATGGGAATTGTCTGGGCATAAAAACCTCCGTTTTGTTATAAAATTATGTCTACCAGCGATAATGAGCAAAAGCTTTATTAGCTTCAGCCATTTTATGGGTGTCTTCACGTTTCTTAACGGAAGCACCGGTGTTATTGGCGGCATCCATCAATTCGGCAGCCAATTTTTCCTGCATATTTTTGCCGGATCTCTTTTTAGAAAAAAGAACCAGCCAACGAATACCCAATGCTTGTCGTCTGTCAGCACGGACTTCCACTGGAACCTGATAGTTAGCGCCGCCAACACGACGAGCTTTAACCTCAAGCACCGGCATTACATTTTTCATGGCTTCATCAAAAATTTCCATGGGATCCTTATTAATTTTTTCCCGAATGATATCAAATGCGCCATAAACAATGGATTCGGCTACACCTTTTTTGCCGTCCAACATGATTTGATTGATAAATTTGGTCAAGATGATGCTATTGTAGACCGGATCCGGTAATATTTCTATTTTTGCTACATTGCCACGCCTCGGCATTTATTTCCCCCCTTGCCATAATTATAAGGAATTATTTTAGCTTTTTGCTTTAGTTTTCGGTTTTTTAGCGCCGTACTTACTTCTAGCCTGACCTCTATTGTCAACACCAGCGGCGTCCAAAGCACCACGAACAATATGATAACGAACACCGGGTATATCTTTTACCCTGCCACCACGAACCAAGGTAACAGAGTGTTCTTGCAGATTATGACCGATGCCCGGGATATAAGCTGTGACTTCAACACCATGGGTCAAACGCACACGAGCCACTTTACGCAAAGCGGAGTTAGGTTTTTTAGGGGTGGTCGTATAAACCCTTGTGCAAACGCCTCTTTTTTGCGGACATTCTTTCAAAGCAGGGGCTGTGGATTTTTTTATGATAACCTCCCTTTGTTGTCTTACTAACTGATTAATAGTAGGCAAAACAGTACACCTCCTTCCCCAAAAATTAAGAATATTTATCTAAACTAAAAATTAACCTTTTAAACAAGCCGCAACCGCTGTTTTAACCTGCACGGAACAGGCTTTGCCTAGTTCTGTCATGCTTTCCACTTCCACAACGGAAATAGATTTGTCATGGCAGGCATTTACGACCGGTAAGGTTACATGCTTTTCTGCATCTTTAGCAACAAAAACCATCTTGGCCCGGTCTTTTTCGATTGCTTTTATGGTCTCTCTAGTGCCGACTGTTTTGTTATTGTCGGCTAATAAATGGGCATACAAGATAAACCCTCCCAAAACAGCAGTCCATAATAGTTTATCACTATTTAAAACTCATGTCAAGCAAATACATCCTTTTATTGAGGATGCATTTGCTTTTTAATTTTTATGCACTCAATCCATATCCAAATCGGCCAAATCAGCCAAAGCCTCTTCTCGGGCCATTATATCACTGGCCTCCTCAAAGCTGACAAAATCATTAACTTTTTCTGTCGTCCGCATTTGCTCCGCTGCTTCCGGATCGATCAAGACCAAATTGTTATAACGCGTAAGACCCGTACCTGCCGGGATAAGTTTGCCTATGATTACATTTTCCTTCAGCCCCAGCAAAGGATCGATTTTGCCCTTAATGGCGGCATCCGTCAAAACTCTGGTAGTTTCTTGGAAGGAAGCTGCCGACAAAAAGGAGTCGGTAGCCAATGAAGCCTTGGTGATACCCAAGAGAGCGGCCTTTCCGACAGCCGGCTCTTTACCTTCTGCTATAGTATCCTCATTGACTTGATCAAATTCAAAAACATCAACTAAAGATCCGGGCAAGAGCCTTGTATCGCCGGCATCATCGACTTTGACCTTTTTCATCATCTGCCGTACTATAACTTCGATATGCTTGTCATTAATATCAACACCTTGCAGGCGATAAACCTTCTGCACTTCCCTCAGCAAATACATCTGCACGCCAGCGGTTCCTCTGACATGAAGCAGATCATGCGGATTGATAGAGCCTTCTGTTAGTTCATCCCCGGCCGCAACCTTCTGTCCTTCATACACCTTCAAAGTAGAGCCATATGAGATATGGTGCTCGGCCATTATCTGCCCTTCATTTTCACCCTCGCCTTTGATCAATAATTCCCGACGACCTTTATTTTCACAGATGGAAACAATACCATCCGCCTCAGCGATAACGCCCAGCCCTTTAGGTTTACGTGCTTCAAACAATTCTTCAACACGCGGTAAACCCTGAGTAATATCTTCACCGGCAACACCGCCCGTATGGAATGTCCTCATTGTAAGCTGTGTGCCGGGCTCGCCGATGGATTGAGCGGCGATAATACCAACTGCCTCGCCTATATCTACGATATCGCCGGTAGCCAAATTGCGGCCATAGCATTTGCGACAAACTCCATGACGGGTACGACAAGTTAAGATGGAGCGAATATTGACCCTGCGCTCCTCTTTCGGGCGAGTCTGCAAATAGTTTTCTATCGCCGATGCGGTTTCAGAATCCAGGAATTGACCTTGCTTAGCGATTATCTCACCGGTCTCTACATTAACAACTTCCGTATTCAAGACACGTCCTTCGATACGTTCAGACAGGCTTTCTACATCCTTGATCTCCTCAACCCAGATGCCACGGGTATCGCCGCAATCTTCTTCCCTGACGATAACATCCTGGGAAACATCAACCAAGCGTCGGGTCAAATAGCCGGAGTCTGCCGTACGCAGGGCGGTATCGGCCAAACCTTTGCGGGCGCCATGCGTGGAGATAAAGAATTCCAAAACCGTAAGACCCTCACGGAAATTAGCCTTAATCGGCAAGTCAATGATACGGCCTGAGGGGTCTGCCATCAAGCCCCTAGCGCCTGCCAACTGACGGATCTGCTGAACATTACCACGCGCGCCGGAGTTTGCCATCATGAAAATCGGATTAAATTTATCCAGGCTCTCCATCAAGGCTTTGGTAACACTTTCCGTAGCCGTATTCCAGACCTCGATGGTGCTTTGATAGCGGTCATTTTCATTGATCAGTCCGTTTTGGTACTGATCTTCAATGACCAGAATTTGTTTTTCGGCATTATCCATGATCTCTTTCTTTTTATCCGGAACCTTGATGTCATCAATGCCGATGGTAATTCCCGCCTGTGTCGAATACTTAAAACCAACGGACTTGATACCGTCCAGTAAGGTTGCCGTATCATAGATGCCTTTTCTGCGATAGCAGCGATCAACGATTTGGCCCAAAACTTTTTTACTAACACAATCATTGAAATAACCCATTTCCTTGGGCATTGGTATCTCATAGTTAAAGATCAAGCGGCCCACTGTAGTCGCAAAACGTTTATAGCGGCCATCATCATATTTTTCAAATGGGATCTCTTCGCTGGGACTTTGCCAAAACGTTTCCCATTCACTGGGCCTTGGCAAATAGATAACAGCATGCAAAGAAACATCACCATTAACATAAGCGCGATAAGCCTCGTTATAAGAAGCAAAGACTTTGCCTTCACCCAAGTCGCCATCTTTGCTGATAGTCAGATAGTAAGAACCCAAGACCATATCCTGAGTGGGAGTAGCCACCGGACGACCATCCTTGGGATTGAGTATATTATGCGATGAAAGCATGAGCACCCGTGCTTCCGCTTGGGCTTCAGCAGAAAGAGGCACGTGCACAGCCATTTGGTCACCATCAAAGTCGGCATTATAAGCCGTACAGACCAAAGGATGGATCTGCAAGGCGCGGCCTTCTACCAAAACCGGCTCAAAGGCCTGGATGCCCAAACGGTGCAAGGTAGGAGCACGATTCAAAAGTACGGGATGATCCCGAATAACATCTTCTAGCACATCCCATACTTCCGGACGCACGCGCTCTACCATTCTTTTAGCATTCTTTATATTATGAGCATGACCATCATGCACCAAACGCTTCATGACAAAGGGCTTAAAGAGCTCCAAAGCCATTTCCTTAGGCAGGCCGCATTGATGAAACTTGAGCTCCGGACCCACCACGATAACGGAACGGCCGGAATAGTCAACCCTTTTACCAAGTAAATTTTGGCGGAAACGACCTTGCTTGCCCTTGAGCATATCGGATAATGATTTCAGAGGACGATTGCCAGGTCCGGTAACCGGTCGGCCACGACGCCCATTATCGATCAGGGCATCGACAGCCTCTTGCAGCATCCTCTTTTCATTACGTACAATAATATCGGGCGCGCCTAAATCTAAAAGCCTTTTCAGCCTGTTATTACGGTTAATGACGCGACGATATAGATCATTAAGATCGGAGGTAGCAAAACGACCGCCATCTAATTGAACCATCGGACGCAATTCCGGCGGAATAACAGGCAAAACAGACAGTATCATCCATTCCGGTTTATTGCCGGACATCAGAAAAGCTTCTACCACTTCCAAGCGGCGGATAGCTCGGATCTTTCTTTGGCCGCTAACTTCTTTCAATTCCTGGCGCAGATCTTGTGCCAATTTAGGCAAATCAAGGGCCGCCAGCATCTTTTTAATAACTTCGGCGCCCATACCGGCTACGAAGCCATCACCATATTTTTCCCTTGCTTCACGGTATTCTGTTTCCGTCAGCAATTGCATGGCAGAAAGCGGCGTGGTACCGGGATCATAAACTATATAAGAAACGAAATACAAAACCTTTTCCAAATTACGGGGGGAAATATCCAGCAAAAGGCCTATTCTGCTGGGTATGCCTTTAAAATACCAAATATGAGACACCGGTGTGGCTAATTTGATATGCCCCAAACGCTCACGACGCACTTTGGCCCGCGTAACTTCTACCCCGCAACGATCACAGATGATGCCTTTGTAACGCACACGTTTATATTTGCCACAGTGACATTCCCAGTCTTTGGTAGGCCCAAATATCCGTTCACAAAACAGGCCGTCACGCTCCGGCTTTAAAGTACGATAATTTATAGTTTCTGGTTTTTTGACCTCACCATGAGACCATTCTTCGATCTGTTCCGGTGAAGATAAAGCGATTTTCATCCTATCAAAATTGCTGACATCCAACAAAGAGCTTCTCTCCCTTCTTTTCTTTAAAACTTTTCGGGTTGCTCATGTTTAGCATCAAGCGAAATCATTATCATCATCGAAGCTGACAGCAACATCCTCTTCATCCAAAATTTCCGTTCTGGCATTTTGCAGATGACTTAGGTCTATCTCGATATCATCTTCTTCAAAGGCTTCCTCAGTAAAGTCCTCTTCATACTCATTAACAACTTTAGCCTCTTCTTTATTAGTATCAACCACCATGTCCAGACCCAGTTCTTTGGCCGCTTCATTCACATCATCATCATCTTCAAGTATTTCGATGATTTCATTTTCCTCTGTCATAACATTGACATCAAGGCACAGGCTTTGCAGCTCTTTAATCAGAACCTTGAAAGATTCCGGCACACCGGGCTCAGGAATGTTTTCGCCCTTGACGATGGCTTCATAAGTTTTGACGCGGCCCACAATATCATCCGATTTAACGGTCAAAATTTCCTGCAAGGTATAGGCGGCGCCATAAGCTTCCAGTGCCCAAACCTCCATCTCACCAAAACGCTGGCCGCCGAATTGGGCCTTACCGCCCAGCGGTTGCTGTGTGACCAAGGAATAAGGTCCGGTAGAACGGGCATGGATCTTATCATCAACCAAGTGAGCCAGCTTCAGCATATAGACATAACCAGCCGTAATCTTATTGTCGAAAGGCAATCCCGTACGCCCATCAAAAAGCGTCATCTTGCCATCCTGAGGCACATTTGCTTCTGCTAAGGTATCAAGAATATCTTTTTCCGAAGCGCCGTCAAAAACAGGCGTGGCAATATGAATACTCAAGTTTTTGGCGGCCCAGCCAAGATGACATTCCAGCACCTGCCCGATATTCATACGGGAAGGAACCCCCAGTGGATTCAGTACAATCTCGATGGGGGTGCCATCGGGCAAAAAGGGCATATCCTCTTCCGGCAAGATACGGGAAACAACACCTTTATTACCATGGCGGCCGGCCATTTTATCTCCCACGGATATTTTGCGCTTCTGCGCGATATAAATACGCACCAGCTTATTGACGCCAGGCGACAATTCGTCGCCGTTTTCCCTGGAAAAAATTTTCACATCAACAATCTTGCCGTTTTCGCCATGCGGAACACGCAAAGAGGTATCCCGGACTTCCCTGGCCTTCTCGCCAAAGATCGCCCGCAGCAATCTTTCTTCGGCCGTCAGTTCGGTCTCCCCTTTGGGTGTGATCTTGCCTACTAAAATATCACCGGGATGCACTTCGGCGCCGACGCGAATAATACCCTCTTCGTCCAAGTCCTTTAAAACATCCTCGCCAACATTGGGAATATCACGGGTGATTTCTTCCGGCCCAAGTTTGGTATCGCGGGCATCACATTCATATTCTTCTATATGAATAGAAGTAAAATAATCATCCTTTACCAGCTTCTCGCTGAGCAGGATAGCATCTTCATAGTTATAACCTTCCCAGGTCATAAAGGCAATCAGCACATTGCGCCCCAAAGCCAATTCACCCATATCGGTGGAAGGACCATCGGCAATAGGATCGCCGGCTTTAACCTTTTGCCCCTTAATGACAATAGATTTTTGATTGCAGCAGGTGCCTTGATTAGAGCGCCGGAATTTAAGCAGCTTATGAGTTTCCAGCTCGCCTTCATCGGTGCGCAGAATAATTTCGTCACCGCAAACACGTTCAATAACGCCGTCATGATAAGCCATTTCTCCCACAAAGGAGTCCATAGCCGCCTTATATTCCATACCGGTGCCAATCAGAGGCGCCTCGGCACATAAGAGCGGCACTGCCTGTCTCTGCATGTTGGCACCCATCAAGGCCCGGTTGGCATCATCATGCTCCAGGAAGGGGATCAAGGCTGTGGCTACAGATACCAGCTGTTTAGGGCTGACATCTATATATTGAACCTCATCAGCATAAACAACCGTGATATCACGTCCACGGCGAACATTCAAACGTTCATTAACAAAACGTCTATTTTCATCTATGGGCTCACTAGCTTGTGCGATTACATACTTGTCCTCCTCGTCCGCAGAAAGATAGTCGATCCCATCCAGGACCACTCTATCTTCAACTCGGCGATAAGGGGTTTCAATAAAACCGAATTCATTGATCCGCGCATAGGTAGACAAAGAACCGATAAGGCCAATATTCGGGCCTTCAGGGGTTTCAATTGGGCACATGCGGCCATAGTGACTGTGATGCACGTCGCGCACCTCGAACCCGGCGCGTTCTCTGGATAAGCCGCCGGGCCCCAAGGCCGAGAGGCGGCGTTTATGAGTCAATTCCGCCAGCGGATTGGTCTGATCCATAAATTGAGAAAGCTGACTGGAACCAAAAAATTCTTTAATAGCGGCAACCACAGGCCGAATATTGATCAGAACCTGAGGCGTTATCGCTTCCACATCCTGAATAGTCATTCTTTCGCGCACTACCCTTTCCATACGGGAAAGACCAATGCGGAATTGATTTTGCAACAATTCGCCTACCGAACGCAGGCGTCGATTGCCCAGATGGTCGATATCATCGGCTTCATGCTGCCCATCCACCAATTCCAGGAAATAGCGCATGCTTTCGATGATATCAGGCTTACATAAATAGCGTATATAATCATTATGTGCAGGCATTTCATCAGTTTGTATATAATCCTGAACTTCGTCGCTCCAAACCTTGCCTTCAGCATTAATTCTTTTCAAAATGCCATGCCGCAACTTTTTATTGATCTTATAACGACCCACATTACCCAAATCATACCGTTTGGGATCGAAGAAAAAGCCATGCAAAAGCAAGCGTGCCGAATCTACCGCAGGCGGCTCGCCGGGACGCAGGCGCTTATAAATTTCCACCAAAGCTTCCTCTACATTTTGAGTAGTATCTTTTTCCAAAGTCAACCTTATACTAGGATGATTATTAAAAAGCTCTAATATTTCCTTATTACTGGCATACCCCATGGCCCTAACCAATACGGTAACCGGGATTTTGCGCATCCTGTCCACCCGGGTATAAACATTGCCGGCAGAGTCTGTCTCCAGCTCCAGCCAGGCCCCGCGGTTTGGGATAATGGTACAGCCATATATTTTTTCCCCGTTGGCATCATAATTGATATGATAATAAACTCCCGGAGAACGTACCAATTGGCTGACTATAACTCTTTT
>CAYRML010000049.1:0-10411 GCA_964425485.1 uncultured Peptococcaceae bacterium | reverse complement strand
GGCTGTTCCAGAAGAAGGGAAAGCTATCACCAATGATGATATGGAAAAATTGATGGCAGTTATGCGTCAAAGAGTTGATGCTTTTGGTGTTACAGAGCCTGTCCTCCAAAGAGAAGGCAGTGATCGGCTGATCATTGAATTAGCAGGTGTTGATGATCCGGAAGAAGCTATTGCTCTTTTAGGACGCACCGCCAAATTGGAATTTAAAGAACCTAATGGCAATGTTATTGTAACCGGGGCTGATCTGGAAGATGCCTCTGCCATGATCGATCAACAAAAAAACGAAGCCTCTGTCTCCTTGAAATTTTCAGCTGAAGGGGCAAAAAAATTCGGCAGCGCCACTGCTCGTTTGGTAGATGAATATATCACCATTTATCTTGATAATGAAATAATCCAAACAGCCCGGGTGGATGAGCCGATTATGGACGGTAATGCTTCTATTTCCGGCGGCTTTGCTAATTTGGAGGAAGCTTCACAATTGGCCACATTACTGCGCGGGGGCGCCCTGCCGGTCGATATTGAAATTATGTCCAAACGCACTGTCGGCCCTACCTTAGGTCAAGATTCTTTGGATAAAAGTTTCCATGCCATCATCATAGGTATGCTTATCCTCTGTGCGTTTATGATAGCTTATTATCGCTTACCTGGTGTTCTGGCCATCATTTCCCTCATCGTATATGGCTTGATCCTTCTTTGGGCTCTGATCGGTATAGGTGCTACCCTGACCTTGCCCGGCATAGCCGGCTTTGTGCTGTCAATAGGCATGGCGGTAGACGCCAACATTATTATATATGAACGAATAAAAGAAGAATTAAGAGCCGGTAAGTCGCTCCATGCTGGTATTTCGTCTGGTTTCAAAAGAGCCTTCTGGACTATTTTCGACTCTAACATTACAACCTTGATTGCCGCTTTAGTTCTGTTTAAAGTCGGATCCGGTTCCATACAAGGTTTTGCTGTGACTCTTACTTTAGGTATTTTAGCCAGCATGTTTACTGCTTTGATCTTTACCCGTTTTATGATCAGATGGGTATCGGCCATGCCGGGTTTGCAAAATAGAAAACTGTATGGCGATACAGAGAGCAGGAGGGGATAATATGTTTGATTTTGTAGGCAAAAGAAAAATCTGGTATATCATTTCCTTATGCATCATCATCCCTGGTATTATTTCTCTATGTTTGCAAGGATTCAATCTGGGTATCGATTTTACCGGCGGCAATATCACCCAAATCAAATTTGAACAACAGGTTGACTTAGAAGAAGTGCGGCAAGTTGTTGAAGAGCATGTATCACAAGTCCCCACTATTCAAAACGTTGATGAGACCGAATATTTGATCAGGACACAAACTTTTTCTGAAGAAGAAAGCTCTGCCATGATCGAAGATTTAGAAAGCACTTTGGGGGCTTTGTCCGTAACTCGCAGCGAGAGCATTGGCCCGGTTATCGGCAGTGAATTAAGAACCAGCGCGATTTTAGCCTTAGTCATAGCCTTAGCTCTTATGCTTGTTTATATCGCTTTCCGCTTTAAATTCCGCTACGGAGTAACGGCTATTATCACATTGGTAAATGATGTCTTGATTGTCATCAGTATCTTCTCAATTTTCCAGTTAGAGGTGGAAGGGGCATTCATTGCGGCCATTCTGACTGTTGTCGGTTATTCGATCAATAATACCATTGTCATCTTCGACCGCATCAGAGAAAATACGCGTAAAATGCCTGATGCTGATACCGACACTTTGCTCAACACCAGTATCATGCAATCACGAGCCCGTACCATAAATACTGTTTTAGCTGTTCTTTTCCTCTTATTATGTCTGATGTTCTTTGGTGGGGAAACCACAAAGGTATTCGCCCTGGCCATGGTCGTTGGTACCTGCGGCGGTCTGTTTTCAGCTTTATTTATCACCGGCAGCGTACTCAGCGAATTCGGTCGTAAAAAGAAAAACCCACCGCTTAATGCGGCCCCCATCGCGGCTACTGCTACCGGCCCTGATAAAATAGGAGATAACGTTGTTCCGGATATAACTGATACGGCTTCTGGCTCTGTCACAAATAAAAAAGCCAATAAAAATAAAAGTGGACATAAGGGTAAGGGCAAGAAGAAAGCGCATGTGTCCAAAAAGCCAGCTGCCGGCAAAACAAAATAGCCAA
This sequence comes from uncultured Peptococcaceae bacterium, assembly GCA_964425485.1. Taxonomy (GTDB): domain Bacteria; phylum Bacillota; class Dehalobacteriia; order UBA4068; family UBA4068; genus CAYRML01. The sequence goes on along the minus strand of CAYRML010000049.1, from coordinate 8,263 downwards.
GTAATAGATTATCGCATCAGTAAGCCCTCAGCTCTGAATAACTGAGGGCTTTTTCTTAACAAGGACGAAGGAGGTGATATGATGAATAAATGGGTGCTGAGGCATGCCGTTATCGATCCGCAAATAATCATGGATGCCAATCCGCAGATACCTAAAATCATTGCCCAAATCTTGGCAGTCAGGGGATACAAAGACAGCCAGGAGATAAATGCCTTTCTATATGCGGAAGATGCTGTTTTGCCATCGCCATTCCTATTCAAGGACATGGATAAGGCTGTCGATCTGATTATGAAGGCCATTGAACAAGAAAAAAAAGTGGTGATTTTCGGTGATTATGATGTAGACGGCATTATGAGCACTTTTATTCTCTATCGCACTCTGGCTTCTTTGGGTGGAAATATAGACTTTTATATACCCCAGCGAGAAACTGAAGGTTATGGTTTAAATCTTGAGGCTATCAGCCAATTGCATGATCAGGGCGCGCAAATTATTTTGGCCTGTGATACCGGCATTTCTGCTATCGAGCAAATAGAATTCGCCAATTCCTTAGGCATTCAAGTCGTAGTGCTAGATCATCATGATGTGCTTTGTAATGAGCTTAACAAGAAGGACATACTTCCTGCCGCCGCTGCTATCGTAGATCCTAAGCAGGCGGATTGCCCTTATCCCTTTAAGCAATATTGCGCTGCCGGCATCTGTTATCGGTTTTCGCAAGCCATATATGAACGCAGCCTGCTTGATTGGTGGTCTTTAGGTCAGGAATTACTGCCCTTTGCCGCTATTGCCACTGTCTGCGATCTGATGGATATCAAAGGAGATAATCGTTATCTGGTCAAAACCGGCTTGCCGCTCATCAACAAATCTGCTAATTTCGGATTGCGGGCTCTCTTAAAATTAAATAATTTACAGGATAAAACTATCAGTGTCTATCATGTCGGCTTTATCATCGGCCCTTGCATCAATGCCTCCGGACGGTTGGAAATGGCCAGCTTGGCTGTGGAATTATTCTTGGCCGAAGATGTAAATAATGCTGATAATTTAGCATCCCATTTGCTGCAGCTGAATACCAGCCGCAAAAATATCACAAATGACGGCACGGCTATGGCCATTAATATAGTTAAGGAAAGAGGCTTACAGGGAAATAAAGTGATCGTTTTGCATTGCCCCCAGATACATGAAAGCGTAGCAGGCATTATTGCCGGCAAAGTAAAAGAGTGTTTTTATCGTCCTACTATCATCCTCACCGGTGATGATGATATTTTACGCGGTTCTTGCCGCTCTATAGAAGGTTATAATATTTTTCAGGCGTTATGCTCCTGTCGTGATTTTTTATTGAATTTTGGCGGTCATCCGATGGCTGCCGGTTTGAGTATAAAAAGGCAGTATCTGCCGCTTTTAGAACAAAAGCTCAATAACGAATGCCTGCTTGACCTGGCGGATATGGTGCCGACAATTCGTATAGATAAACATTTACCTCTGCATTTTACCAACAAGGACTTGGCGCGCATGCTGAGCCTGCTGGAGCCTTACGGCAAAGGCAACACCACACCCTATTTTGCTGATAAAAATGTGTCTGTAAGCAAAATCAATATTATTGGTAAGGATGCCAACGTAGTCAAATTCGTCTGCCATACCAGCGGCCGTAATAATACCAGCGAATTGATATTGTTCAATGGCAAGGATCGGCTGCAAGAGCTCATCACAACTTATTTCGGTGAGGAAAAATGGCAAGGTCTTTTGCGAGGGAATACAAATGGTATAAGACTGGATTTTGTTTATACAATGGGTATAAATACATATAATGGGAAAGAAAATCTTCAGTTGCAAATTATAGATTTTCGTATTGGGGAAGAAAATCAATGAAATATTATATAGAAACCTTCGGCTGTCAGATGAATGATAGCGATTCTGTATTGATATCTGGTATTTTGCAGCAATCCGGCCATCATAAGACAGAAAATATTAATGATGCGCAAATAATCATAGTCAACACCTGTTGCGTACGGCAAAGTGCGGAAAACAAGATTATGGGTTTTTTGGGCAATCTCAAACATCATAAACAGGCAATTATAGTTGCTTGCGGTTGTATGGTGCAAAAAGAGGGCACAGTGGAAAAGCTGACAAAATCTTACAACCATGTAGGTATACTTTTGGGAACTTTTTCTTTAGCTAAATTGCCGGTTTATATAGAAGAGTATTTGGCATTCGGCAAAAAAATCATTGATGTTGAGGAAAGATATGATCTTGGCGACCTCTCTAAGGTACATGCAGAAATGTGCGATATACCACAGCAAGAAGAAAAATACCGCGCTCAGATAAGCATTATATATGGCTGCAATAATTTTTGTTCCTATTGCATAGTCCCATATGTACGCGGCAGAGAAAGGAGCCGCGCTCCCGAGCTGGTACTGCATGATGTTCATCAGGCAGTGCAAAATGGAGCAAAAGAGATTCAATTGTTAGGGCAAAATGTCAATTCTTATGGAAACGATCTGTCTGAAGATTGGGATTTTGCTGCAATCTTACAGGAAATCAATAAAATAGAGGGGATAGAGCGTATCCGTTATATGACATCCCATCCGCGGGATTTCAATAGTCGCCTGCTGGATGCTATCGCTCGGTCTGAAAAAGTTTGTCGTCATTTTCATTTGCCGCTGCAATCAGGTTGCGACAAAATATTAGATTCGATGAATAGGGGATATAAGTGCGACGATTATCTGCATCTAATAGAGGAGATAAGGGCAACTTTCCCCTCCTGTAGTATAACTACTGACCTGATAGTGGGCTTTCCGGGAGAAACAGAAGCGAATTTTACCGAAACATTGGATTTTTTGTCCCAATTACGCTTAGATGCAGCTTATACTTTTATTTATTCCGTTCGAAGTGGCACACCAGCTGCAAAAATGACTGGACAAGTTTCAGCAGCCGAAAAAAAATCACGCTTACAGAGGCTTATGGACAGACAAAACCCGATCAGCCTTTACCAAAATCAAAAGCTTGTCGGTACAACAATGCCGATTATGATCGAGGGAACAAGCAAAAATAATGATAATACACTCAGCGGGCGCACCGACTGCAATAAGATAGTCTTATGCTCTATGCCTAAAGATGAAGCCATCAAGCCTGGGGATATTATAGATATGAAAATAACAGCAGCAAAAACATGGACACTATACGGAGAAATAACAAAAAGCGGCGCTTAGGCTGCTTTTTGTTTTAATTCTAAATAGATGTACTATAATTGTTGCGTTTATGTAACATTATTAAGCATTTAGTTTACATAACTTACATTATCGGAAGCTGTAATGGACTAAGATTCGGCCAAATCTTTAGACCGTATATATAATAGATTATCATTACCAATAAATATCATTTGGTAAATATAAGATTTGACCATCATAGATTGCCGATGTCTCCATATCATTTATTTTTTTTATCTCATATATCAATTGCCTTATATCACCCTCATATTTAGGATAGTATACCTTGGCTACCGACCAAAGCGTATCGCCTTTTTCTATGATTATTGACTGCATCTGGGTTTGATTATTCTCTTTATACGCAGCCGCTGGGTCCGAAAATGATAAACATGCTATAACAATTGCTATAATTACAACGATTGCAGCCACAAAAATCCGTTGATGCAATAATTTTCTCCGTTGGATTTCTCTTTTTCGAATGTATGTTCTTTTATAGCTTTGTTCATAAATACTTTCCATTGCTTTTACCCCCATAACCTCAATGAATAGAACGTATGTTCTATTTTTAGTATAGCAGAAATTTGTCGAAAGTCAATACCATATCGAACAAATGTTTGCTTTTATTGAATTCTATGATATAATATTATTGAACTAACCTTTTTCATAGGAGGTAAATACTATGGATTATATCGATTTGAGTACTCGCCAGGGACAAATTCTGGATTTTATAAAAAAGGAAATACAGGAGAAAGGTTATCCGCCAACAGTACGGGAAATCAGTAAGGCTCTTGGCCTTTCCTCCCCTTCTACCGTTCACAGCCATTTGGCTAAGTTGGAGGAAAAGGGATATATACGTCGAGATAAAACTAAACCAAGAGCTATGGAAGTGATTGCCGACACCACCCCCAATTATAACATACCATTCTTTCAACAATCTTCGGAAAGAGAAATGGTGGATATTCCAATCGTTGGCCGTGTCAGCGCCGGTCTGCCAATTTTTGCAGACGAGAATATAGAAGACACCTTAACACTGCCATTTGATTTTGTCCAGTCTAATAATCAGCTTTTTATTTTGCGGGTTTCTGGCGAGAGCATGATCGAGGCAGGTATTTTTGATGGAGATCTTCTGATAGTTGAAAAAACACCTTATGCCCAAAACGGGCAGATAGTAGTAGCTTTGATCGATGATGAAGCCACGGTAAAGACATTTTATAAAGGTAAGGATCATATACGCTTGCAGCCGGAAAACAGCTCCATGGCGCCGATAATCGTGCCTCATGCTGATATTCTTGGCAGGGTCATCGCTCTTTACCGTCATTTATAAATATAAAAAAAGAACTTGCTATAAAGGGAGTTCAACCTAGGGATTTACGAAAGCAAGTAAATTTTTGACCAACTCCCTTCAAGCGGAGGCCCGAAAGTAAAGACTGCACCGAAAAGATAAAATCTTTAGTGCAGTCTTTCTTTTAACTTATGTTGCGACACCATTATATATTCTATTAATGCGAAAATGCTATTTCAGCTACAGCCCAAAAGATAATCAGCAAGCCAATCAGTATAGAAAGCATTGTCATTAAAGATTTGTCTTTATTTTTCACAATAGATAGAATCCCAAGTAAAAAACCAATAACTCCTATAATCGCAAGGAACGGAGTAGGCAGAGGAAGTCTGATCATCATGGATAAAGCAGATAATTTTACTACCATTAATGCGATAAAAAGTAGTGTTAAGATCGCTGTCCATTTTCCTGCTCTTGTTTTTGAATAAAGCTGTATTTTCATGATTTTTATCCCCCTTTTAATACTTTCAATATCGCTGTCTCTTGCGCCTCCAGTTCAAAAGGAAGAGAGTTCCTACAAGGAATGCCGGTCCTACAATAGTAAGGCTGTAGGAGATGCTCAGATAACATAGAATATCTGATTGGATCACCCTACCCTCAAAAGAGCAAGTTCTTTTTTTTATATCAAACATTCTTCTTGCATATCTTTGATCGTGTGCAGCAGAGCATATTGCAAATGATGCTGATTCAAACCACCCTGCAAATACAGTATATAAGGTTCCCTTATGGGTGCATCGGCCGATAATTCTATGGTGCATCCCTGAACAAATGCTCCGGCCGCCATGATAACATCATTATCATAGCCAGGCATCGGCCAAGGTTCCGGCACAGCAAAGGAATCTATTGGTGAATATTTCTGGATGCCCTGGCAAAAAGCGATCAGTTTGCCAGGCTCTCCGATTTTGATAGCTTGAATGATATCATGCCTTATTTCTGCCGGACCAGGATTCACATCAAAACCCATCTCACTAAGCAAAGCGCTGCTGAAAACGGCACCCAATATGGCCTCTTTTATGATTTGCGGCGCCATGAACAAACATTGATAATAGAGGCGATTATCAGTGAGGCTGGGCCCTACTTCCCTGCCAGCACCGGGCACAGTCAATTTATATGCAGCCCTTTCTATGAGGTCAGCTTTGCCAACTATATAGCCGCCGCCTGGTGCCAAACCTGCACCGAGGTTTTTTATCAAAGAGCCGGCCATAAGATCAATACCATGATGGCTGGGCTCCGTCTCCTCGACCATTTCACCATAGCAATTATCGACAAAGACGATGATATCAGGCTTTTTGGATTTGGCCGCATGGCAAATGTCGGTTATTTGCTCAACGGATAAAGTATTGCGCCAAGCATAGCCGCGCGAGCGCTGGATACTGAGTATTTTTGTTTTGGGGCTGATTGCCCCGATTATTTTATTTGGTTCCGGATCAGCAAAATCAATATCTATGGAGCGTATGTCTATGCCCTGTTCTTTTAGGGTACAAGGGCCGCAATCGTTGACACCGATGGCTTTTTGCAGCGTGTCATAGGGCAAGCCCAGAGTCAACAGCTCGTCACCGGGTAGAAGATTGCCTGATAAAGCCAAATAGATGGCATGGGTGCCGGAAACAATTTGTTGACGAACCAAAGCGGACTCTGTGCCAAAAATCAGGGCATATAGCTCCTCCAATTTATCCCTGCCATCATCATTATAGCCATAACCACTGCTATGATTGAAATGATAGGAGCTTATTCTGGCTTCTCGAAAGGCATCCAACACACGGATAAAATTGGTTTTTGCTATTTTTTCCGCCAGCGGACGATATTTTTCCACTGCCCCCAAAGCGGTCGCGGTTGCTTTTTCTATATCAATATCGATTTTGACTACCCCCTATTGTTATGGAATTTCATATATAAATACCACAGAAGGGGGTGGCATTCCTGCCTCTGGTGCGATTATCGATTATATTAACAGACAGCGTTTACAGTCATTTTTTTATCATTTTTCCGGTGAGAGGTCTTTTCTATGGCTGCTTTAATATCATCAGCTGATATATTTTTTAAATCATCATGGTGTAGTTCATCTAAAGATTTGTTCTCGATCAGTCGAACGGCCTGCGCTCGCAAAGAAGCTTCTATGATATTGCGCACACCACGGGCATTGGCCTTGTTTTGATCAGTCAGCAAAAGAGAGCGGCGCAGATTTTTTTCCAATTCCCGCCAACCTTCCGTGCTGGGCTGATACTGGCGTTTATCATACATCAGCTTGGCAATACATAAAAGCTCAGACAGAGAATAATCGGGAAAATCTATATGCAAAGGAAAGCGGGAAATTAAGCCGGGATTGCTTTCCAAAAAATCATCCATTTCTTTATTATAGCCGGCCAAAACCAGCACAAAATCATTGCGATTATCCTCCATAGCTTTGACCAGCGTGTCTATGGCTTCGCGGCCAAAATCTTTTTCTCCGCCACGGCAAAGAGAATAAGCTTCGTCGATGAACATGACGCCACCCAAGGCTTTTTTGACCTGCTCTTTGGTCTTTAAGGCAGTATGACCGATATATTCGCCCACAAGATCCGCCCTTTCTATCTCCAACAGATGGCCTTTGGAAAGAACCCCCATTTCTTTATATAGTTTTGCTAACAGCCGGGCCACCGTAGTTTTGCCACTGCCGGGATTGCCTTTGAAGATAGCATGGAGCACTGTCGGCTGATTGGGCAGCGCGATGCTGGCTCTGCGCTTTTGTATTTCCATAAAAGCATGAACCTCATAAATCATGCTTTTGACCTCTTGCAAACCTATTAATTCATTTAGTTCAGTAAAAATGGCTCGCAAATTCCCATTTGGATAGGTGCTGGTATTTTTGCTTTTAAGGGATAATATCTCCCGTTCATCAATTACCGGTTGCGGCAGTTGGTTGCTCTTTTTCTTTATGCCGGCCGAAGTTGTCGTGATATTTACTTTCATGTTAGGCTTCCTCCCTATCCCTATATTGCGCTTATACATTATATTGGCTGCTAAGGCAGTGGGTGCAAGGCCAAAAAAGAAACAGAGCATTGCTCTGTTTCTTTTTTATGACTGGTCGGATGAATCCAAGAGACGAATATCTATGGCTTTTGTCGGCATAATGGTGCTGATGGCATGTTTATATATCATTTGTTGGGCATTGCCAGACATCAAGACCACCGTATAAGCATCAAAAGCCAATACTGTTCCTTTTAACTGAAATCCATTTACCAAAAAAAATGTAGCCGAGATATCCTGTTTACGAATTTCATTGAGATAAAAATCCTGCAGGCTTGAGGGTTTCATTATTAATCCTCCCCTATCACCCTCCTTATCTCGCAGATCACATCCTTTGCAATACTTGTCATGTCCCGATAATCATCAATATCAAACCACTTTATCCGTTCATCCCGCCTGAACCAGGTAAACTGCCTCTTGGCGAAATGACGGGTATCCCGTTTTAAATCAGATACGGCTGTTTTTTCATCAGTTTGCCTCAACAGCAAGCGAGCTATCTGCCTATAACCCAGGCCCTGCATAGCTTGGCAATCAGGATCATAGCCTGCGGCCAACAATGAGCTAACTTCCTCCTTTAGCCCCATTTTCATCATCATATCGACCCTTTGTTCTATACGGTGATAAAGCTTTTCTCTATCCATGGTCAGCCCAATAACGGACAAAAGATACTCCGGCTTGGGCAGAGCCTGGCTTTCTTTTTGCAACTGACTGATGGGGC
>CAYRML010000048.1:0-10839 GCA_964425485.1 uncultured Peptococcaceae bacterium | reverse complement strand
ATTATCTGGCACGCATGATACGGGCAGGGGAAAAACCGGAATTTATTGCCCGGCGTATTCTTATATTGGCGGCCGAGGATGTAGGACTGGCAGATCCGCAGGCTTTATCCGTGGCTATGGCGGCTGCTGATATCGCCAAATTTGTCGGTTGGCCGGAAGCCCGAATCCCGCTGGCGGAAGCCACAATTTATATGGCCTGCGCCCCCAAATCAAATTCCGCTTATATGGCCATAGAACGGGCCTTAGCTGATCTGGATAAAGGAGTAATGGCAGAAGTGCCTAAGCACCTAAAAGACGCCAATTATGCCGGCGCTAAAAATTTTGGACACGGCAAAGGCTATAAATATGCTCATGATTATGCCGACGCTTTTGTGGATCAGCAGTATCTGCCCGATGCCATTAAAGATGCTGTTTACTACCACCCCAATGAGCGTGGAGAAGAGGAGAAGCTAAAAACATATCTGGAGACTTTGCGCCAAAAAGACAAGAAATAATCTGATGCTTGACAAATATGTCGGCAAGTGATAATATCCCTGTATAAATCTATGGTTGTGGAAGGAGTATCGTCATGTACACAGAAAAGGTTTTAGACCATTTTAACAATCCTCGCAATGTCGGTGAAGATATAAAAAAAGATGCCGTGGGCCAAGTTCAAAGCCCCAGCTGCGGAGACACCACCTTTATCTATCTTGATGTGGAAGACGGCATTATTAAAGATATCAGATTCAAAACTTTTGGTTGCGCAGCTGCTATTGCATCCAGCAGTATGTTGACGGAAATGGCCAAAGGTAAGACCTTGGCAGAAGCCAAAAAGCTTACCAATGAGCAGGTTGTAGAAGAATTGGGCGGTCTTCCGCCGGAAAAGGTCCATTGCTCCGTATTGGCAGCCGATGCTTTGCGCGCAGCTATCGAGGATTATGAAAGCAAGCACCCCCAAGCTTAAGCATGACTAGGAAAGCGCGTATTGTGAGATACGCGCTTATTTTTATTATGGAGAAAAAAATGATGAATAAAAAGGTTCTTGTGGCTATGAGCGGCGGAGTTGATTCCACAGTTGCCGCGGCCTTACTTTTGCAGCAAGGGTTTGAGGTGGCCGGCGTTACTATGGATATCGGCTTCGGCAATGCTGGCCAAGCTGCTGCACAATCAGCAGGAGAGCTGGGTATAAAGCATTATATTCTGGATTTACGCCAGGATTTTGCCAATTATGTGATCAGCGATTTTTTGCATCAGTATGACAGGGGGAAAACCCCCAACCCTTGTGTGATCTGTAATAAAAAGCTTAAATTTTCTGCTTTTTGGCCGCTGTTAGATCAGCTGTGCTATGATTTCATGGCGACCGGCCATTATGTGCAAAAAATAGAACAAAACGGGCGTTATCTGCTGAAAAAAGCAGCATCCGAGGCTAAAGACCAGTCCTATTTTCTTTATGTTTTATCGCAAAAAGCTCTGGCCAGAACTCTTTTTCCCTTGGGTGCATATGAAAAAAGAGAAATAAGACAAATCGCCTCTGACTTAAAATTAAAAGTGGCCGAAAAATCTGACAGCCAGGATATTTGCTTCATACCGCAAGGCGATTATAAAGACTTTTACCGGCAGCATTGTCTGCATCAACCAAGGCCGGGAAAGATGCTGGATGTCGAGGGCAATATTATCGGACAACATCAAGGATTGCCTTATTATACCGTTGGCCAACGTAAAGGACTGGGCCTGGCTTTAGGCTATCCATGTTATGTGGTGGCTTTGGATAACGAGCATAATACTGTCATCATCGGACAGGAAAAAGACTTGTATAAAAAAGAGGCTTTCACCTGCAATAATAATTTTCTGCCTTTTGATACATTAACAACGCCTCTGCAGGTGCAGGTAAAAGTACGGTATAAATCACCACCTGTAGATGCGCTTATAGAGCCAAAAGGCAATCTGACAAAAATATGTTTTGCTGAAAAACAAAAATCTATAGCGCCCGGCCAATCGGCCGTTTTTTACCAACAAGATCTTGTGATCGGTGGCGGCTGTTTATGTTAAAAATTATTTTAATTGCTCTTAAATTTAAGAGCAATTTTTTTTTGTCTTTTCGGCAATAATAAATAAAAAAGAAATCGGGTGATATTTTGCTAAAAGGCAGAGAAATTAGAGGATTACCTGTATTTGCCGGCATGAAAAAAGAAGAAGTGGGCCGGGTGCAAGATTTGCTTATAAACGATAAAAGCGGAGAAGTAGAAGGCTTAGTGATTACCGGCCAAGGCATATGGCAAAAAACTTATTCGGTAAAAATGGCTCATATCAAAATACTCAGTAAAAAAGGTGTGTTCGTGCCTAATAAAAGCCATGTCAAACGCTTGGCTAAAGACAGCATAACACTGCATCAGAAGGATTGGGTGGGCAGTAAATTGTTAAGCAAAAAAGGGGAAGATAAGGGCACCGTGTCTGATGTGCTGATAAAAAATGGTATAGTGGCAGGTTTAGAAATATCTGCCGGTTTGGTGGGTGATTTGCATCAGCGGCGCGATTTTATCCCCTGGCAAAATGTGTCTCAACAAGGTCATAATTTTGTGGAAAGTACTTTTGAAGATGGACAAATGAGCTGATATCAGCTGTTTTTTAACAAAATAAGGTTGAAGAGAAAAATTCTGTTCTGTATGCCTCCCTAAAAATTTTGGCAAGATAATAAGGCCCGAATTATTAAAACTAAACTATTAATTATGAGCGGAGGTGACTTGATCCATGAGTAACAGTTGGTATCGTTGGATGATTTTGGGTGGTGTCATGGGCGCTTTTACGGCTGGAATGATGCATAATAGCAAATCTCAGATGAAAATGCGTCGTGCTAAAAGAAAGGCGGCTAGGATTACCTGCTCTACAGCTAGGTATGCTGGCCAAATCATAAGTGCTTTCGGGGAAGAATTGGCCCATAGAATGCGTTGAGTGAGCAAGGGCTCCCATAGGAGCCCTTTATACATAAAATGATTATAAAAGGAGAAAGTACTTTGGCCGCCCATAAAAAACATAACAGAAAAAAGATTATCATTATTAACATATGTATAGCACTCTTTTGCCTGGTGCTGATTCTATTGGGCTGGTCTGCACGTATAGCAGTTTTGCCATTTTTAGTCGCCATACTCCTTTCTTATATTATCAATCCCGCCGTCACGGCTCTCGGCAAAAAAAATGTGCCTGTCGGCGCCGCCGTGGCCATCATTTATCTTTATATCTTTTTAGGGGTTTATTGCCTTTTAGCTTTTATGCTGCCCAATATTTTGGGAGAAGTAGATACGTTTCTGGCCGCTATACCGCAATTTATTGAACAAGGGCAAAGCTTTTTAGGAGACAATATGGCCGGCGGTGAGTCAATGCCTTTTGCACAGGATCTTCTGGGTTCCGCCGGCAGTTTGAGCGATAAAGTGACTGCTTATATCAACAATATGATGAATGAGATAGTTGAAAATATAAAACAATCTTTTTCTTATATTATTACTTTTCTGTTTGCACCCATACTCAGCTATTATATGCTGAGAGATAAAGATCCCATCAAAAAGAGAATCATTGCTTTTTTGCCGCCTAAACAGAGGCCGGAAATATTGCGCATAGCCGGTGATGTCGATCATATTTTGCATCAATTTATATATGGTTATTTATTCGTCGCGGTAATCGTAGGTGTTATGTCAGGTGTGGCTTTGGCTATTTTAGGTGTGGAATATGCCATGGTTTTGGGCATAATCATGATTATTGCCGATTTGATCCCTTATTTTGGCCCTTTTTTGGGCATACTCATATCCATGGCTTTTGCCTTAGTAGATAGCCCCACGCTGGCTATTTATGTATTGATCGTGTTGGGAGCAATACAGCAATTTGAAAACTTTGTTTTGACCCCTAAAATTATCGGATTCCGTACCGGTTTGCATCCTTTAACCGTCATTTTCGTGGTTTTGGTCGGTGGGCATTGGTTTGGCATCTTGGGCATGGTATTCTCCGTGCCGGTAGCCGCCGCCTTGAAATTGATCTTATCAGTTATCCATAGCAAATTAGTAGCTTTTAAAGACAAAAACCAGGAAACCGTGCTGGAAACTCAGACGGGAATAGGGGAAAAAGAGCTGAATAGTGTCGTTGTTGACGAAATAATAAAAAAATCATAGGCAAGAACAAGAAAAAGTGATAGAATATAAAAATATAATACAAAATATGAAAATATGCTAAATAAAAAGGGTGGCTTCTATGGAAAGATTAAGCGGTAAAGAAATCCGAGAAAAATTTATCGATTATTTTGTGGGCAAAGGTCATACGCATGTGCCAAGTTCCTCGCTGGTGCCTTATGATGACCAGACATTGCTCTTTACCAATGCCGGTATGGTACAGTTCAAAAACATTTTTCTAGGCCTGGAAAAACGTGATTATACTCGTGCTGTGACGGCACAGCGCTGCGTTCGTGCCGGCGGCAAACATAATGACTTGGATACGGTCGGACGCACCGCCAGACACCATACTTTTTTTGAAATGATGGGTAATTTTTCCTTTGGTGATTATTTCAAAAAAGATGCTATCCTTTTTTGCTGGGATTTTATCACCAATGTTCTGGAATTACCCAAGGACAAGCTCTATGCCACCGTATATGAAAAAGATGACGAAGCCTTTGCTCTGTGGAAAAATGAAACCGATATCAATCCGCAGCAGATACTGCGTATCGGTGAAAAAGATAATTTTTGGGCCATGGGCCCGACTGGCCCTTGCGGTCCTTGCAGCGAACTTTTCATAGACCGTGGACCGCAATATACTTGTGATGCGCCTGTTTGCGGCATCGGCCACTGCGACTGCGACAGATATATGGAAATCTGGAATCTGGTCTTTATGCAATTTGACCGTCAGGAAGACGGAATGCTCTTGCCTTTGCCCACACCAAGCATAGATACCGGTATGGGGCTTGAACGCGTGGCCTCGGTTATGCAGCAGGTAGATAGTAATTATGATACGGATCTTTTAAAAGGCTTGATCAATAAACTTAGCCAGCTTTGTGGCAAAAGCTATGATAAAGGCGAGGCAGGATTTCCTTTTCGTGTTGTGGCAGACCATGCTCGCAGCTGCTCCTTTTTGATTGCTGATGGCGTTATTCCTTCCAATGAGGGTAGGGGTTATGTTCTGCGGCGTATTTTGCGCAGAGCCGTGCGCTTCGGTAAAATCTTGGGTCTTAACGAGCCTTTTCTTTATAAAATGGTGGATGATGTCTGCCTCTCTTTGGGCGATGCTTATCCCATCGTCATAGAAAAAAAAGATATCATCAGCAAAATGATAAAAATCGAAGAAGAAAGATTTTTGCTTACATTAAACGAAGGCCTGGCCTTGGCCGAGGATATCATAGCCAAAACCAAGGCAAAAGGGGAGAAAGTCATATCCGGCAAGGATGCCTTTACTCTTTATGATACTTTTGGTTTCCCTGTAGATCTGACCAAAGATATGGCCGAAGAAAACAGCCTGACAGTTGATGAAGCCGGCTTTGAAAAAGCCATGGATGAACAAAGAGCCAAAGCGCGCCAGGCCCGCATGGAAGAAAATTTGGATGATGAAATCAATGAGCTAGCAGCTTTATTAGTGTCTATGCCCGCCAATAAATTCGTTGGCTACGAAACTATAAATGCCGATACCACAATAAAGGCCATCATCATTGGAAATCAAATAGTCCAAGAAGCAAAAAAGGATGACAGGGGTTGGTTGGTCTTATCCGAAAATCCATTTTATGCCGAAAGCGGTGGGCAAATCGGCGATATAGGCCAGGTACAGGCCGGTGATGCTTATCTTGAAATCATGGACAGCAAGAAACTGGCCGGTGGTGTGATGGTACAAAAATTCTTAGTCTTAAAAGGTTCGGTTGAAACCGGAAAAGCCGTTAGGGCGGAAGTTGACTCCAAATTCAGAAATGCCGTAACGGCCAACCACTCGGCCACGCACTTACTGCATCAGGCTTTGCGGCAGCAGTTAGGTGATCATGTGCAGCAATCGGGTTCCGCAGTGGATGATAAAAGGCTGCGTTTTGACTTTTCTCATTTTAATCCCGTAACCTCGGAAGAGCTGGAAAAAATCGAAACGGAAGTCAATGAAAAAATATTTGCCAATTTACCGATAGAATGCACACAAATGCCCATTGAAGAAGCTAAACAACTTGGTGCTTTAGCCTTTTTCGGTGATAAATACGGCGATATAGTCAGGGTTGTGAAAATAGGTGATTATAGCCAGGAATTCTGTGGCGGTACTCATTGCCAACGTACCGGCCAAATCGGTCTTATCAAAATTATTTCTGAATCCGGCGTGGCTGCCGGACTTAGAAGGATAGAGGCTCTGACTGGCAAAGAAGCAGTTTCTTACTATAAAGAGCAGGAAAAACGTCTGGCCAAAATTGCCGATATTTTGAAAACTCAGATCTCGGAAGCAGAAAAAAGAGTTAGCAAAATCGTTGAAGAAAATCATAAATTAACTAAGGCTATGGAACAGGCCAAAGAACAAAAAGCCCAAAAATCTATGGCCGATATGCTACAAGCAGCAACTGAAATAAACGGCCTGCAAGTTCTCATAGCTCAAGCGGATGCCGTCCAGGATATGCCAACCTTGCGCACGGCCATCGACTTTTTGCGCAACAAGGGAGTGGATGTCATTATTCTGGCCGCCACAGATGGAGTTAAGGTGTTCATCACTGCTGCTGTTTCTGATGCCGGCCAGGTAAAGGGCATCTTTGCTGGTGATATCGTTAAAGAAGTGGCTGCTGTCTGCGGCGGCAGCGGCGGTGGCAAAAAGGATATGGCGCAAGCCGGCGGCAAAGATCCGACCAAAATCAAAGAGGCTATCCTTAAAGCCAATAAGATTATTGCCGGGAAATTATCTTGAAATAACAGGAAATAAGCCTTTAGAGGCGAATTAATAGCTTATCAAATGAAATAGGGAGGGCACTCCTTTGGTAGACGATAAAAATTCTTATGATAATTCATGGGAAGAAACCATGAATTTCAAATTGCGCAAAGAGGACGAATTTAATCCTGAGGATATACTTTTGGCCGTTTATTCGGCCCTGAGGGAAAAAGGATATAATCCTATCAATCAGCTGGTAGGATATCTGATATCAGGAGATCCGGCCTATATCACCAGTCATAAGCAGGCCAGGAGCCTGATCCGGCGGGTGGAAAGGGACGATTTGATAGAAGCGCTGGTTGCCTATTATGTTAAAGACATAGATTGATAATAAAAGGGCTGATTGCCCTTTTATTATTTTAACTTTAAGGGGGTTATATTGTTGCAATATATCCGACTGGGCCACACACCTTTTGTGGTCTCCCGCATTTGCTTCGGTGTTTTGACTATAGGGCCTTTATGCGCCGATATGCCGGTAAAAGATGGAGCTAAGGTTATAAAAGCCGCGCTGGCCAAAGGCATCAATTTTTTTGATACAGCGGAATATTATCAGACTTATCCCTATTTGCATGAGGCCCTTAAGGGTTGGCAGCAAGATGTGATTATTTGCAGTAAATCTTATGCCACGACCGTTGAGGGCATAAAAAAGTCGGTGGAAAATGCCCGTATCGAGCTAGATCGTGACCGTATAGAAATATTTATGCTACATGAGCAACGCTCTGCACAGGCCATCAGGGATAATCTGCCGCTTCTAGAATACTTGCATCAGGCAAAAGCCAAAGGTTTAATAGGGGCTGTAGGTATCTCTGCCCATGATGTGCCGGCCGTACATTTGGCGGCACAAATGCCGGAAATTGAGGTCATCCATCCAATGATTAATAAAATGGGCGTCGGTATTCGCTGCGGCACTTTGGCCGAAATGATAGAGGCCATTGAACTGGCCTATGCTAATGGTAAGGGCCTGTATGGTATGAAGGCTATCGGCGGCGGATCATTGATGAAAAATACTAAAGAGATGCTGGAATGGGCATTTACAAGGCCATATCTCCATGCCGTTGCCATCGGTATGAAGGATGAGGCTGAAGTTGCGACTAATGTGGCCTGGCTGCAAGGGGAGGAGGCCCCGGAAGCAAAGAATCTGCGCCTGATTGAGAGAAATCTGGTGGTAGAAAAGTTTGACGCCTGTCATGGCTGCGGCAAATGTGTTACGGCCTGCCCGCAGGGGGCTTTATCAATCATTGATTTTCAGGCACATTGGCATAAAGATAAATGTATCTTTTGTGGCTATTGCATACCAGCTTGCGAGAATTTTTGTTTATCTTTTGCTTAAAAAGGAGATAATATGAGAGTATTGGGATTGGACGTGGGTGAAAAAACCATAGGCGTGGCCCTCAGCGACCCTTTGGGCTGGACAGCGCAGGGGATTGAAACCTGGCGGAGAAAAAATATGGAGGCTGATCTTGAACATCTGCTGCTGCTCATAAAAGAGTATGAAGTGACTGAAATCGTTGTCGGCCTGCCGCTTAACATGAATGGCAGCAAAGGTCCATCCGCTCAAAGGGCGGAAGAAATAGGGGAGCTTTTGCGGGAAAGAAGCCAGGCAAAAATTATTTATCAGGATGAGCGCTTATCCACTGTGGCCATGGAGAAAATTTTGCTGCAAGGGGATGTTTCCCGCTCCAAACGCAAAAAAGTTATCGATAAAATGGCGGCTGCTTATATCTTGCAAGGCTATTTGGACTCTTTGTCACGCTGAAAGACATTTTAAAAGAATTGTTAGACTATTCATATTAAACTAATATTTTTGCACTAAATTGACATACTTATAAGTTATATATATAATAGATAAAGTTATCATTAGGTTAAGAATAATTTAAATGAGGTGTTACTCATGAACGAACTGATTACTTTGATCGATGAAGAGGGCAAGGAACATGAATTTGAGGTAGAAGCGATTTTGGATTTTGAAGATGAAAAATACGCCGTTCTTCTGCCTATGGATGAAGCGTATGCCAACAGTAATGAGGCTATTATAATGAAATTTGGGCAGGATGAAAATGGAGAAGAAGTCCTTTTTGATGTGGAAAGCGATGAAGAATGGAACAAAGTTGCCGAGGTCTATGATGAAATAATCGAGGAAGAAGAAGAAGATTTTAACAATTAAGCTTTGATGAAGAAATTATTAGCCGACTTTACAGTCGGCTTTTTTATATTATGAAATGCATATTTATACAAATCAATACCTATTATAAATACACTGGATCATCTACTTGTAATGCTATTCTATTTTTATTATTTATGGTATAATTGAATAAAATATGGCAAAGGGGGATGTTATTTGCGAAAGACCACACAGAAAAAAAAATGGCTAATCCCGGTCATTATTATAGCAGTTGTTTTGATAGCGATTTTTGCTGCCTATCAATCTATGACTGGTCCTGTGACCTTGGATGAAGCTGTTATCGTTACCATAGAAGAAGGCGCCAGCACCAGCTCTATCGCTGATACACTTAAGGAGGCTGGGGTCATTAAAAATACCACCGGCTTCAAAGCCTATGTAAAAAAAGAAGGCCTAGCCAATAAATTGCGCACAGGCAAATATGAATTTTCCGGGCGCATTACTTTGGCCGATGTTTGCCAGCAGCTGTTATCCAACAATAATCTTAGCGATATCAAAGTGACTATACCGGAAGGGTTGACCATGCAGGAAACGGCGGAAAAATTCGCCGCATCATGCCATATAACGGTTGAAGATTTCTTGAATTATGCTCAGATCGGGGATTTTCCATATGAATATTTGCCGCCGGCCGGTACGGAAAACCGCCTGGAGGGATTTTTATTCCCGGAAACTTATTTTGTCGGCGAAAATGCCACGGTTGAAGATATAGTGGACATGCTGTTGGTGCAATTTGATAGCATCTGGACGGAAGAATATGCTCAAAAAACAGCGGCAATGAATCTTTCTACATCGGAGCTTATAACTATGGCATCCCTGGTGGAAAAAGAGGCCGTGATCGAAGCGGATAGGCCCACTATTGCCGGCGTATTTTACAATCGCTTGGGGCTTAATATGCCTTTACAATCTTGCGCAAGCATACAATATTTGCTGGGTGAACCGAAGGAGCATCTGCTTTATTCCGATCTAGCCATAGAATCGCCATATAATACATATAAAAATACCGGTTTGCCGCCGGGGCCGATTGCATCACCCGGACTTTCTTCCATTAAGGCTGCGCTTTATCCAGAAGATACGGATTATCTCTATTTTGTGGCCAAGCCGGACAAATCACATTATTTCAGTAAAACCTTGGCCGAACATAATGCGGCCAAAGCTAAGTACTTGCAATAAAATCAAAGGAGACAGCTTATGTGGGATAGAAAGCCGGAACTTTTGGCTCCGGCAGGTGATATGGAAAAGTTGACATTCGCTTTGAAATATGGCGCCGATGCCGTGTATCTGGGCGGTAAAAATTTCTCTTTGCGCGCCCAGGCGGGCAACTTTACGCTGGAAGAACTGAAAAGGGCCGTGGATTTGGTTCATCAACAAGATAAAAAAGTTTATCTGACCATCAACATTTTTGCTCATAATCGTGATTTAGAGGCTCTGGCAGATTATCTGCATCAAATATCTTTGCTGACACCTGACGCCTTGATCATTTCTGATCCGGGCGTTTTTTCCCTGGCTAAGGAGCTGGCACCGCAGATACCTATTCATATCAGCACCCAAGCCAACAACACCAATTGGCGTACTGCCGATTTTTGGCTGAAGCAAGGAGCAAAGCGCATGATCCTGGCCAGAGAATTATCTTTGTCTGAAGCAGCCGAAATCAGGGCCGAGAGCAATCTGGAAACAGAGATTTTTATCCATGGCGCCATTTGCGTTTCCTATTCCGGCCGCTGCCTTTTAAGCTCTTTTTTGAGCCGGCGTGATGCCAATCAGGGGGATTG
>CAYRML010000047.1:0-10857 GCA_964425485.1 uncultured Peptococcaceae bacterium | reverse complement strand
TCATTGCGCCTGTAAACAACATTTACATTATTATTTTCGCTGTTGGTGAAAACGAAAAAGTTATGCCCCAAAAGATTCATTTGCATAATAGCTTCTTCCACCGGCATTGGTTTCAAGGAGAATCGTTTGATCTTAACCGGTAGCTCATCAATATAATCTTCCGCTCCGACTATAGAACCGCTTAATTCTTTTGCCAAACCACGATTTCTTTTCAACAGGCGGGTTTTATATTTGTGGACCTGGCTTTCCAATTTTTCCACTACGTTATCTATAGAATTATACATATCATAAGTTTCTTCCTCGCCACGGATAAAGATGCCGTTCAAGGGTATGGTGATTTCCACTTTTTGTTTATCCTTGGTTATAGTAAAAGTAGCCGTCGCTTCTTGGGCATTGATAATTTTCTCGAACTTACTCAGTCTTTTTTGTAAATACTCACGAAGGGCCGGGGTCACCTCCAGGTTTTTTGCTCTGATATGAACTTGCATATTTCTCACTCCTTCGCAACATGATTTTCAAGCATAGATATATTATATGCATACTTAAATAATTCCAGAAACAGCAAAAAAATCCTGCCTTAAGAATCTTTTATTTATCTACCGCCAAGATAAATGCCCTTCTGATCAAAGCACGCTTATTGGCAGAAAACTACAACTTCCGCGTCTTGACGAGAAAAATTTACCCCTTTTTGTCGGCTTGTATAATAATAGTGGATATTTTGGCACCGCTTTCCTGTGGATAATGTGGATTAATCTGTTTATAACCTCATATATGCCTTCCTGACCACTGTGATTTTCTTCAATCCGATTTTCTTTAATCCGATTTTTTTCAATCTGTACTATTATAGCTTGGTAGCCGCTACGGCAGCGACCATAATCTCCTTTGCGCCGCTGGCCAACATCATTTTGCTGCAAGCCAGACAGGTAGAACCAGTGGTAAAGATATCGTCTATCAATAATATTTTTCTGCCGGACACGCTTTGCCTGCCGGGGGCAAAAGCTTTAGCCAGCATATCAATTCTTTGTCGGCGGTTAAGGCTATATAAAGGAGGGGTATCGACTATCCGCTCTATGCACTGTGTCATGCAGGGAATATGGTGTTTTTTGCCTAGCAATTGGGCCAGTAATTGAGCCTGATTATAGCCCCTCTTTTCTTCTTTGTCGGCAAAAAGAGGAACCGTTACCAACACAAAATCCAATAAATTATAATCCGCCAAAGCCACAGACAGCATCTCGGCAAATGGATAAGAAAGCCAAGGCTGATTATAGTATTTATAATTGCGCAGCATCATCCGCAGCTTGCCTTCATAGGGCAGCGCGGCAACAGCTTTACTAAACGGCAGCTTCTCATGCATATGGCATAAAGAACAATCGGTGGCCTCATCAGATAAAAAGGCAGCACAACGAGGGCAGCGTCTGGCAGACTTAATCCTCTCCCTGCACATATCACATAAACCATCATTATCCGCTTTTTGTCCGCAAGCCACACAGGTGGTTATGGGGAAAAACAGCTCCTGCAATGATTTCTTCCAACCATCTGCCATCACTACACCCCACTTTGCTTATTGTTCGATATTTATTCGCTTTTGCGGAGGTTTTTTCCTCTATATCATTATCTGCTATAAGCAGGGCAAGGCCCTGACGCTAAAAGCATCAGGGCCTGGTTAAAGGATGGGGCTATCTGATATAAAGGAGGACTATTTGTGCTTACTGATTAGCAGCACAGAGGTTTGGGTTGACATCAGCATATACGCTAAACTAATGCGTTTTTTGCATCGGCTTTTATTATTATAGCCCATTACCTTGTAAAATTTTGCCGCAAGCCGTCGCCTGAAAAAATTATTTTTAATTTTTACTTTGTTTGTTACGATGCCGCCAATATAAAGCTTTAAATTGCTTTTGTCTAAGGCCTGCCTGCTTTGCCTGCTGCCACATATAATCGGCATAGGGATATATACCATAACGCCTCTTGCCATCCCATTTTATACGATGGCGGTACCAGCGGGCAAAATTGTCATCTTTTTCCGCCCAGGCCTGTAGCATCAAATCATCATTACCCGCCGCGGCAAAAACGGATTCGGTCAGTAAAGCATCCTGTAAAAAATTATGCCTGTCACTAGCTAAAAACCTCAGCAAATAAGGCAAAGCCTTTGGTCCCTGATCAGCCAATAATCTTATTAATCCGCAGAGAAAAAGCGCGTCTTCATCAAAAATAAACTGGCCCAGATCGGCGCTTTTATCGCCAGGTAAAAAAGATAAAGCATCCAAAGCCGCCAAACGCCAATGGGTCTTTTGCTCTTGCCGCAGATATTTTATAAGATGCGGCAAAACAGTGGCATCGGCCATACGGCCTAAAGCAATAAAGGTGCGCAGGCGCAAGGCAAAATCAGGCCGTTGTAACAGCGGCCAAAGTAAAAGCGCGGAAATGCCTTGGCTAGAGGCAAATCTTTCCACCAGCGGCAAGACAGCCACTATCTCTTCATCCGAGCCATTATTGATAATAGAGAGCCAATTATCGGGCAGCATATAATCCTCATAAAAGCAGGCAGGCCAGCGGCCTGCCTGCAATAAATTCATTTTTAGTTAAGTGTCGCCAACCAGGAAGCAATATAACCCGTTGTGCCATTAGAAAGTTTTACTTTATACCAATCACCCTCTGTTGAAATATATGTAAGCTTGTCGCCTTTGACCGTGCTGGCCACAATAGAAGATGAGGCATTGGCCTCCGCACGAACATTGACACTAGTGCCGGTAACTGTAACGGTCTTATCATTGCTGGTCGAATTATTTGAGTTATTTGAGTTGCTGGCATTATTGTTGATACCGCTGCTGTTATTAGTATTGGTGTTAGTGGCGGCAGAGCCTCCCCCCAAAGCAGCCAGCTGCGTCTGCAATTCCTCAATCTGGGTCTGTAAAGTCGCCGTACGTTCGCCCACAATGGTTTCTACATAGCTTTGAGACACCAAAGGATCATTTTCCGAGCCCGGACTGTTGAAGGCTGCTTGCACCACATAGCCTACGGCAAAGCCTACCCCCACACATACTATTGCCACTACTATTAATATAACTGCGCCTTTTTTAGCCATTATCGTCCTCCTGTTTTAAAACTTTCTTAAATTTAAAATTATTACATTTTTCCCCGCTGCAGAAAACGGGCCCGCTTGCCACGCAATACACCCAGCATATCAGCACCAACAATGGTGAGCGTGCTGATAATGATGAGAACAAAGACAGCCTGTGCTGAGGTTAGCATAGCCATCAAAATACCGGCAACACCCATGATGATACTGATAGCATAAATCAACAACACTGTTTTGCTATGGCTTAGTCCAATGCTCAAAAGGCAGTGGTGCAAATGTCCTTTATCCGCATCAAAGATGGGTTTATGCTGAGATTTGCGACGGATAATGGCGAAAAAGGTGTCAAAAATAGGTATGCCCAAAATTATCAGCGGTATAAATATTGAGATAACCGTGGCCCCTTTGGAAAGTCCCATCACCGACAAGGCCCCTAAACAAAAGCCCAAAAATAATGATCCGCAATCCCCCATAAAGGTTTTAGCCGGATGGAAATTATAGCGCAAGAAGCCAAAGGCCGCGGCCGCCAAAACAGCGGCCAAGCAAGCTGTGACTATTTGTCCCTGCGCATAGCAGACCACAGCCATAGTCAAAGCAGCAATAGCCGATACACCTGCCGACAGTCCGTCCAAGCCATCGATAAGATTGACCGCATTAGATACGCCCATAAGCCAAATAACCGTGATCGGTATGGCAAAAATGCCTAAGGAAATCACGCCGCCGGTAAAAGGATTGGTGATAAACTCCACATAAATGCCATATTTGACCAAAATCAAAGCCGCGATCAATTGTATCAATAACTTGAATTTAGGAGAAACTCCTTTAACATCATCGATGAGCCCGCC
Source organism: uncultured Peptococcaceae bacterium (assembly GCA_964425485.1). Classification (GTDB taxonomy): domain Bacteria; phylum Bacillota; class Dehalobacteriia; order UBA4068; family UBA4068; genus CAYRML01. The sequence goes on along the minus strand of CAYRML010000047.1, from coordinate 6,936 downwards.
GGCCATCACCAAGGTACAGGCCACCAGCAAAGCGGCCACCTGTCTGGTATAAAAACCCAGAATCAGGGCACCTACGGCGAAAGCTATATAGATAGCCACACCACCCATTCTTGGCACGGCTCCTGTATGCACCTTGCGCTCATTGGGCTTATCAACCACACCCATTTTGACCGCCAAATTGATGGATAAAGGAGTAATAAAAAGCGCAATCAGCAAGGTGACCACCATAGCTATTAAAAATAACATATTTTGTCCCTCACATTTTTACAAAAACATTATTAAATCCATATTATTAGATTTCATTGCTTGTCAAATTTTATTTTCTCATCTTATATAGTCCTTTGTCAAGTCCTTCTCAATTTTTTACGGATCATTTGAGAAAAAGCTGTAATTTCCTCGATTTTGAAGGCTTTAGCAATTAGCCAATAACAGATAATGCCCGCTATTATAGAAATTCCGACACGACCTAAAAGCATAATACTGCCTGTGCCTAAACCAGACGAAAAATGCATTATAGCCCAAACGATAATGCCCATAATAATCGAGGCTATTAATGTTTTTAACAGCGCTTTGAGCATAGGGCCAGCGGAAATATAAGCCATTTTCTTGCGCAAAGTGTTATAAAGAAGAATAGTATTGACAAAAGCTGCCGCGGAATTGGCTAAAGCCAGGCCACCGTGCTGGAAATATCTGATAAAGATGAAAGAAGCTGCCACATTGACGGCGATAGAGATAACGCCCATAAGAACCGGTGTCTTGACATCGTTGACGGCATAATAAGCTCTAGTCAAAATCATATTTGCCGCCACAGCCAGCAAGCCGACAGCCAAAAACATCAAAGCATAAGCCGTAATGCCGGTATCAAAAGCGTCAAAGGCGCCTCTTTCAAACAAAAGCTGTACGATAGGCACACGTAAAACGATCAGTCCGATGGCGCATGGTATAGCCACCACACCAACCAAACCCAGGCCTCTGTTGGTGGTCGCGGCTAGGCCTTCGTGATCCTTCCGGATAGCTTTTTCCGCCAGAGCGGGATAAATGGCCGTAGCCACAGCCGCCACAAAAATGCCTACGGGTAAATTCATCAATTTGCTGGCATAATCCAAGGCTGAGATACTGCCCTCGGCCAAGCCGGAAGCAAAAATACGGTTGACGGCCGCATAGATCTGATTGACAGCCACACCCAAAGCAATGGGCAATATATTGTGAAAAACCGAGCGCACATCGGAATGCTTCCAATCGCATTTCCAGTTATAATTAAAGCCGTTGCGTTTAGTAGCGGCAAAAAGAAAAATGAAGAATGCAACAAAGCTGATCAAAGTGCCCCAAGCCAAGCTCACGATACCGGAAGAAGCAAAGAGGAAAATTGATGCAATAATTACTATGTTGGAAAGGCCGGGGGCAAAGGCGCCGGCGGCAAATTTGTAGCGGGAGTTCAAAATACCGGTAAAGACCATGCCCATGCTCATGAACAATACGGCTGGGAACATAATGCGCGTCATCTGGATAGCCAAATCAGCAGCCTCCGGCGGCAAATTGGGCGCCATAAGAAAGACCAGTACCTTAGCCAGCAAAATACCGCCTGCGCTGACTATAGCCATAGCGATAGCGGTCATTTTGATCAATGAATTGCTGACCAAATTGGCTTCTTCATATTGCTCATTGACCCAATAACGAGTCAAAATCGGCACCACCACGGTGACTAGAGCAAACCCCAAGATCGATTGGAAGAAATATGGCAGCGTATAAGCAACCTTATAGGCATCCGTCATCCAGGAGGCACCAAAACCCCAGGCTATGCTCATTTCCCTTAGAAAACCAAGCAGTTTTACTATTAAGTTGACGGCCAAAACAATGCCCGTGGCCTTTATAATATTTTTACTCATGCAATTTCCTTATTTTGTTAATATCTTTATTGCAAACTATCCAAAGCAGACTGTAAAGTCAGCTCGTTTTCTTTATTAGCAACTTTTTGCAGCAAAACAGCATTGGCCTGGCACAGTCGCTGCCACTTTACCTTTTGCCGCCTAAGATTTTCTCTGATGGCGGCTTGCTCTGCCAATATCTTTTGCGTTTGTAAGATCAGATCCGGAGCGGAAAATTTGTCCAAAACAAAGCGTGGCTGCTGCAAAGAGCGGCAAAAACTGTCTACTTTGGGATCATAGCTAAGGCCGATAAAAGGAACCGCCTCGGCCGCCGACATGATGAGAGAATGCAAACGCATACCGATCACCAAATCCATTTGCCCGATCGCGGACGGCATGGAACAATAATCTAATTTCTGCGGCGGCAGAAAGGCTTGCCGCTTCATCCTGTGCGCTATTTGCTTTGACAAAGCCCTGTCTTGCGGCTCGGAAAAAGGCAAAAAGACAATTTCATAGCCCAAAGCGACAAAGTGATCGGCAAAAGCCGCTAATTTGTCTATGGTTTCAGCCCCCAAAGATGGCCAGGGCCGGACGGATAAAGCTATCTTTTTCGCTGACGGCAATGGTAACTCACAAGTTCCCGCCGTTGCCGCCAAAACCGGGTCGGCCGTGACAATGATTTTTTCCTGCGGCAAGCCCAAATCCCGTAAAAAAGTTGCGGAATCCTCATCCCGCACCGTAATCAAAGCGGTTTTACGCAAAGCCTTTACCAATCTTTTTTTGTTTTGAGGTTCATTTATCGGACCAATGCCTTGAGCATAGAGAAAGACCTTCCGGCGTAAAAACCGCGCCAAAAATATTTGCATCAAATAAAAAGACAAGCTCCTTTTACCTGTAACATCCTGTAAAAGGCTGCCTCCGCCCAGAACCAACATATCGGCTTTTCTCAGAGCGGAAAAAGTCTGGCCTAGCTTCCATCGGTCAGCTGCCGCTACTCCATAAGCGGCGGCGGTTTGCTGCGGATCATTGGATAAAACAGTTATATCGGCATTAGGCATTTGCCCTTTGATCTGGCTGATAATGTTATACAACACCGCCTCGTCGCCAATATTGCCAAATCCATAATATCCGGTTAAAACAAATTTTTTCATATGCGCCTCTTTACTACCCTGTATGTTGTTTCTGTTGCCGTTTTTTGCGATATCTGAGTACTGCCGTCACGATGCCGATAAGGATAAGGCCGATAATGATACCCAGCCACAATCCATTTACCGTACGCAAGGCGGAAACCAGCAGCGGCGTATGAATATGAGCAAAAGTATTAACCAGTGAAACCTGCCCGATGGCTCCCAATAGTAATATAGGTAAAAATCTGTTGTTTCTATACCCTAAATAACATAGGAGCAGCATCAAGGGATGGCCCAGAGCAAATTCCTTGGTGCGCGGCCGCACGCCCAGTATATTATCCATAACAGCACGGAAGCTGCGTTCCAGATCGGAAACGGCGCTGGGATTGTCATTACCCGTACGCATGAGATAGAAAGCGAGTATGGCAATCAATATCGCGCTCAGAATCACCATGCCCACGTCAACAGGCCGGGCCAAGACTTTTCTGCAGTTGAGCATCACACTTTGTTTGCGCTCGGAAAGCACAACCGCCCATATCGCTACAATGACCAAAGGCAGCAAATGCGCCACTTTGACACCGGCGAAGGATTGAAGCTTGAGCATAAAATCCCCGTCAGATAGCAGCCCTACCATCAAAACCGCACCGATCAAAGAAACCAAAGTCATAAGAACAAATCGTCCTAAAGCCAGCGGCAATTTCTGTTGCTGCCGCGGCATGAAGGTAATGATCGCCAAGCTGGGGAATACCAGCACTGCCAGCAAAGCAAATGATTTTTGCAAAAGCGATATATTGCCTAAGCCTAAAAGACCGAACATAGCCAAAAGCACCAGGATGGCTATAACAGCTTTTAGGACAGGCGTAAAACGAAGCTTACTCAGCAAAAGCCAGCCGCCACCCACAACACCCAAGCCGCAAAGCAATAGCAACAAAGCTGATGGATCCAAAGTTTGGGTATCGGAAGGAGTCTTTAAAACAATGCCCTTTTGCCACAAAGAATCAGCCAAATTCTTCATCAATGCTTGTTGATCGTTAACCTGCAAATCATAAGGTATGCGCATCAAAAGCAGCTTCATATTACGTTCGGAAGCGGCCAGTGTAAAACGGTCGATCAAAGAGGCTTCCGTCAGATTGGCGGCCTCCTGCTCGGAAACAGCATGGCAACGCAAAACATGATTGTCCATAGATAATGCCAAGTTAATCAAACCTGCCTGGTCGAAAAACTCCAATGTCAAGAGGTCGGCACCTTGCCGGTCCAAAGACTGCACCCAATATTCTTTAATAGCTTTCCATTGCTCATCATCTTTTTCAAAACCAGGTATATAGGCATCATTGAAGCCTACTGCCACCACCGGATAGCCTGCCAGATCGCTCATCACGGCATCAATGCCGTCCATAGTGCAATCGCCCCAGAAACGCACCTGCACCACCACATTGAGCCCTGCATCTTTAATCATTTGCAGATATTCGGGGGAAAAGCCCAGGCCTAAGGATAAAAAGTCATTGCCCGGCACAGATGTGTCCAAAACATAGGCATTGCTGTCCATGATCCGGCAATAAGCCTGCGGGACTTTACCCTTTATATGCTTGGCCACCCTTGCCATATCGCTTTGCTTGACAAAAACCAAATAAGTGTGGCCTTTATCGACGCTGCCTGCGCCGATACCATATTCATCGGCCAAGGCGGCAAATTCTGTACCTGTAAAAGAGGCAACTTTACCCTCATTTTCCATATCAAGCAGCAGCGGCTCCTTGATCAGGACACCGCCCACCGATTCCGCCGCTATATCAGACAGCACTTTCTCCAGGGGAGAATTTTCTCTTTGGGCAGAATCCACCACCTGGGTCCAATCCAAAAGGACTTCTGTCTCTTTTTGTGATCTTTCTATGGAGAGCCGTTGCCAGGCACTATAAAAAGCGGCCACCAAGCCTATGGCGATGAAAATGACAGCCACATAAGTTAATATTCTTTTTTTAGTCAAAAAGGCACCTCCCATAGGTCGTTCTTGGCACTGAATTTTTGCTTTAATGCTTTTCTTATATTTCTCCTGATAATATATTTATCCTCTTTTTTAAGGCTTTTTTGCCTTTGAGCTGTAGATTTATCAGATTATTGCCAAAAAACATATGAACACAGCCTGTGTTTCTTCCTTGTGACAAAAAAAGAGAGCCCCGAAGGACTCTCTTTTCATTTTAGCTAATAGCTTAATCCCAATCATTGTATGCAAGAGCAAGAGGATGATCTTTATCTAAGACAAAGACATAACCCAATTCATATTGCGGTTGATTTTCGTCAATGCTGATAGCCATAATTACTCTGTATCTATATTCTTCCGGAGTGTTGGTAGCAGTAGTGGAAGCTTTGATATCATTAACAGAGCCTTTGCTCATGGTGCCGTCATCAGCAACCAAGATGACTTTGACATCATCAGCCAGATAGTATGCAACATCTTCGGTACCCAAGGAGAGTGTGACATCGCCATCGCTGACGGTCTTGGCATTGACTTGGGTCACATAATCTTCAATATCCCTGGATTGGCCCCAGCCGGGCAAACCTTGATAGTCTGCATCAGTAGTTACCCAGTAAGAATAACCATTGGAGGTGTCGCCATCTTCAACAGTATATTCCAGCGGACGACCTTGTTTGATGAAATCAAAGTCAAGGTTCAGGATTACCCAGTTGACTTCTTGATCATCAAAGCTGTAACCATCAGATCTCGGATAGATGTATTTGCCATCGCCGGTGGTGGTGTAAGCAACGAAGGTGTTAGGAGCCGCAAAGGTCGGGAGACCGAGGTCACCAAACCAGCCGAAGAAATATCCGTTTTCGTCATAGACGGTAGTGCCGGCCAAGAGCATTTGGATGTTCCAGCCATCAGCTTTCTTGCTGACTTTGGTGATAGCATCATATTTGGTTGCGGAGTAGACTTGGCCTTCGATGACATAGAGGCGTTTCAAAACGCCGTTCTTGGTGGCAGCCAGGACGTAGCTTGTTTGAGGTCGGCATTGTTGACGATTTCTGCGCTGTCAAAATCAGCACTGGCGTAAGCTGGGTCGTCCCAAGTGGTGTTCCAGATCACGGTGCTGCTGTCGATGGTGTACCAAGCGCCATCGATGTTGATGCGTTTGCCGTTTTTGTCGATATCGAGGTTGTCACCCCAATAAGAGGCTCCGGTGAAACCAACATCTGCACCCAAAACGGGCATGATAGGTGCATTGTAGCCATCGATTATTGAAGTGTAATCAACTATAGTTTTATCTTTATCTACTTCAACTTCAACATAAGAACCGATTTGGATATCACCTGCAGCGTTGTCATTTGCATCGAATGTCCAATTAACATCCAAATCATAGGTAACTTCTTCACCTTTTTGGTTCAAGATAGTAATATCTTTGATCTTAAAGGTGGTGTTACTGTAATTGATGTCGGTAACAACACCATAGACATCAGAGGAGGATGCGCCTTCGCCATGGAAGAAGAAGGTCAGGCCATAGCCGCTGCGGTTAGTAGCAAAGCTGACGGTCTTATCAAATGCATCATCCAATTGGTCAACGTTCATCAGATCAACCCAATCACCATTGTTGCCACCGGTTTCATTAAGTTGGGAATAATAATAACCGAACAATTCTGCTAATTCAATGGAATAAGGATATTCCACGCCGCCGATGGTCAGATAATCGTCATCGCCTTCGGTGAATTTGCCGGTTTGGAATTCGTCAGCCAACAAAGCCAAGACGTCATCATTATGGTAATAGAAGGAATGGAACTCAGGGCCTTGGGGTTCGTCTTGCCCGGTGAACCAAATGGAGAATTCTCCGCCTTGCATGGTAACAACATCCATGCTGTCGAGGTCAGCCATTCTCACGAAGGCTTTGTCTTTGATCGGGATCACATATTCGTCTTCGATATCATAGGTGACATCGCCCGGTTCAGTTTGATTGGTG
>CAYRML010000046.1:0-11543 GCA_964425485.1 uncultured Peptococcaceae bacterium | reverse complement strand
TTACTTGGCCGCAACGCCGTTGAGTATATCATACCTCTTTACCTTATGTCAACCCTATTTTGCGAAAAAATTTAAAAAAAGGATGGAAATAAATTTCCATCCTTTTTTTAAACTTCATTATAATACTAATCACGCGGCCGCATAGTGGGGAACAGAATGACATCCCGGATGGAAGCGGAATCTGTCAAAAACATGACCAAACGATCGATGCCAATGCCTAAACCGCCGGTAGGCGGCATGCCATGATCCAAAGCCAGCAAAAAGTCCTCATCGGTCTCGTTGGCCTCTTCATTGCCTTTGGCACGCTCCTCCATCTGAGCCTTAAAGCGCTCTCTTTGATCCAGTGGGTCATTGAGCTCAGAATATGCATTCGCCACTTCTCGTCCATAGATAAAGGCCTCAAAACGATAAGTAAAGTCTGGTTGATCTTTTTTGCGCTTGGTCAGCGGTGAAATTTCTATAGGATAATCAATAATAAAAGTAGGCTGAATCAGCTTGTCCTCAACCATTTCCTCAAAGAAAGCATTGATTACATGCCCCTTAGTAGCATCTTTTTCTACTTCTATATGATGAATTTCTGCCAGCTTGCGGGCCGCTTCATCATCGGCAACAGCATTAAAATCGATGCCGGCATATTCATTTATGGCATCCAGCATAGATAATCTCCGCCAGGGAGCAGCCAAATATATTTCTTGTCCCTGATAAGTAATAACATCACTACCTAAAACTTCTTTGGCCACACTAGATATCAGATTTTCTGTCAGCTCCATCATGCCCTCATAATCACTGTAGGCTTCATAAAGCTCCATCAAGGTAAATTCCGGATTATGCCTGATAGATATGCCCTCATTGCGGAAAACCCGCCCTATTTCATAGACTTTTTCCATGCCGCCTATGATCAGACGCTTCAGATGCAATTCCAAGGCTATGCGCAGATACATCTGCATATCCAGCGAATTATGGTGTGTAATAAACGGCTTAGCGGCAGCCCCACCGGCCACGGTATGCAAAGTGGGGGTTTCCACCTCCAAAAAGCCCCTGTCATCCAGATAACGGCGAATGGCACGGATGATCTTACTGCGGATGATAAATGTATCCTTAACTTCCGGATTAACGATCAGATCCACATAACGCTGACGGTATCGCATTTCCACATCTTTGAGCCCATGCCATTTTTCCGGCAGTGGACGCAAACTTTTGGTCAGGAAAGTCAAGCTGTGCACCTTGACGGAGATTTCCCCTTTTTGAGTACGAAAAACTTCCCCCCTGGCACCGATGATATCGCCAATATCCCACAATTTTAAAGCGGCAAATTCAGTTGCCGCAACCATATCCTGACGCACATAAATCTGAATAGATCCGGCAAAATCGGCAACAGAGGCAAAGCAAGTCTTGCCATGGCCTCTAATTGCCATCAAACGCCCACAGATCGAGACTTCCTTGCCTTCCAGCTCATCAAAATTATCTATTATATCACGGGAAAAATGGCTACGATCAAACCTTTGACCAAAGGGATCAATACCCAGCTCCTGTAATTGTTGCAATTTATTTTGTCTTATTTGCACCTGTTCATTCGCTTCCAAATCCGGCAATTATAAAACCCCCTACACAATAATTTCCATATTTTATTTTTTGATCTCTAGTATTTCTATATCAATGATACCGGCCGGCACTTCAATATTGATGCGATTGCCTACAGTATGTCCGATCAAAGCCTGCCCCACAGGGCTTTCATTGGATATTTTGTTTTTGGATGGATCAGATTCCACAGAACCAACTATGGAATATTCAACTTCCGTGCCTTTGGTATGATTTTTCAATCTGACTGTAGAGCCCACGGAAACCACATCGATATTAACATCATTGGCATCGATTATGCTGGCATTACGCAGCTTTTGCTCCAGATCAAGAATGCTACCTTCGATAAAAGCCTGCTCATTTTTAGCATCTTCATATTCGGAGTTTTCACTGATATCGCCAAATTCTATGGCTTGCTTGATACGGGCGGCTACTTCTTTGCGGCGTACCGTTTTAAGATATTCCAGCTCCTCCTCCATTTTCTTGAGACCGGCTATGGTCATCAAAACTTCATTCCTCATCATCATTGGCCCTCCGTTATTGCTTGATTATTTACTTTATCTCTATGGCCAAGATAAAGTAAATATGCTTTATAAATCATCAGCAAGCACCTCTTGCAGAAGTGCTTGCATCCGTCTTAGATAATGCTTTTAAACTCTCTCTATTTATGGAGATTATATTCTTTAAGCTCCTGTTTGTCAAGTATTATTTATATCTTTTCATATATAATACAATACATGCATCTCCCGGCATAAAAAATATTATTTTTCATATAATGAATCCCACAAAAGTAACAGGAGAACAGCATGAACTGCGCCTTTATTTCCCATGAGACAAAAATCCCTCTATTATTTACCAATATGCGTAAAAGCAGAGCGCCACGAGCAGACCAAATCATATATTGGCCATTGCAACAAGATACGCAAGTTCCCGTAGTGCCCATCTATTGTCCAAGCAGTAAAAAGAGCAAAAAACAAATAAAAAACTTGGATACTGCTTTATACATAGGTCAAAAAAACAAATGTTCTATCTGTGCTGTGGACGCAAGCGATAAACAATTATTGGCATACAGTCCTTTGCCCCTGCATGATGGCAGTATCTGGCAAGTAGCACAAATAAAATATATATTAGATCAACAAAATCCATCTTGGAGAGAAAAAATCCTTGCCATCCGCTTGGAAAATAAAAAAAGCGCTGCCATAGCGCGTTTTTTAGCACGGGAAATGCGCTCTTTATGCCTTTATGGGGAAGATAAAGCGCGGCGGAAACATCTGACACGGCAAATTTATGAAGAATATGGACTCATCTGCCGCCCCCAAGAAGAGACATTGGATAAAGAGATAAGGATAAGCGCAGAAGGATACTGCCTGGATGACATTTGGCATGATTGGCCCACTTTTGCCACAGATTGCTGCGGTAACACCATGCCCTCACATCTGGCGGAAGCGATTTTGCTGGCAACCATGAGCGAAAGCAAGCGCCGACATTGGTATCTCCTGGACATAATAGAGAAGCTGCAGTATATGGAGCACCTCAGCCAATATTATGGGCTTTCCCCCATCTGCACCAACCATTGCTCAAACAAAATTTCTATATCTTTGGCTGTCAGCGATTGATTGATACGGCAACGCATCCGAGCTGCTTGGGGCAAGCCTTTGATATACCAGGCCAAATGAGCGCGCAGCGATCTGACCGCCGTTTTTTCCCCTTCTGCCCTGGCCGTATTTTCATCAATTTGTTTCTCTTCGGCCAAAAAAATATCCCTTGCTATCTGCCTTTGCAGATGTAAAAGGGCCTGCCGCAAAATTTCCTGCTGTGAGGGTCTCTGCGGCAACTCTTGACCAGCCAAAATTGCCACGCATTCTCTTATCAGCCAAGGATTGCCAACCATACCGCGGCCTATCATTAAGGCATCGCAGCCGCTTTCTTGCATCCTTCTTTGGGCATCAGCAGCCGAAAAAATATCACCGTTACCGATCACAGGTATTTGTACCAGCTTTTTTACGGCTGCTATCTGTGACCAATCAGCCTGGCCGCTGTAAAATTGATCTCTGGTACGGCCATGTAATGCGATGGCCGCTGCGCCGGCAGCCTCTAAAATTTGCGCGGCTTCTCGGCAGTTTATACTATCTGCCGACCAGCCTAAACGCAATTTAGCTGTCACCGGTAGGTTCACCGCATGGCTGACCGCATGCATGATGCGCGCAGCCAGGGGAAGATCACGCAGCAATGCAGCACCTTCGCCATTTCTCACTATCTTAGGAGAAGGGCATCCCATATTGATATCGATGATGTCGGCGCCCAAATCCTGCACTATGCGGGCCGCTTCCGACATCACATCCGGCTTAGAGCCAAACAGTTGCACCACACGAGGGCTTTCTTCTCCCGCCAATTGCAAAAGCTCAAAAGTGCGCTGATTATTATAGACCAAGGCCTGGGCGCTGATCATCTCACCATAGGCCAAAGCCGCGCCATGCTGCCGTAGAATATCACGATAAGCTCTGGTAGTAAAGCCGGCCATAGGTGCCGCCAGCACCTTGTTTTTAAGTTGCCACTGGCCTATCCGCATACAATTACTCCCGCTGCGTTCTGTCATAAATTATTTTCAGTCCTTCCAAGGTCAACAAAGGATCACAGGCTTCTATGGTACTGCTATAATCGCAGATCATCTGGGCCAAGCCGCCGGTGGCAATGACTTTTATATCGCCGGTCAAATGTTGTTTCAGCTTTGATACAATGCCGTCCACCTGGGCAGCATAACCGTAAAAGATGCCGATCTGCAAACATTCGGCCGTGTTTTTACCTGGTATCCGTTTAGGCGGTTCCAAAGTAACTTTGGATAAAAGAGCAGCCTTGGCAAACAGAGCATCTTGTGAAACTTCTATACCGGGCACTATGGCTCCGCCTAAATATTCACCGGCGGCGGAAATGCAGTCGAAGGTAGTGGCCGTGCCAAAATCCACCACGATCAGCGGCGCCCCATATTTATGATAGGCAGCTACAGCATCAGCGATACGATCGGCGCCAACTTCCCCCGGATTATCCATGAGTATGGGCATGCCGGTTTCGACACTGCTATCGATCACAAAAGCCTCTGTGCCCAGATATGCCCGGGCCAAATATTGCCAGCAACGAGTCACGATCGGCACAACGGAAGCAATGGCTATCTGGTTTATATCGGTTATGTGCAAACCTTCAATTTTAAGCAAATTATTCAAGAGGATCACATATTCATCTTCTGTTTTTTTGCTGTCGCTGGCTAAACGCCAATGACGCAGCAAATTCTCTCCATCATATATACCCATCACGATATGAGTATTGCCACAATCCACAGCTAAAAGCATAATCTATCCCCCCTCATTTCTCAGCGTTTATTATATACTTTTGAGTTTATATTATATACTTTAAGTAAAATTTTAGCAAATAAAAGAGCGTTGGCTGATGCCAACGCTCTTTTTGCCAATGCTATTGCATTTTTTTATAACTTTCAAGCCGTTTTTGAGCATCTTTCTCAGTTTTTGCAAACAACTCTTCGGCGGTTTCCGGGAATTGTCTGGCTAAAGAAGAATAACGGACTTCCGATGTGATAAAATCGCGGAAAGAGCCTTGCGGTTCTTTGGAATCAAGGATAAAGGGGTTTTTGCCCTCTTCCGCTAATTGGGGATTGAAACGATAAAGATGCCAATAGCCGGCGTCCACAGCCGCCTTCATCTGAGTCATAGAATTGGACATGCCACCTTTGATACCATGGTTGACACAGGTGCTATAAGCGATTATCAGGGACGGTCCTTTATAACTTTCCGCTTCTTTGATAGCTCTCAAGGCCTGATTCATATCGGCACCCATAGCGATTTGGGCCACATAAACATAACCATAAGACATGGCCATCATGCCCAGGTCTTTCTTCTTGATCTTTTTACCGCTAGCCGCGAATTTGGCGACAGCTGCAGTAGGAGTTGCTTTGGAACTTTGACCGCCGGTATTGGAATAGACTTCCGTATCGAAAACAAAAATATTAATATCTTCCCCGCTGGCCAAAACATGGTCAAGGCCACCAAAACCGATATCATAAGCCCAGCCGTCACCACCGAAGGCCCAGAAGGATTTTTTCACCAGTTGATCTTTTCTTTCATAAATCATCTGAGCAACAGGATCAGGAGATTTTTCCAACAAAGGCAACAATGCTTCTGTAGCAGCCTTACTTGCCTCGCCATCTTCAAAAGCGTCCAACCATTTTTCATAAGCTGCCGCCAAAGCCGCATCACAACCGGCTTCTATAGACTGCCGCATCAAAGAGGCCAATCTTAGACGTTGAGCATTGGCGCCCAGGAACATGCCATAGCCATATTCGGCATTATCTTCAAAGAGACTATTGGCCCAAGCCGGCCCTTGCCCTTTACTGTTAGTGGTATAAGGAATAGCAGGTACGGCACCACCCCAAATGGAAGAACAACCGGTTGCATTGGCAATCATCATGCGGTCGCCGAACAATTGCGTGATCAACCTGGCATAAGCCGTTTCCGCGCAACCGGCACAGGAGCCGGAAAATTCTAACAAAGGAGTCTTGAACTGACTATTTTTGACATTATTAGGATCAATAGCATCACCACGATTAGGCAAATTCACTATATAATTCCAGTTATCGGCCTGCTGTTCTGTTTGTTCTTCTATCGGTTGCATAGCCAAGGCTTTTTGTTTGGCCGGACAAGCCACCACGCAAACACCACAACCCTGGCAATCCCGAGGACTGACTTGGATGCGGAATTTGAAATCCTTCAAATCTTTGCCGATAGCATCCAAAACCGGCATGCTCTGGGGAGCGGCGGCGGCTTCTTCCGCCGTCAGTAGGAAAGGACGCACTGTGGCATGCGGACAAACAAAGGAGCATTGATTACATTGGATGCAATTTTCCGGTATCCATTCCGGCACAAAGGAGGCAACGCCTCGTTTTTCCAGCTTACTGCCGGAGAGCGGGAAAGTGCCATCTTCAATACCGACAAAAGCGCTGACCGGCAAATCATCTCCCTTGGCGGCATTCATAGGCACCAAAATATCATCGATAAATTTATCGCCTGTCTTGGGAACGCCCTCCTTGCCTTGGGCCTGTGCCCAATCTTTGGGCACATCTATCTTGATGGCCTTTTCAATGCCGTATTGCACAGCATTTTGATTCATTTCCACCACTTTGGGGCCCTTTTTTCCATAAGCGTTTTCAATCGATTTATTCAGGGCGGAAACAGCCAAATCCATGGGGATAACAGCGGCAAGTTTGAAGAAAGCCGCTTGCATAACCATATTGGTGCGATTGCCCAAACCTAATTCCTTGGCGATTTCCACGGCATTGATAATATAAAAATTTATATCATTTTCCGCCAAATAACGGCGCATATCGGCCGGTAATTTTTCCGCCAGCTGTGATTCATCCCAAACGCAGTTCAATAGGAAGGTACCGCCCTTTTTCAGGCCGGCTAAAAGATCATATTTTTCCACATAAGCCTGATTGGAGCAAGAAATAAAGTCGGCCTGATTGATAAGATAGGGAGCTTTGATTTCTTTTTCGCCAAAGCGTAAATGAGAAACCGTAAGGCCGCCGGATTTCTTGGAATCATAGGCAAAATAAGCCTGAGCATACATATCAGTATTGCTGCCGATAATTTCTACGGCTTGTTTATTGGCGCCGACAGTGCCATCGGATCCCAAGCCCCAGAACTTGCATTGGATAGTGCCGGCAGGCAACAAATCCACATTTTCCGTGGCCGGTAAAGAGGTGTCACAAACATCATCCACGATGCTGATGGTAAACCCATCTTTAGGATTGTCGGCGGAAAGGTTGGCAAAAACCGCTAAAATATCCGCGGGAACTGTGTCTTTACTGCCCAAACCATAGCGGCCACCATATATTTGGGGCTGCTTGTCTTCATTATAGAAAGCATTGACAACATCCATATATAGAGGTTCACCGATGGCGCCGGGGACTTTAACCCGATCCAAAACCGCTATTTTTTTGACGGTGGATGGCAGGCATTTAAGAAAAGCCTCAGTAGCGAAAGGACGATAGAGAATTACCTGCACCAAACCTACTTTTTCACCTTTGCTGTTGAGATAGTCCACAGCCTGTGCCGCCGGTTCGCAGACGGAACCCATAGCCACAATCACTCTTTCCGCATCGGGCGCGCCATGATACTTGAATAATTGATAATCTCTGCCCGTCAGCTGACTGATCTCTGCCAGGTATTTAGATACTATATCAGGCACTTTCTCATAGAAAGGAGAGCAAGCCTCCCGAGCCTGGAAATAGATATCGGGATTCTGATTGGTGCCGCGCAGCACTGGATGCTCAGGATTCAGGGCATTATCACGGAATGTGCGCAAAGCTTCCTTATCAAGCATCCTTTCAAAATCCTCATAGTCGATAACTTCAATTTTTTGCTGTTCATGAGAAGTCCTAAAGCCATCAAAGAAATGAATAAAAGGAATTCTTGATTCGATAGCTGCCAAATGGGCCACGCCGCCAATATCCATAACTTCCTGCACACTGGCCGAAGCCAGCATGGCAAAACCCGTTTGCGAGCAAGCCATCACATCGCTGTGATCACCGAATATGCTCAAAGCATGTCCAGCCAAAGCACGCGCGGAGACATGCAAAACACCAGGCAAAAGCTCCCCGGACATTTTATACATATTGGGTATCATCAATAAAAGTCCTTGGGAGGCCGTGTAAGAAGTAGTCAAAGCCCCGGATGCCAAAGAACCGTGCATAGCACCAGCGGCACCCGCTTCCGATTGCATTTCCACAATTTTGACTGGTTGTCCAAAAATATTTTTCATGCCTTTGGCAGACCATTCATCAACATTTTCCGCCATATTGGAAGACGGGGTGATTGGATAGATGGCCGCAACCTCCGTAAAGGCATAAGAAACATAAGCCGCGGCTTTGTTACCATCCATAGTTTTCATCTTTTTGGTCAATTAAATCCCTCCTAAAGTGCTGGCTCTTGACAAAAATACACGCTCGTATTTCGTTTATCTCATCAAGATTATAAGATTATATTATATATTTTAATATTTTAATAAAATATTTTACTCCAAAGCAATGGATTATTTTAGGAAAAATATTCTATTTATTATATACTAAACAGAAAAAATAATCAATAAATCTATTATATCCAAATGAGCCTATTTTACATATTAGAAGAACTCGCCCTCTTTAGAAGAATTTGCCCTTGATCAAATCAAAATAGCCATGACAGCTAAGGCGGCCACTCCCGGTATGCCCAATATGCCGGACACTGCCAAAGTCAACCAGTTAAAAGGCAAAGCCAAACCGGCATCAGCGCCAAAAAAGTTAATAGCAAAGATTACCAAGAATCCGACTACACAATTAAGGACAACTTTACCCGCCACTTTCCAAAATCCGGAAGGTAAAAAAGAAATTGCGAATAAAAACCCGATACCACATAATATTAAAAGCGCTACTCTGAATAAATCGCTGTCAAAGCTGAACATTAAGATCACTCCTTTTTTAGCTTTTTATTATTTATATGAGCCATGCTAGGCAAAATGACTTATATAAAGATAAAAAGCAGGAGTAATAAAAAAACAGAGTTTGCGCCCTGTTTTTATAAGATAGAGCTATTTATAAGGCTCTGCGGCCGGAAAATGCCTGTGCCAATGTAGCCTCATCAGCATATTCCAAGTCCCCTCCCACCGGCACGCCATGAGCCAATCTGGTTACAAACAGGCCAAGCTGTTTTATCCTTTTAGCTAAATACAAGGCGGTTGCCTCACCCTCCACATTGGGGTTGGTGGCCATAACCACTTCTTTGACTTCTCCCTCCTGCAGACGCTCCAGCAGGGATTGGATATTAAGCTGATCGGGTCCGATTCCATCCATAGGGGAAATAGCTCCCTGCAAGACATGATAATAACCCCGGAAGCTGTGACTGCGCTCCATGGGCATGATGTCTTTAGCCTGCTCCACCACACAAAGAACACTTTTATCACGGGAAGCATCCTGACAAATAAGACAAAGCGGCCCCTCAGATAAATTACCGCAGCGTGTGCAAACTCCGATATTACGTTTAGCGTTGACTATGGATTTAGCCAGCGCCACGGCCTTTTCCTCATCCATGCGCAAAATATGGAAAGCCAGGCGCTGGGCAGATTTGGGGCCGATACCGGGCAGCTTTGATAAATATTCTATAAGATTATTCAAAGATTCGGGAAAATAATATTGCATGATCGCTTCCTTCGATAATTATTTATTGCGGCCTAAAACATACCCCCGGGCAATCCCAGCCCGCCGGTAACTTTTTGCATTTCTTCGGCAGCTCTTTCCTGAGCATTTGTCAAGGCATCTTTCAAAGCGGCCAAAAGCAGATCTTCCAGCAGTTCCACATCTTCCGGATCAACGACTTCCGGATCTATATGGATGGATAACACCTCTTGCCTGGCATTAGCTTCCACTTTGACCATACCGCCGCCGGCGCTGCCTTCTACGATCATGTCTTTGAGTTCTTCCTGAACCCTCGCTACATCGGCCTGCATTTTCTGCGCCTGTTTCATTAATTTTTGCATATTAAAACCCATGGATTTTCCTCCTTTATTCATCTGGTTTTATCTAATTTTAAAATAATGTATCGGTTGTTTCTTCCCCTTGCGGCGAATCCGCCTCAGCGGTTTGCTCGCGCAGGCGTCCGCTGACTGATAATCGTACCTGACAAACAGACTTGATAGCATCTTCTACAGTCTGACGATGAGCGGGCCGGGAACAAATCGTTGTCATATGGATTTCCGACATAGGCGAAAAATCTAATATCAGCTTGTCGCCCTTGATCTCCGAGGGTTGACCCTGCTGTAAAAAAGCATGAGTGCCGGCATTAGCTTTTTTAACCGCTTGCAGTATCTGCGGCCACAGATGCTGAATCTGCCCAATAGTCAGATCAGTCTGCGCCGCTGACTCCGCCTCTGCTGGCGGTGGTGATAGAGCTGCTTGCTCTTCTGCAGGTGAATTATCAGTTGTCTTGCCGACATCAACAGGGTCTTGCATTTTCGCTGCCGGCTTTTTGCTCTTTGTTTTCGGCGCCGCTTGTTCTAGATCCGCATTTTTAATGCCGCAGGCTTTGATCAGCCCTAATTCAAGACTGATACGCGGTTGCAAAGAATAGCGCAAGCGGCTATCCAAATCGCCCAAAGACTGCATAGCCTGGATTATCTTATTGACTCCTATCTCTTCAGTCCAGGCAGGCAAATCAGCAGCAGCGGACATTTTCTGCAATAGGATATGCCGTAAATGATCCAAAAGATCAAACAGAAACTGGCGCAGATCATGGCCGGAATTGACCAGTTCCTCCGTCATGGCAAAAACTGCAGCCAGATCCGCCACACAAAGGCTCTGAGCCATCTTATCTATAAATTCGCTATCAACGGAACCTAAAACCGCCCCTATCACGTTTTTATCTATTTTGGCGGAGTCAAAGCCGGCGCATTGATCCAGCAAATTAACAGCATCACGCAGGCCACCGTCTGATTTTTTAGCTATCAAGAGCAAAGATTCATCATCTATGATGATTTTTTCTTGCTTAGCTATCAAGCGTAACCTCTCAATCATATCCTCCGTGCCGATACGATGAAAATCAAAACGCTGGCAACGCGAGAGTACTGTCAAAGGTATTTTATGCGGCTCGGTGGTGGCCAGAACAAAGAGAACATGCACAGGCGGCTCCTCCAGGGTTTTAAGTAAGGCATTGAAGGCCTCGCCGGTCAGCATATGAACTTCATCTATAATATATACCTTATATTTTTCCTGAACAGGCGCATATTTTACCCGTTCGCGCAAGTCTCTGATCTCATCAATCCCCCGATTGGAGGCCGCGTCTATTTCAATAATGTCCATGCTGTCGGCAGCCAGAAGGCGCAAGCAAGCGGGGCATTTACCACAAGGCTCACCATCTTGTGGATCGAGG
>CAYRML010000045.1:0-11625 GCA_964425485.1 uncultured Peptococcaceae bacterium | reverse complement strand
CACTCTTTCCCTACACCACGCTCTTCCGATCTGGGTGCGTGCATTTAAATAGCTCACCCACACCCAAATGAATTTGATATATAATGTCGCACCCTGCGTGGGTGCGTGGATTGAAATATTTTGAGGATTTAGAGTTTGAAATAAATTTTATGGTCGCACCCTGCGTGGGTGCGTGAATTCATATACTTTCAGTTGTTCGCATATATTATGTTATAATATGGTCTAGGAGGGGAAATATGGAAAATAATCAGAAATATATAGTTATGTCTCTAGAGTTAAACCTGTTTTTCGCCAGAATAATGAAGGAGCATGCATTATTCATAGAGGCAAGTTTAACTCCGGTGGCGGCGGCTTTTGCCAAAAAGGCAGATTATTATAAAACAGAATTTGAAAAATTATTATTAAATGCCGTTGCATTAAGTAATGGTATTGTAGGCCCGGATGTTCTTAATTCCGGAGAGATCGTTACTCAATATACTCTCAATGCGGAGAAAAAAACTCAGCAATATACGGGCATAAAAATTGATCAATCCATTACTACCCAAGAATTAAATCTCAGGGGCAGCACTAACCCAAGGATTACAACAGAATTATTTAATGAAGTAAAACGGCTCAACAGGACCGCCATAAATCTTGTTGAAGACTTGGTTGATTTCAAAAAACAAGTTCTTACGGAAATAGGCAAGTGCAACTTATTTACTACTATTTATCCTTCTATGGTAGAGCATGTTATTAATGAGGCAAATACCTATCACAATGCTTTAACCGATTTGGAGAGTGGGCGGCTTTTTAATCTTAAAAATATCAAGCAGGATAAATTATTTTGGGATCATATCATGATGGAACATGCACAATTTATCAGAGGTATGTTAGACCCATCAGAAAAAAATTTACTTGATATTGCTAATGATTTTGCCAATGATTATGAAGGTTTACTGGTAAGATTAAAACAGTCAATGGAAATGTCTATGGCTAATTTAATTAAGGAAAACATAAGCCTTACAACACGCTTCAGGGATTTTAAGACTGCCGGAGTAAAAGGCATATTGGAATGCAAGATCAAATCTATAATTTTGCCGCTTTTGGCTGACCATGTATTAAGAGAGGCAAATCATTATATAAGATTATTGAAAAGATAAAGCGTTGGACATATATAATTGGAAAACCTAAGGTAATCAACAAAGGCTCCGCTAAAAAAGCGGGGCCTTTGTTGATATTTTTTATGGCATCTAAAGGGTTAACATCACATAGTTTTTACGCAATATATATAGAATAAAAACAATCAATAAACAAATACTAGCTATAGTATTATAATGAAAGAGGGGAATTTATGTTTAAACATGAAAAACAATTACTGCAAAATGTGAGGATCGAAAAGCCCAATCCTCAGTATGCCGTATTATTGCAAGAGCAGCTTGGTGGCGGCAATGGTGAATTAAAAGCAGCAATGCAGTATCTTTCTCAAAGCTTCCGCATCAAAGATCCGGAGATCAAAGATCTGTTTTTAGATATCGCATCGGAAGAGCTGAGCCATATGGAAATGGTCGGGACTCTAATCAATCTTCTGAACGGCCATGATGTAAATTATCAGGAAGTAGAGGCCGGTGAAATTCAAACTCATGTTATTTTGGGTTTAAATCCAGGGCTGATCAATTCTTCCGGCTATTCATGGACTGGTGATTACGTAACGGTAACAGGTGATTTATGTGCGGATTTGTTATCAAACATCGCTTCCGAGCAACGGGCAAAAGTTGTATATGAATATTTATATCGCCAAATAAATGATAAATATGTACGTGAATCAATAGACTTTTTATTAAACCGAGAAGAAGCGCATAACAAAATGTTTAGAGAAGCATTTAATAAAGTCAGCAATACCGGTTCTAATCAAAGCTTTGGCGTAACAGAGGATTCTAAGCTATACTTTGATTTGTCCACACCATCTGCAAATCAGAATCTTAACGCCTCTAATCCCAATCCTCCGAGATTTAATTAGGCTGAGGCAGGAACAAAATATGAAAAATAAGAGCGGAAGGGGCATCAAAGCCCGTCAAAACTTTTGCTCATATAGAATAATTTACTTTAAATCGGAATTAGAAAATAGTTCCGATTTTTTTTACATGTAAAATTGTTTACTGTAAATAATAAGGGAAAGGAGGGTTAAAATGGATACGGCCAATGAATTTTTGCAGTCGGCTGATCTGATCTTAATTGTGACTGGTACTTTGATGGGAACTTTGGCCCGTCTTATTACATTAAAAATAGATTATCGTCAAAACCCTAGTTATCCCAGTGCTTATTTTATTAATATAGTTACGGGATTTATTGCCGCCGCTTTAGGCGCTATTGCTATTCCTGCTCTTTTGGCCAAGGATTTTGCCGCGATTACTTTTCTGGCTTTGGCCATGTTTCTATAACATATTCATTCGCATCAGGATGAATAGTCGATAAAGCATGACAAACCATTAAAAATCCGGAAGTGCAATATCCTCATTGAAAACCCCAATTTTCCACAAATGATTTTTGAATCGGAGCATTCTTTAAGCCCTCGATTGTGATGATTTGATGGACGACAGCTTCAGCCGCTAACATGAGGCAAGATTTTATGGGCCATCCGTCAACAAGGACGGTGCAGGTTCCGCAGTCCCCGTTTTCACAGCCGGGCTTGGCCCCGGTCAGCCCCAGTTGCTCACGAATTATATATAAAAGTGTATCGGAAGGATTGATTAAGACATCTCTGTTTTCTCCGTTGATATTAAGAGTGATGACACTTTTTTTTCTATTTTTAACATTTGTTCATCTACCTAATTGTTTCTCTATATCCCGCAGTGTTTTTTGCAATACAAAAAGCCTATATTAGTCTGTAGCGTAAATATCATTTAAGACAGGCGCTGGAAGATTATCTATAATAGTTGACATTTTCTTATCAATTGACAGGTTTTTATTATTAAAAATAGATTCGATTTTTTGACTTCTGAAGGGAAAAGCACAAATTCCGGATAAAGCTATCTGCAAATTTTTATGGTCTTTGATAGCCGACAGCGAAAGAATGGGATAATCAATCTTTTCGTTTTTTGTTCTTTTGATGTGATAATAAGGCAGCGTTAAATATTTGGCGTCAATAATAAACTGAACAATGAATTCCCCTTGGGAAAGGCGAAGCTTTTCATTAAAAACTTCGGTAATAGGTCTTGGCCTGAGTTTTTTCCCCGAGGCGACTATCACCGTGCACTCAGATAACAAAAGGGGTAAGATGGCTTCTTTATAAATAATAGTTCCGCAAATGTTGCCAGCAAGGGTTATTTTGCATTGCATGGTATGATCGGCGATTCTTGCACATGCTTTGGACATCAGGGGATAAAAATCCGACTCGGAGATATTGGCCAGGGTGACCGCAGAGCCGATAATTAAATTATCGGCGTTAAGTTGTAAAATATTGCATTCGGGAATAGCTTTCAGATCAATCACAGCGCCTGTATAAATATTATTAACCCTGGCCATGCTGATTATTTCCGATCCGCCCCCATAATATAACGGTTGTTTGCCTCGTGCATCAAGACACGATATAATTGGCTTGCCTCCGCAATGGTATCCGGCCGATAATAGGCAAAATCAAAAGGAATTATAATACACCTCCGGTTTTTATTTCCCAAATGCGTTGGAAAATGAAACTAGTGATGGCGGCGGACGGTACGGATGTGGACAGTCCGATGCCGAAGTATTTTAAACAAGTAAATATTTATTGATAATTGAAACGGATAACGAATTACCGGGCATTTTTAAATCTTGATTTTGAGTAGAGCCAGGGGTAAGTCGGAAGGCAGATGCGTGACATTATCGACAAACCAGCAAAATGAAATATAGAATTATATAAAAAAAGATCAGGTCTTGGCATTAGACCTGATCTTTTTTGTGGTCGATGTATTGATATTTCAATCATAGCTGCATCATATTGGGGTTTGTTAATTTTGTCAGAGCGCCAGTTCTGTTTTTCACCTGTAACTTATTAAATATATTTTCCAGATGAGCTTTGACAGTATGTTTGCTTATGCAGAGCTTATCGGCAATTTCTTTATTACTCAGCCCATCTTTAACAAGCTCTAAAATTTCCCCTTCTCTGGCGGTAAGATTATAAATTTTTAACAAACTATTGTTTTTGGCTATTTCGCCTTTTTCTTCATTCAGCTTGCTGATAAAGATCATATAAGCGGATTCAGGATCATCTTGGGCAAGTGGGCTTAGGGTTGAGGTAATATTTATCTTATAGGATTTATAATAAAAATTTATGCCTGTGTGGGAAGTGATGATTTTATCATAATATTGGCAAAACATCTCATTTGCGAAGTGCTGCAAAGAATTGTATGATGAATTGCCATTTTGCAGATTGCCGGAAAATACCTCGGCTGTCCGATTGTAGCGCATGATGGAAAAAGTTTTGTTTAAAATGATGATGCCTAAAGGGATCTCATCAAAACAATTGCTGTATCTTTGATATTCCCTTTGCATATTTGCATATTCAAAATTGATCTGAAGATGCTTTGTTATATATTCGTTCAGACGGCCCAAGATGGCAACATCCCGATCAGTAAAATCGCCGTCTTCTTTCTTTTTATAAACAGCGATAGCATTACTCAGCTTGTTATTTATTTTAATAGGCAATGCCAATTGATGATATAACATTTGCCTTTTGATAAAATCGGAATAAAACTCTGTGTTCTCGTATTCCGAGGTAGGCATGATATCTTTTATAGATACGACATTATTATTATACTGCAGGTCCTTGCTTTTTTGAGGATTAAATATATCGGTTTTATAGTAATATTCGTTATAATTTTGCGTGAATTTTTTATCGATATTGTGACAATTTGCGCAATAATTCTTCAGATTGTTATTTATGGAATTAAACGTAGAATATTTATAGCCGAAAATCTCATCAAGGAGATATAAAATATATTGTTGATAATCCTGCTGAACTTTACTAATCTGTGCTATAAAATCAAGCATTTTAATATAATCGGCATCCATTAAATAATTTTGTCCCATAACCGTCCCCCCTTTAAACAACAAATGAATATTGTTGATGATCAAATTGAGAACTAAAAAGCGGTCAGGCAGGTTAATTATAGCTTTTATAAATATGTAAATTTTGAATATAACACAATTAAAGATAGAACAGTTTATTATAACCTTCTGATTATTATACAATATGTTTAAATTTATTTAAATAGGATAAAAGGGTTATTTTTTTTTAATTTTTTTAGTCCTTATTCCTAATTCTCTTTGATAAAAAATTCATTAAAATTAAAGTGTACCAATAAACGGATATCCGATAACTGGCAACAGCTTTATTTGAAATATTCATAAAACCCTGCGCTGTAAATAAAATCTTGAAATATAAAATAATGGCTGGAATGTATCGCAATGGCTGATAAAGGTGATTGTCCAGCAAGGAGGTTAAAAAATGCTACAAATTGATTTGACTGGGAAAAATGCCATCGTTACCGGGGCCGCCAATGGATTGAATAAATGCATAGCCCTTAACTTTGCCCAGGCGGGAGCAAATGTCGTGGTGGCTGACTTCGATTTTCAGGGTGGGAAGAACACCGCCTGCGAAATCCAGGCATTTGGGAGAAAATCTTTTGCTTACAAGATTGACGTAAGAAATTATGAGGAATTTAAGGCCTTGATGGCTGAAACTGAAAAACAATTCGGCTCTATTGAAATTCTCGTAAACGGCGCCGGTATTGGAGGGATGTTTCCTCTGGTCGATTTTGAAGTGGGCCTGATCGAACGCATGATTGATATTAACTTAAAAGGTGTGATCTGGGGCTGCAAGGCTGTATTGCCTTATATGATTGCCCAAAAATACGGTAAAATCGTAAATATTTCTTCAGTGGCGGCGCGCCTATTAAAGCCGGGAACCAGTATCTACGGATCGGCTAAGGCCGGCGTGATTGCCTTAACCGCGGCGGTGGCCCAGGAAGTGGCGGCTGATAATATCAATATCAATGCTGTATTGCCGGGTATTATCCGCACCAATATGTGGGAAGAAACCCTTGAGGAGTGGGCGCCCGGGGATAAGGAGAAACAAGATGCCTTATTCAAAGATTTTTGTGCCGTCAATATACCGATGCAACGCCCCCAGGAAACTCAGGATATTGCCGATATGGTTCTTTTCCTTTGCAGCGAAGCAGCCAAAAATGTAACGGGGCAGAATATGGCCGTTGATGGCGGCAGCACATATTGATTGAAAAATAAAAACATTAAGAAGGAGGAGACCATGTGCGAAAAGAGAGTGAAATTAAGCGGCGCACGCAAATATATCAGCGATCACATGTTGAACAGTGTTCTTTCTTATCCTCAGGCCAGAGGTTTTATCAATGTCGATATGACTGAGATCCTTAAAATGAGGGATGAGTACATAAGTCAGGGCCATAAGATCGCCATGTCCGCCTTTATGATTAAGATTATCGGCACGGCCCTGAAAAAATTCCCCAGCCTTAACGCGAGGCTAGAAAAAGACGAAATTATCTATTACGACCAGATCAATTGCGGTATAGGCATAGATATCGGCAGCGGTTTATATGTCTTGGTTATCAAAGACGCGGACCAAAAGTCACTTCTGGAAATTGATAAAGAGTTTAGGACTTATTTGGATAAGTTGAAAAACAACACACTCACCTTGGATGATATGAAAGGCGGCACTTTTACCATAACCAACTTCTGTAATTCCAAACCGGAGTTCTTTACTTCGATAATCAATAATGACGAATGCATAATCGTCGGTATTGGCGGTCTCAAGAAACAGGTTGTGGTAACCGAAGATGATGAGATTGCTATCCGTCCGCTCTGTATGTTTATTGTCAATATGAATCATAGCATTACTGACGGTAGAGATATCAACGGATTTATGGAAAGCATCTATGATATTTGCCAGGAGCCAAAGTCTTATTTTTAAATTTAAATAAAACGCAGCGATATTAAGGATTATTTATAACTAAAAAAGGGTGTGGATGAAATGATAGTAATTATGCCTCGTATTGGTATGACTATGCAAGATGGAAAGATTATCAAATGGTATCGCAATGATAGTGAAAAGATCACTGAGGGTGAACCTTTGCTTGATATTGAGACTGAAAAACTTGTAAATACTATAACGGCTCCCTGCAGCGGTATTTTTCAAAAGATTGCTGAAGAAGGCGATATTATCTTATGCGGGGATCCTATTGCAGAAATAAATGAATAATGAAAGGAAGGAGAAAGACTTGAACAATTACTCTGATCTTGAATTAATTAGAATGTATGATAAGCTGAAGACCGCCCGCATTTATTGCCGCATGATGGAGAAGGCTGTTTATAGTGGTCTCATCCGCAGTTCTTTTCATACCCCGCTCGGTCAGGAGGCGACCTGTGTGGGCATTGTTACTGCCGCCAAGGATAGCGACTGGTTAGGCTATACTCATCGGGGCCAGATTATTCTTTATGAACGCTTTGGCATCCAGCCTTTGATTACAGAGCTTTTCGGATTCCGCGGTGGCATTGGTAAAGGCACAACCTTTGACTTCCACTGTAATGACTTTAGCGAAGATGGCGTACGTGTTCTGGGTATGCCCGGAACGCTGGGCAGCGCTGTTCCGCTGCATGTGGGCTTTGCCTTTGGCCGCAAACTGCTGGGTAAAAAGGATGTCATCATTGCTCCCCACGGTGATGGCGGTTGCAGCGAAGGTGCTGTCTATGAAGCATGGAATATCGCGGCTCTTTATCAAGTTCCCATCGTGTTTGTGATTGAAAATAATGGTTGGGCTTTATCAGTGCCACTGAAGCGTCAATCCGCCAATCCTAATATTGCCGAGAAAGCGGGTGCCTGCGGTTTGCCTTATAAGATCGTTGAAGACGGCACTGATATCCTCGCTATCCGGGAAGCGCTGGACGCGGCTATAGAAAAAGCCCGTGGGAATCAGCCCAACGTGGTGGAAATCAAAACTCTGCGTTGGGGACCCCACTTTATCGGACATCCCAATGATTATCGCCATGACCTTGATCTTCTTGACCAAGCGCAGAAGGGAAAAGGTGACTGTGTTAAGCGATATGAGACCTATCTCTTGGAAAAAGGGCTTATCGACCAGGACTACATAGAGAAAAAAGAGCAGGAAATCACAGAAATGCTTAATAAATGCTATGAAATCGCAGCCAAATCCCAGAAGCCTACTTTTGAAGAGGTTTACAATATGGATAATATCTATGCCACACCTGAGACAGGGGGGAGTCTGTAATGAGAGAAATAAATACAAATTCCGCTTTTTCGGAAGCTGTTCAGAAGGAAATGGCAAGAGATCCCCAGGTAATCCTCATGGGTCAAGACATCCTGGGAACTGCCGGTTGTTTCAGTACCTATATGGGTTGTCCGCAAAAATTCCCGGATCGCTGCTTGGATATGCCGATCGCGGAATCAGGCTATACTCATGTTAGCAATGGTCTGGCACTGGCTGGTTTTCGTCCGATTGTAGAGCTTGCCTTTTCATCCTTTGCCACCATAGCTTCAGACGCCATCATCAACGGCGCCGCCGATTTTCGTTTCTGCTCTCTGGGCCAGGCCAAGGTGCCATCTACTTTTGTCATGGCTAATGGCGGCGGGGGCGTATATGATGGGGTGGGTTTCGGTTGCAATCATTCGCAGTGCATGGAATCGATGTTCACCTTTACGCCGGGGCTGAAGGTGGTTATGCCTTTCTACCCTTCCGATGTCCATGGTTTACTGAGGGCCTCCATCCAGGATGATGATCCGGTGGTTTTTCTCTATGATCTGATTGCCCTAGGCCTGCGGGAAAATGTCGATTTTAGCGCCGAAGACGACTATATCATCCCCCTGACCAATGCCGCAAAGATCATTAAAGAAGGCGATGATGTCACTGTTGTGGCCTTGCAGAGCATGATTCCTATTGCTATTCAAGCTGCGGAGGAACTGCAAAAACGAGGGATTTCTGTGGAGATTATTGATCCTCGCGTACTGATTCCATTTGATAGTAAAAAGGTCATCGAATCGGTCAGAAAGACCGGTAAGCTGGTTATCGTGCATGAGGCGCACAAAAGGGGCAGCTTTGCCGGTGAAATAATTAAGGTCATCATGGAAGAAGATGCTACGCTTATTAAAAAGCCTGTTAAGGTTCTCGGTGCGCTCAACTCTCCTTTGGGTTCGGGTTATACCGAAGCTTATATTATGCCGCATGCTAAGGATGTTATCGCTGCAGTTGATGAACTGATGAAATAATATCGGTAAAGCAATATTTACTATAACCCCAAGATTATGGTTCATATTGGGATGCAAATCTAGAACCATATTTTATTTTTGAAAGGAGTGAGAGGTAATAGTTATGGAAACAACAATAAAAAAGCCAATCAATAGAAACATAATAAAGATGGCGATTTTATTATTAGGACTTACCGACTGCGGGGTCGGCGCCACAACCGCCGCCTTAGCCTCTATTAGTGCGGCTTTCCCTACGGTTTCTATGGGGATTATCCAGATGGTAGCTTCTGTTCCCGCTTTATTTTTCGCCATAGGGCCGACGCTATGTTATGCGCCTATGGCCAGAGCCCTAAAAAAAAGAACCATTCTCTGGATAGGATTTGTTTTATTTGTGATAGGCGGTTTATCCCCAGCTTGGATGAATTCAAGTATTGAAATGATTCTGGTTTTTAGAGCTTGTCTGGGCTTGGGGCTTGGTATACTTACTCCCTTGGGTGTTGACTTGATCTGTGACATTTTTGAAGGCGACGAAAAACGCACTATGCTCGGTTTAAACGGAGCTATGTTAGGAATAAGCGGACTGCTGTTTCAGACACTGGGTGGTTTCTTAAGTCAAATTAGATGGGATTATACTTTTTTTGCCTATTTACCTGGTATTGCTTTCTTGATCTTTGCTCTTGTCTTTTTACCGGAGCCCAAAAAACGAACTGTGAAGGTGGAAGAAAATGTGCCAAAGGTGAAAGCCAAACTGCCTGTATCTGCTATTCTCTATATCATAATGGTATTTTTTAATGGCATGTTCTTCTATGTGGCTATAACCAATTCCGCCTTTGTTTTAGTGGGTGATAATATAGCCCAGCCATATCAAATTGGCCTGATGTTTAACGCCTTGACCGTATCGGCTATAATTGTTGGCTTAATCTTTGGTAAATTATTCAAGAAGCTTAGATACTGGATTTTTACATTCAGTGTCTTAGCTGGGGGTATAGGTCTCTTCCTCTGCGGCGCCACAAATTCAATAGTTGTCTTTAGTATAGGTTTATTCCTGGTGGGATTTACTTTATCCGGAGTTATCGTATCCGCGGAATCTAAAATAAGCGATGTTGTTTCTCCGGTAATGCAGGCTTTAGGCATCAGCTTGATAGTTACGGCCATGAATATGGGTGAATTCTTCCAACCGGTGATATTTAATTTATTCTCCGAGCCCGGAAGACAACCGTTTATCATAGGCGCTGTGGCCTTTGTTATCTTAGCTGTGATCAGTATCTTCGTGGAAAAAGCAACCAAGGATAAAACTAAAATACCTGAAATCGGTACATAAATTGCCAAAATATATGGTGAGGCATTCATAAATCAAAGGATTAACTTTACAAGAGGCTAAATTGTTCCACAGACGTGAGAGGTGATATATTTTCCCTCCGTCTGTGGGGCAATTATATAAGCCGAGAGGTGCCGGATGGAGTAAAAATTAAGGAGGTCATAAGTAATGACAGATCTGAAAACTGCAAATGGCCATGATTATGATATTACAGTAATCGGTGGCGGTCCCGGAGGCTATGTAGCCGCTATCAAAGCCGCCCAGCTTGGTAAGAAAGTTTGCCTAGTGGAAAAAGCCGTTGTCGGGGGAACTTGCCTTAACTTTGGCTGTATTCCTACGAAAACCCTGATAAAAACCGTCAATTTGTTTTCTGAAATAAAGTCAGCCGAGAAATTCGCTATTTCAGGCCTTGATGCCGCTGGATTGCAAGTTTGCATGATTAAATTACAAGAACGCAAGCAGGCTGTGGTCAGTCGTTTAGTAGCCGGTGTAAGCGGACTCTTAGCCGCCAGCGGTGTAACTGTTGAGCAAGGTCATGCCCGTTTTCTTGATCGCTATACTATTGAAAGCGGCAACAAGAATATCACATCTGACTATTTTATTATTGCTACCGGTTCCAGCGTTTTTATGCCACCATCTATTGATATAAGCAAAGCCGAAAATTTAATAACCAGCAAGCAGGTCCTAAGTTTGGATCATGTGCCTACATCCATTGTTATTATCGGCGGCGGTGTGATCGGTATTGAATTTGCCCACATTTTGCATCAATTGGGCAGCCAGGTTACGGTAGTGGAATTAATGGATAAAATATTACCTATGGTTGATGCGGAGATTTCCGACTTATGTAAACGTAACATGACAGGTCAGGGGATTAATTTCATAAATGGCGCAGCTGTGCGAAAAATTAGAGGCAACACTGTGATTTACAGCGTAAACGACGAAGAACAATCTTTAGAGGCGACAACAGTACTGATGGCGGTTGGTCGCGTGCCTAATACTGATGAGCTTAATTTAGAAACTATTGGCATGGAAATGGATAAGAAGGCCGTTAAAACTGATG
>CAYRML010000044.1:0-11828 GCA_964425485.1 uncultured Peptococcaceae bacterium | reverse complement strand
AGCAATCCGTGCCATAAGCTACCGCTCTCATATTAACTTCCTTACCGGCAATCAAATCTTCGATGACATGACCGCCGCCATAAGTAAAGCGGCCTGGATGTTCATTATTCAGCGGATCGCCTTCCCGCACTTCCGTAGCGCCAAGATAAGCGTCCACAGCTGCGATGCCGGAATAGGCAAAAACATCGTTAAGCCAAACTTTCTGCATTTTCATTTTAGGCTTAGTATGCCCAAAATTGAGAAAAGCACCTGAAGAACACATGATGCCAAAAGTGCCGGTGGTCACTACATCAACCTTTTTAGCGGCCTCCTTGATGCCGCATTCCGCCGCTATATCTATAATTTCTTCAGCCGTAGCCACGACTACGGTTCCGTTTTTAATCTTTTCATTAATTTCTTCATAGGAACGAATGGTCATAATTAGCCTCCTTATTTAGCCCACTTGGTAAATTTGGTAAATAATAATTTCAGCAATGAAAAAGCTACTTCCAAAACAAAGCGGAAGTAGCCATTACATTCGTTCCTGTAAAATAATTTTATGGTCTACTAGGGCCAGTTCTTTAATAAAAGCATTGACAAATTTTTTTTCACCAAAGATATTTTCCAGCATCAACATCTTGTCGTCCTGTGGCACAAGTTTATCCACGCCTTCCATAAAAAGCGTTTCTTGACCATTATTGATGTCGAGGATATAGGCATTAGCTTCACACATGAAATTTTTCCTCCCATAATTGCTGGATTTGCCGCAATAACATATCGACTTGATGAGGCAAAGGCTCCGCCGAGGCGCCAATAACGGAGATATTGATGCGGTTAAGCGGCAATAATAACTTTTTCGCCGGAGCATCGGCAATAGCTTGCGCCATTTTAGGGGTAAGCTCCCCCAAAAAAGAATTAGCGCAGATAATAGCTAAAGAGCCGACGATCACATCCACTTTTTGGCTGACTAGACATATAGCATTTTCGCCAGTAGCGCCGTCGTTGGCACCGGCCTTCAGCATAGCCGCTGTTGCCAAAGAATTGGTGCCAAGGGCAATCATTTCTAGCGCAGTAGGCAGTTCGGCACGGCATCTTTGCACTATATACTTGCCGATACCGCCGCCCTGGCCATCTATAACAGCAATTCTCATGCGGCTATACCTCCATCGATTTCTTTATATTTTATCAAAATTAGCCTAAATAGTCAAAACTTTTTGTCAAAAAAATCTTTTGTAACCAATGGCGGCAAAGCCGCATATTATTAGTTCTATGACAAGGAGGTGACAGCATGAAAAAATTTGGCCCTCGCCGCTGGCCCAAAGCAGCAAAGCGCAGAAGAAAAACAATACCCAGCCGCAGCCAAAATCGTGGCAAAAGGGCATTTGTCGCCGTCATTTTTCTTTTGATTTTCGGGCTTTGCGCCTTAGTCGTCGTCGATAAACAAATTGCTCCTATTTTGAACATCATAGCCAAGCAAAAAATCCATATGGAGATCACAAAAGTAATGCAAGAAGCCGTTAATGAAGAGATGAAAGCCAATCCTCAGTATGCTAATTACCAGGAATTGGTATATATGGAAAAGGATGCAAACGGCAATGTTATGCTGCTGGTACCCAATACCATGAAGCTGAATCTCCTCATCTCGGATATAGTGCTGAACATCGAGGATAAAATACAGAAAATGCAAGCTAAAAATCTTTCTATTCCGCTGGGAGCTGTCACCGGCAACAAAATTCTATCTTCGCTCGGCCCTAATATAAGCATCCATATCAGGCCCATTACCAATATTTCCTCCCGAATACAGGATGATTTTGTCTCGCAAGGTATCAATCAAACCCACCACCGCATTTGGCTGAATCTGGAAAGCACCTTTTCTGTGGCTGTCCCTTTCGATAGTGAAAAGATAACCGTATCTGAAAGTGTTCTGTTATGCGAAAGCATCATCGTAGGCCCCATACCGGAGACTTATTTTAACCTCAATGCCACACTGCCTGGATTATAAGATCCAAAGCGGCTGCTGATAAAAATAATATTGATGATAATATATTGCGGCTATTTATCTTTACCGACCATGCATAAATATGCTATAATATGTTGATAGTTTATTTATGCTCTTTTGGTATAGGAGGTATAGGATCAAATGAGCCCAGAAAATAATCGTAACAATGATAATACCAGCAGGAAAGATGCGTCCGACCACAACAATTCCGGCACAGTCAGATCCAGCCGGGATGAATTCTCCAATCGTCCTTATTCCGGCAAAAGGAATCTTTCCTTCAATCATAAAAACGCCAATCAGCAAAACAGCAGTCATCAGCAGCAAACGGATAGCAACAGGACAAGCCGTCAGGGACAGGCCGCCGGGACTAAAAGCCAGCAATATCCGCCCGACATAAACCGCCAGCCGGCAGATGACCAAGTCGATGTACTGGATCTGTTTTACAGCCGCAGGGAAGCCCGCAAAAAAGCGCAATCCACCGCCAATCAAAAGGGCGGCCCCAGCCATAATATGTCAGGGTCTGCCGATCCAAAGCCCACCACAACCAGGGCTGCGGGCAAAAGAAGTTATCAGCGGCCACAAAGAACAAATGCTGCCGGCGAACAAGTCAAAGCCAGAAGTAAAAGGAGCAGCCCTTCAAGCAAAAGGGTAAGAGGAGGCGGTCAGCCTCCGCATAAAAAAGGGCCCCGCAAACCTAAAGTGCTAAAAACCATACTCAAGGTGGTGCTCATAGCCATTATAGCTGTGGCCGCCGTCCTTGGCATTTGGACAGCCGTCCTGGCTAAGGATTTGCCGGAGGTCACGCCGGCGCTTTTCATCAATGAGCAATCCAGCCTGGTCTATGATAAAGACGGAGAAATCTACTCCAGCTTGCATAGCGGGGAAAACCGCATCAGCGTTTCTTTGGACGAGATGCCGGATTACCTTATAGATTGCTTCATAAGCACTGAAGATGCCCGTTTTTATGATCATCATGGTATTGATGTCATCCGCATTTTTGGGGCCTTAAAATCAGATATCACTTCCGGATCCTTGGCAGAAGGCGCCAGTACTATCACCATGCAACTAGCCCGCAACGCCATTTTGGAAGATCAGAGCAAACAATTCACCCGCAAAATAAAAGAGGCTCTCTTGGCGCTCAAAATAGAAAAAGTGCTGACTAAGGACGAGATTCTTTATTATTACCTCAATGAAATATATTTCGGGCCGGGAGCCAATGGCATCCAGCTTGGCGCTCAGCTTTATTTCGGCAAGGATGTCAGCGAGCTGACATTGGGTGAAGCCGCCATGCTGACCGGCATTGTGCGTAATGTCAAGGTTTATTCTCCCTTCAACGATATGGAAAGAGCCACCAAGGTTCGCAATACCGTGCTTGACAATCTGGCCAAATACAAACCGGAATATCAAGAGCAGGCCAATACGGCTAAAGCCGAAGAGCTTAAAGTGGTGGAAAAAAACACTATAACCTCCGCCTATAAGCATCCTTGGTTCACCGATTATGTCATCGATCAAGCGGAAGACATATTGCAAGGCATGAATATAGATACCTATACTATCTACAACGGTGGTCTGCATATCTATACCACTTTAGATCAGGATGTGCAGGAGGCTATGGAGGATGTCTATGCTGACAACTCTTATTTCCCCTCCAGCGGCACCAATGATCCGGTGCAAAGCTCCATGCTGGTTATAGATCCCTCCACCGGCGAGATTCGCGGCCTGGTGGGCGGACGCGAATATACCACACAAAGGGGCTATAACCGTGCCACAGATCTCAAGCGGCAGCCCGGCTCTACCATCAAGCCATTGGTGGACTATGCGCCAGCTTTGGAGGCAGGCTATTCTCCCGCTACTGTATATAATGATGTGCCCACCTCTTTTGGCAGCTATTCTCCCGCTAACTATGACGGCCGCTATCGGGGGCTGATCTCCATGCGCACAGCCATCATGCATTCCATCAATATACCAGCCGTCAAAACGCTGCAAAGCATCGGAACTTCCGCGGGCTACTCCTTCGGCAAGAAATTAGGCTTGCCGCTGACAGAGGATGATAATAATCTCTCGCTGGCTTTAGGCGGCATTCATCAGGGGTTGGCCCCGCTGCATATGGCCGCGGCTTATGCGGCTTTCGACAATCAGGGTTTATATATCGAACCGCATTGCATCACGCTGATCAAAGATAGTGCCGGCACCATCCTTTATGAGGCCAGGCCTGATAGCAACCAGGCCATGAGCGCGCAAACCGCTTATCTGATCACCGATATGTTGGTATCGACCACCCAAAGCGGCACTGGCACCAATGCCAAAATGAATCGTCCCGTGGCCTCTAAGACCGGCACCACCCAATTGCCGGACAAGGCCGAATTTGCCAAGCTCAAAGGCAATAAGGATGCTTGGTTCGCCGCTTATACACCGGAGCTGGTGGGGGTGGTCTGGATGGGTTATGATAATGAAAAAGATAGCTCCGGCCATCTGCAATATCTCAAGCAGATTTACGGCGGCAAATACCCGGCACTGATCTGGAAAAAGGTCATGACAGTCGCCTTGAGCAATACCTCGGTCAGCCAATTTGCCAAACCGGATGGTCTGACAGAAGTTTCTATAGATAAAAAATCCGGGCTTTTGCCCGGCGGTATCACTCCTGCCGAATATATCGGCACGGAGCTCTTCAATAGTGAAAACGTACCTGCGGAGACATCGAACATCTGGACAATGGTCGATATATGTCCGGAAAGCGGCAAATTGGCCACTGCCTATTGCCCCAACGCCGTCAGCAAAGCCCGCATCAATCTGACCAGGCCGGCCAAAGCCGAGGATCTTGATCTGTATATGCCCTCCACCACTTGCACCGTCCATAACCAAGGTAATTCGAAAAATGCAACCGTAACTGTCTCCATCTGCACCGACCCCAGCCACGGTGGCCAGGAATACCTGGCCAATATCGCCACGGCCGGCGCCAGTGGCGGCTGCCCTTCCTCCATGGTCAAAAGCAAAACCTATGCGGTTGGTAAAGCACCCACGGAATATTGCAATATTGCCGGCCATGCCATTACTATGCAAACAAGCGGCGAAGCCAGCGCCAAGGCTCTGTCCGTACCCAGCGGGCTCAAATCCACAGTCTATCAAAAGGATAGCTCTACCACCGTCAAACTTAATTGGAGTGACAACAACAGCTCCTCAACAGTGGCCTTCATCATAGAAAAAACTGATGACGGCGGCAATAAATCCAAATTTTCCACTTACAGCAAATCGCTGCTGGATACCACGGCTGAGGCCGGGCATACTTACCAATACCGCATACGGGCTTATGATAATGTCAGCAAAGCTTACAGCGATTGGAGCAGCAGTATCACGGTGACTACCTAGATCAACTTACAAAAAAGCGCCGAACCATAGGTCCGGCGCTTTTTTTATTATAGGTCCAGCTCAATAACCGTAACACCCAGTCCGCCTTCATAATATCCCCCCATCTGGAAGGATTTAACCAGCCGATGCTTTTGTAAATGCTTGGTTATGGCCGCCCGCAAGGCCCCGGTGCCTTTGCCGTGGATGATGCGCGCGCCCTTAGTACCGGCCATAAATAAATCATCAATATATTTATCCAAAAGCTCTATAGCCTCCTGACAGTCATAGCCGCGCAGGTCGATCTCAGTTTTGATCTTTTTGGCCTTTTCCGCATGCATTTTGCCCCCATACCTTTGGCCCGGATCTTTCTTGTGAACATCATCGGCAGTCAGGCGCAAATCGGCAAGTTTCATCATCATTTTCAATATACCCACCTGCAAGGACACCTGCCCATCGGAATCCGGCAAAGCCAGCACATAGCCGGTCTGCTGCAAGCTGGGGATATAAACTGGCTGCCCCACCACAATCTTTGTGGGGGCCTGACCTTCATATATCTTTTGCGGCAAGGCTGACGAAAGCTCCTCCTGCCAGGATTGGAAGCGCTTTTTGCTTTCCTGGAAAGCCCTTTGCGCCGCCTTTTCATCCTCCATTTTGGCCAACAGCTCATCATAGGCCTGCTTGCTCTTGACCTGCATCTCTTCGATGATGGACTGCGCCTTAAGATTGGCCTTTCTGATAATATCGGCTTCCTGGATGGCCGCGGCCGTCTTGGCTTTAGATAATTCTTTTTCTTTGGCCCGAACAGCCTCGGCCAAGGAGGCGACCTCCTCTTTTTCCGCCGCCACTTCCTGCCGCAATTTTTCCAGATTGGCCAACAAATCGGCCACCTGCGCATCCTCCGTGCTCAAAAGCTCGGAGGCTTGGTCGATTATCTCTTTGGGCAGGCCCAAGCGGCTGGATATCTCGAAAGCGTTACTTTTGCCGGGCACACCTAAAAGCAGCTTATAAGTTGGGGAAAGCGACTCCACATCGAATTCCACGCTGGCATTAATAAAGCCGGGATTATTATAGGCAAAAGCCTTCAGCTCGCTATAGTGGGTGGTAGCCACGATTTTGCAGCCCTTGTCTCTGAGATTACCTAAAATAGCCATAGCCAGTGCCGCCCCTTCCGTAGGATCGGTACCGGCGCCCAATTCATCCAATAAAACCAGCGTACCACTGCCGCTGCGGTGCAAAATATCGACTATATTGACCATATGGGAAGAAAAAGTACTCAGCGATTGCTCGATACTCTGCTCATCACCGATATCGGCGAAAACCTCTTGAAAGAAGCTGATCTCACTGCCGGGTTCAGCAGGCAGATGCAGGCCGGCCAGGCCCATGAGCGTCAACAGGCCGATGGTTTTGATGGTGACGGTTTTGCCCCCGGTATTGGGGCCGGTGATGACCATAGCGGCTATATTCTTATCCAGACGCACATCAATGGGCACAACTTTGGCGGCTGCGATCAGAGGATGCCTGGCCGCCTTGAGGCTGATATAGCCATTATTGTTGATCTGCGGCGCAGCGCCATCTATTTCCGCACTGTAGCGGCCTTTAGCAAAGATGAAGTCCAGCCGCGCCTGCTTGACCAGATTGGCCTCCAGCTCATCGGCAAAGCCACAGACCACCAAAGTCAAGGCCTGCAAAATGGCATTGATCTCCTCTTCCTCTTCCCGAGCCAGTTTTTGCAGTTCATTATTCAGCTCCATCACGGACATGGGCTCCACAAAGACACTGGCGCCGCTGGCGCTGACATCATGCACGATGCCGGGCACCTGGGCTCGGAATTCCTGACGCACCGGCACCACATAGCGCCCATCGCGCATAGTCACTATTGGCTCCTGCAAATATTTTTGCGTATTAGGATTACGGATAAGCCCCTCCAACCGCTCCTTGATGCGCTCATTAGAAACTTTAATCTTTTTACGGATGCTGTACAGCCTGGCGCTGGCCTCATCGTCGATACTGCCGTCAGGGGCGATGGCCTTTTCTATGGCCGTTTCTATAGTCTTGATGACCGTCAAGCCTTTACCTAATGACGCCACCTGCGGATAGCTGCCTTTCAGCTCGCTGAAAAAAGTTTTAGTCAACCGTGCGGCCCGGCAGGTATCGGCAATATCTACCAAGGATGGCACATCAAGAATACCACCAATGGCTATATGGTGCAAATGAACACGAATGTCACGCACACCGCCCAGAGAAAAAGTAGGATAATAACGCAATATTTCCTTGGCCTCGCTGGTCTCCACCTGTCGCGATACAGCTTCCGCGGCATCAGCGGCCGGCAACAGCTTTTCTGCCATCTCCCGCCCATATGCAAAACAGGTAAACTCTGCTAAATGTTTGATTATCTTATTATATTCCAGTTTTTGTAAAACCTTTATGTCCATAATTATACTCCCCGATAAAGATGTCCTTTGGTGTATTTTTCATTTGTAGCCGCCAGTTGAGCCTCAGCCTCTTTTTTCTGCCCGCATAAAGCCTGTTGATATAGGCTTATCCACTGGCTAGCCTCTTCTTTTTTATAAAGCCGCAGATCCAGGCGCACAAAGCCGATCCCGACCTGCCGCAAAGCATCAAGATCCGGCAAAAGGCAAAGCTGGCGGGAATTAAATAGATGCATGCGGCAATTCTGATCAAAGCGCAAGGGGAAGCTGAATCCCTTCTGATCGCGCAGCTGATAGCGGCCCTGTTGATGACAAGGCGCACTGCAAATATGATCTTGTTTGCGCCCGCCAACGACAGAGCCCAAAGCGCAGTATTCGCTGATCATCAAAGTGGCCGCGCCCTGAACTACCAGTTCTTTTTCACTCGGCAGATCACCCAGTTGCTGCAATTGCTGCAAATTCAATTCCGGCGATAAGGCCAGACGACTGAGGCCCCAGCCGGACAAAAACTCGGCCGCTTGAGCATTGAAAGCATTAAACCCCACATCACCATAGATTTTGCCCTGCCAACCAGATTGACGCAGCAGACCCAAGGAATTGAGGTTGGGGGCCAGCACAG
Source organism: uncultured Peptococcaceae bacterium (assembly GCA_964425485.1). GTDB lineage: Bacteria > Bacillota > Dehalobacteriia > UBA4068 > UBA4068 > CAYRML01. The sequence continues at coordinate 3,457 of CAYRML010000044.1, read as the reverse complement.
TATCGATACCCAGCTGCTGCCAACTTTGGATGACAGAGCGCCAATGCCCCAGCTCATGCTCATGGCAAATGCGGGGCAGAGCCATGATCAAATTGACACCGGCGGCTGTCGCTGTGGCATGCAGTCGTTGCAAATCATATTCCTGGCCGGGCGCAAAATTTTCCGCCGCCATATATATCTCCTTGATACCGCCACGTATGGCCGTCAAGGCTTGTTCCTCATCCATAACCAAAGCAGTAAGCCTCTGCTTAGGGACAGGGCTGGCCGCCTCCGGTTTTTTTAATTCTCTTTCCAGCCGTTGCAGAAGCGACCTTTTAAGCGGCGGTCGCTGATAAGGTGCCAGGATTTTCTTTTTTATGGCCTCAACGGTCTGGCGTCGCAGCTGATTCAGCACACTGGCCGGTAGCATCAAACCCTCATCCAGCTTTATACTCCGCTCTCCTAGCATAAAGCCGCTGCCGCCCAGGCGGCAAAGCTGTTTGCGCACCGTCTCTTCATCGCTGGGGCTGGTACGGGCCGCAACCGCCACATATTCACTTTGACAAGAGGCCTCATGCCCTTCATCATCCCAGAGGCGAAGGAACAAGGGCTGGCCCAAACGAGCCTCAAATTCCATTGACAGAATTATGGGCGGCAAAACAGCATAGCTTTCCTGGGCCGCTTGATTAAGCTCGCGGTCGGCAGTCTTAAAAACCCGATCACCCACTTTGGCCGTATAATCACCGGCAATCGTCACTTCATCGCCCACAGCGGCGCTGACAACGCTCTGGCCTTTGACCAACATTTTTTCTACCACAAAACCGCTGCGTCCGCCAACCTTGACCCAGATCTCCAAACCGTCTCCCACTTGCAAAGGCTGCTGCAATTTCAAAGTGATGTCATTTTTGCCCATTTTTAAGATGCGTCCCAGTAAAACCCCACGATTATTAGGCCGGCTAAAGCTCATAAGATCGGCGCCGGCATTGCCATACCAATAGCCGCTGCAATGGTCGCGATTGAATATTTGCAGCAATTGCCGCATATCCTCCTCTTGATCGGCAGGTAAACGGCCCGCTTGCAGCGCATCCAAGGCTTGTCTGTAAATCCTTGTCACGGTGGCCACATATTCCGGCCTCTTCATACGCCCCTCTATCTTCCAAGCCGCAAAATCCAGGTCATAGAGATCCGCGAGATGGCGATAGCCATAAAGATCACGGGGGGAAAGCAGGTACGGCCCCCATTCCTTGCCCCCAATATGGCCGCTTTCATCCACCAGCTCATATTCCAGCCGGCAAGGCTGAGCGCAGCGCCCACGATTGCCACTGCGGCCGCCGATCATGCTGCTCATCAGGCATTGGCCGGAATAAGAAATACAGAGCGCGCCATGGACAAAGGTTTCCAGATCCACTTCCGTCCGCTCTTTGACGGCAGCCATATCAGCCAGCGATAATTCCCTGGCCAGGATCACCCGCTCTATGCCGGCCGCGGCCGCCAAATCGACCCCGGCCGAATTGAAGATGCTCATCTGCGTACTGGCATGGAGAGGCAGGGCAGGCAAAAATCGCCGCAGCATGCGCACAAGTCCCAGATCCTGCACTATCACGGCATCCATACCGCCTTCATAGGCCTGCAACAGCAGCTGCCAGGCCTCGGCCAGCTCATCATTGCGCAAAAGAGTATTGACGGTCAGATATACTTTTACACCGTGCATATGCGCCGTTTCTACCATTTGCGGTAGCTCGTCAGCGGTAAAATTCTCGGCAAAGGCCCGCGCGCTGAAGGCCTTGCCCCCCATATAGATGGCGTCGGCTCCATTGGCAATAGCGGCCCAAAAGGCCTCCTTGCTGCCGGAGGGCGCCAATATTTCCGTCATATTTATCCCTCTTTCTCTCTGCTCATAGAAAAGACAGGGGTCAAAGGCCCCTGCCTTTTTTAATTTCTTTTGACTCTTGTAAGTCCGGAGGTGCAAACGATTTGCAAACCTTCGGCTTCCAAACGATCCAGATAGAGATTCAAACCTATGCTGTCACTGGCCATATGACCGGCGGATATAAGATTGACAGATAAATCTTTGGCGGCTTTGATTTGGCTCTCGCTCACGCACATAGCCAAAATAGTATTGACGCCGCTTTCCGCCAGCTTGCCATAACTGTCTTTGTGGCCGGAAGTGCCGCCGGTAAAATCAACAAAAAAGCGACCCACTCGGTTATCCTTATTACCGGCTACGATGCGGGGCGGATTGCTGTTCTGAGCAGCCAAGCGATATTCCGGGATTGCTTGCAGCAAGTCCAGAAAATCAGCCAATTCTTGGGGCTTTTCCTTCTTTAAAAGCTTTATCAGATAGTCGGTGACCAAATTATCGGCCGGCGTATGCACACACATAAAAGCAAAATCAAACAGCTGCGCCGCGTCAACGGCGCGAAAGGCATTGCCCCGATTAAGAGAGCGGGCCACCTCGCCGCTGCGCTCCTTGGTCAAGCCCTCGGCCAAAGCCGGGCGCACGCCTTCGGAAATCATATAATCGCTTTGCAGTCCCATCACCTGATCTAAAGCGCATAAAGCCTGCCCTTCCGGATGATGGGAAAGCAGCAAATCCAGGCCCGCGCCCCGGTCATTAAGCAAGGCCGCACAAGCCACTTCAGCCACTTCAATATCAATGCCTACCAGAGCCTTTTTGATCTCCCTATCACGATTGCCTAATAAAATACGCGTATCGGCATAAGGATTTGTCAGAGTCTCCACATCGAAAAACTCTTTCTTTTTTTTGGAAAGATCAGCATATTCACCCTTGTTCTTTATTAGTTCATGCTCGATCAAAGAGCGGTCGCGCGGGTCGGCATCTATGCCCATTTGCACGGCAATATCATAAATGTCGCCTAATTTCATACTTTTCTCCTTATCAAATCAAAACTTATTCCTGCAAGGATCGCTCCAGCTCAGCCAACAGTTCCTTATAGGCATCTTCCAGCTTGACAAATTCTTCAGCTATCTGCAAAGCCGTCAATACAGCCATTTTGGTCGGCGGATATTGCGGGAATTCCCGTTTCAGCTCCGCCATCTTATCGTCAACTAATTTGGCGGTCCTCAGCAATTGATCTTCGGAACATTCACCTTTCAAAGTATAGGGGAAACCGTTGATTTCCACATGGGCAGTTGCTTGTTTGGCCATGTTAATCACCCCTTTTTCCAACAATATTTATCTCAGATTGATCTGCCAGCGCTCCTTAAGACAAGCCACAATCGCCTCAAAGGATTTATTAACCTCCTCATCGGTCAGCGTCCTTTCATAGTTCTGGAAGGTCAGGGCATAGGTCAGGCTGCGCAGGCCTTGAGGAATCGGATCCTTATCATAAAGGTCAAATAATTCCACCCGGCTCAAAAATTCCCCGCCCTGCTCACGGATGGTGGCTTCGATAGCGGCAGCGGAAACATCGGCGCTGCCCAAAAGAGAAATATCACGTGTCACAGCCGGATATTT
>CAYRML010000043.1:0-12385 GCA_964425485.1 uncultured Peptococcaceae bacterium | reverse complement strand
CACCTTACCGTTGAAAGCAAAATAGAAGATATTATAAAAGCGGCTAAGGCGCATAAAGAAGGTTTTTTATTTGGCAGTTTGTTTGCTGATTGCCGCGACAAGAGGGAAGCGGTGGTAACTTTTCTGGCTCTTTTGGAATTGCTGCGCCAGGGTGTTTTGCAGGCCGTCCAAGATAATCTATATGCTGATATTTATCTATATCCACGTAAAGTCAAGCAGCAGAAAATAGAGGTTGTGTGATGGATAAACAGCAAAAATTAAAAAAAATATTAGAAGCATTATTCTTTGTGGCCACCGAACCATTAACTTTGGACCAGCTGCTGGATTTTTGTTCCGAAGAAAATGATAATTGGAGCAAAGAACAAATTTTGGAGGCCATAAATGAATTGATATATGAATATGCTGATAAAGGCTTTGTTTTGCTCCCCATAGCAGGCGGATGGCAATTTTTCAGCTCGGAAACATATGCACCTTTTGTAGAAAAATATTGCCTGCCTAAAATGCAGCATTTATCCAAAGCAGCCATGGAAACCTTGGCCATCATTGCCTACCGCCAGCCGGTGACCAGGCAAGAAATTGAAAATATTCGCCAGGTGAATGTCGATGCTATGGTCAATAAATTGCTTGATAAAAATTTAATTCGGGAAGTTGGCCGCAAGGAAACTTTAGGCAAACCCATGCTTTATGGTACCACAGCCCAGTTCTTGAGTTTTCTGGGGCTGAATTCATTGCAAGACCTGCCTCCTTTGGAGGATTTTCTGCAAAAAGAAGAAGGATAGAAGACTTCCGTGCAGAAATAATTAAATTCGACTTTTGTTTTAGGAAAGGGTAGAAGATGGACGAAATAAGAGAAGAATGTGGAGTATTTGGCATTTATGATAATAATGATGGCCTGGACGTCTCCCGCATGATTTATCTTTCACTCTATGCCTTGCAGCATAGGGGACAGGAAAGCTGCGGTATTTCCGTAGCCAATGGGCAAATCGTGCGCAGCTACAAAAATATGGGCCTGGTCAGTGAGGTGTTTGATAATAATATCCTGACATCGCTTAAGGGCAGGATCGGCATTGGCCACGTGCGCTATTCCACCACCGGCGCCAGCACCTTGGAAAACTGCCAACCCATAAGCGTCGATTACCGAGATGGCAGTATGGCTTTGGCTCATAATGGCAATTTGGTCAATATAAAAACATTGAGAAAACAAATGGGGGCCGAAGGTTCGGTTTTTATAACCGGTAATGATACGGAACTTATTATCAAATATATATGCAAATTTTTGGTTTGCAGCGAAAGTATACAAGAAGCCATTATAAAGACCATGAATGTGATCAAAGGTTCTTATGCGGTGGTGCTTTTGATGCAAGGCAAGCTCATTGCTTTTCGCGATCCCTTCGGTATCAGGCCTTTATGCATAGGTCAAATCAAAAATTCCTATATGATATCTTCTGAAAGCTGCGGCTTTTCCGTTTTAGGCGGTAAATTTCTGCGGGAAGTGGAGCCGGGAGAAATCATTGTTATAGACGAAAACGGATTGCAGTCCTACCAGGCTGCCAAAGAAGAAAAATCCGCGCTTTGCGTCTTTGAATATGTGTATTTTGCCCGTCCGGACAGCAATATTTGTAATGCAAGTGTGCATCAAGCCCGCGTGGAAGCAGGTAAACAGTTGGCGATTGAGCATCCGGTGGATGCCGATCTTGTAATCGGCGTACCGGATTCGGCGCTTTCGGCGGCTTTAGGATATTCGCTTCAATCGGGCATACCTTTTGGCCATGGACTGATGCGCAATCGCTATGTGGGCAGGACCTTCATACAGCCCACGCAGGAAATGCGTGATGCCGCCGTGCGCATCAAATTTACGGCTTTGGCCAATGCCGTGGAAGGCAAGCGCATAATAATGGTCGATGATTCCATTGTGCGCGGCACCACCACCAGAATTATCGTAAAGATGCTTAAAGATGCCGGCGCCAAGGAAGTTCATTTGCGTATCAGCTCTCCGCCGGTTAAATATCCTTGCTTTTATGGCATAGATATTGCCACAACGTCGCAGCTTATTGCGTCCAAACTTTCTACAGAGGAAATTTGCCGTCTGGTCGGCGCAGATTCTTTAGGCCATCTCAGCCTGGAGGGACTTTTACGAACCCCTGTGGGAGCAAAATGCGGTTTATGTGATGCCTGTTTTACTGGCAATTATTGTGTAGATAAAGAGGATGATGAATAAAAAATAAAAAACGATGCCGAAGCATCGTTTTTTTATTTTTTAATCAGTGATTGATCAAAAGTGAAAGCTTCCGTATATTCTTTTTCGCCAAGTTTAAGCGGCCGATTATCTACGGTGATACGGACTTTCTTGATTTCTGGGAACTGCATCAAAGAAGCTGCTATGGCATTGACGGTGAGTTTTTCATTAACACCCACTCTGTTAAAATCACTTACTCCCAGCTTTGTCAGATCCAGATTCATTACGCCTGCACTATCAAGGGTTGCGGTGTTGATCATTGTGGTTCTGGGCAATACGGCTTTGTATTGGTTATTTTTTGGGCCTTCGATAAGGGCGCTGACCACCATACGCGCTTTGGCGTCAGTAGTGTTTTTGTCCGTTACGCTGGTACGAGTTTCAGCCACCAGGCCGGTCCTTTCCGCGTTTGCAAAATAAACAGTGTATTCCATATTAGTGCCAGTGTTATTTATACCAGTGTTATTTGTGCCATTGTTGTTTGTACCATTGTTATTTACATTGCCATCCATTACATCATCGCCAGCTTCTTCCATATCTGCGGCCATTTCATTCGCTGTATCCTGCGCTGTATCCGGAGTGGGGTTGCTTTTACATGCTGCAAAAACAAAAAGGCAAGCAATAATCATGATAATTACAGTGATAAGGCGTGTTTTATTCAATTTTTTCATTATAAAAGATACTCCTTTCCTAAAAAGTTTTGTAGTCACAAATATTATGCCGAAAAAGTATCTATTTTATGAATTTATATTAAATCAGCAAAATTATTTTGCCTTAAAGCCTCATAAAGTATTACTGCCACGGAATTTGCCAAGTTCAAGGAGCGCAGATCCTTAGCCATGGGAATACGAATAGCCTGATCCTTATATTTCTCCAAAAGATCAACAGGCAGACCTGCGGTTTCTTTGCCAAAAACCAAAAAATCATCCATTTTATATTTTACTTGATGATAATAATTTTTTGCTTTTGTTGAGGCAAAGAAAAAGCGTCCTTGAGGGTAAGCGGCAAATAGTTCATCAATCTTATCATAATAATGTAAATCCAAATATTCCCAGTAATCGAGACCGGCCCGTTTCAGATGTTTATCGTCTACGGAGAAGCCCAATGGACGAATTAAATGTAGGCTTGATCCGGTGATGGAACAAGTGCGGGAAATATTGCCGGTATTATTTGGAATCTCCGGCTCTACTAGTACAATATGCATATAAACCTCCAAAGATAAAAATCAGCTATACTAGGATAGCATGAATAAAAAATAAATTCAATGATTAAAGGAAGATTCCTGTTGACAGAAGACATACGTATATTGTAGAATAAAAAGCGTGCTGACGGGATGTGGCTCAGTTTGGTAGAGCGCTGCGTTCGGGACGCAGAGGCCGAAGGTTCGAATCCTTTCATCCCGACCACCAGCTTGAAGCTGGACACCATTCGCGCTCTTGGCTTTGTGCCGAGAGCGTGTTTTGCTGCCTGCGGTCGGACCAAATCTTATATATAAATGTTGTCGACTTTCTCGACAGCATTTTTTATCTATTTACATGCAATTGCGTGCATCTATTCTATATTTTAAGAAAAAATCAATGGAAATATCGACAGCTCTTTATCATTGTGATAAACTAAATGACACTAGATATAAAATCGAGGGGAGAGAGTAATTTGAAAACACTTTATGACGGAAAAACAAAGTCGGTTCTTATCGATGAGGGAAGCGGTGCAGTATATCTGTTGTTTAAAGACGATGCCACCGGAGAAAACGGCGTATTCGACCCCGGCTCCAATACGGTTGGCGGAAGTGTAGAGGGCAAAGGGAAAATAGGATTAAAAATTTCTCAGCATTTTTTTGAACTGTTGGAAGAAAAAGGTATTCCTACCCACTATCTGGGTGCGGATATTGATAAAGGTCTGATGAAGGTTAGGAATCTCACCGTGCCTAAGCTGGAATTCGTGCTCCGCTACTTCACTGCTGGAAGTATGTGCCGCAGGTTTACTTTGGAGGCGGGAATTCCCTTTGATCCGCCTTATCTTGAGGTTACCTTAAAGGACGATGAGCAAGGCGATCCCCTCATTAGTGAAAGACTGTGCATCATGAAGGGCCTTCTGGTTAAAGGCCAGTACGATGAGGCCTTAGACATTTTAGTAAAAGTGGGCGGGGTTTTGCAAAATGAACTGGCACAGATGGATCTTACGCTGATCGACTTTAAGATAGAGGTGGGCTATGACGAAAAGGGCAAGATGTATGTGGTAGACGAAATAACCCCCGACATCTGGCGCGTTCGTGACAAGGACGGCAATATCCCCAACCAAATTAATTGCGCCCAACTCATATTGGATAAGATAACGGAGGATGCGAGCAATTAATTGCTACTTGCCTCGCGATACTATATCCTTTTCCATTAAGCACCGGTTTGCTCAAGGCATAGATAATAAAAGCTTAGCGTAAGCAAAATAAAATCTGAAAAACCATATTGCCGAAAATAATCGAGTCATCAGTTTGATATACACCGGTTATAATATCGCTTTCTATGCGCTACATAATTGGTAGGAACATCGGCTGGGTACAGTTCAAGCTGTTTACCTCTATATCAACAGTGGCTATAGTGCAGACTCTATATATCATCACGATAAATTTAAAAACCCGACCGGCATGACGGTCGGGTTTTTAAAAATCAATCTTAAGTTTAAAAAACCATTTTTCTTACAACAACAGAAGACATCTTGCTAAGTTCTTCTTCCAATTTTGCTGCTTCATCATCGGCATCATCCATGAATTCGATTAAAATCAAACCATTTTGGCTACAAACTTCACGACTTACGGGGTGCATGCCTAGGCGAGTTTTGATTGAGCAACCATATTTAGTTAATAAACTTTGAACATCTAGCACTACTTGTTCTCTGTGCTCTAGTTGGATACCCATTATTATCTTTGCCATTTTGCATTACCTCCTAAAACTTTATTATATTATACCGATGTAGAATTATTATACCTTGAAACAAGGGAAAAGGGAAGTTAATTGTTGAAAAATACTTATGATAATAATACTCGTTATCTATTTATATTAAAATATAAATTATATCATCTTGTAATATAGCAGGTACAAAAAATCAATAAAAATTTATCGATTTTTTTTCTGAAACATATTGACAGAATATTCTAAATTGAATATAATAATAATACCTTAAGAAAAGGAACACCCGACAAAGGGTAACCTTGGAAGAAGGGGCGCCCTCAGAAATCGACGGCCGGGCATTCATCTTTTTACTGTATGGTGTGTTGTCTTTGCCAATGTTATAGCGTGATTAAACTGTTCGACCTTATGGTCATGGGGTATGTCTGGTTACTAAAATCCATTTAAGTGGAGTCAGTAAGAACAGGTAAACCGTTTTTGATCAGGAATCCGTATCTCGTGTGAGGATGATTTAAATTAGTAAAGATGAATAGCAGGCACAAAGCTCGAGAAGCAGCAAAAGCTAAATAGCAATAACGGCGATTGCTGAGGATCGGGGACCAAGTCGATTGCGACAGGGGAATGATGTTGATATCATGCCAATGGAGCGATGAGGGCAATATTGAAAGGAGGTAGTACTGAGTTGGAGTACGCCTCGAAAAATGGGTAGGTCGATCCCCTAAAGAGGATAATGGCCTACCCATTTTTATATGCCCAAACCGCATGACCGTGAGCGTGAGAAGGAAAGACCGTCCCTCCGTTGAATAATGTATCTAGAAAATGAGCAGGAGGTCTTATGGCTAAAGATTTTTATAGCATAGCAGCGCCGACTGTTGCTGAAATTCAAGAAAAAAAATCTCTATTCATTGCTTATGCCACTCCGGTTGCCTCGGAAGAAGAAGCGCAGAATTTTATTACCGATATCAAAAAGCAGCATCCTGATGCCCGCCATCATGTCTATGCCTATCAAATAGGCGCTGGCCGGCAGATAAAACGCTTTACTGATGATAAAGAACCGGCCGGTACTGCCGGAAAGCCTGTCTTGGAGGCTATTGATAAGTCCGGATTGACCAATACGGTCATTGTGGTGGTACGCTATTTTGGCGGTATTCTTTTAGGCAGCGGCGGCCTGACCAGAGCCTATAGTAAAGCGGCAGTGCTTTCTTTGGCAAAGGCGCAGATAGTAAAAAAAATTCCGGCGCAAAAATATCAGATCACATTTGATTATAATTTTAGTGGCAAGGTGGAAACCTGGTTAGAAAAATCTGCTTATCCAATTGAACGGAGATTGTTCGAGCAAATAATTTCCTTTACTATTCTGGTTCCTCAGCATAAAGTGCGGCAAATGCACAAGGATTTGGCGGAAATAACCTTGGGGACTGGCTCTGCGCTTTGTTTGGGCGAAGAGGGATATATTGATGCGGTACAAGAAAAAGAATAAAAAATCGCAATAAATCCCAAAATAACCATGAGGTGATTATCATGGCAGAAAAAATAAAGCGATCGAAAAAAAGTGTGATGAAAAAAAGGCCGCTGGATTGGGATGATTTAAAAATTGAGATCGCCAAGGAGATGGGTATTTGGCCCATAGTTGAAAAGGATGGTTGGGCAGGTCTCTCTGCTGTGGATTCCGGGCGTCTGGGCGGCATATTCTCAAGGCGCAGAAAAGAGTTTTCTGATGGTGATATAAACAGACGATAATTAGTGGAAGCTGACATTATTAATATATATTTGTTTTAGCAAGACGGCTGTTTGCGACTATTTTTGCAAAGGTCGTCTTTTATAATTATAGGTGTTTTCCGAACAAAGCTGACAAAGCGTCATAGTCGGCAGCGGCCTGTCATATATTGATATATGACAGTTGAGGGGGGTGCAAAAAGCCATTGATAGCGCATTATATTCAAACTTATACGGTATACGCTGATGTGTTGTTCTTCCTGAATTTTTTCCTGGATTTTTTTCTTTTATGGGCCACCGGCCGTTTTTTGCGACTTTCTATCAACTATCCGCGCCTTTTATTAGCGGCCTTGGCCGGAGCATTATATGGTGTCTGCATTATCTTTCCCCAGCTTTCTTATCTTTACATATTGCCTCTGAAAATCGGTTTTTCCTTTTTGCTGATCGGTTTGGCATTTCCATATCAAAGCTTACCCATCTTTATTCGCACCTTGGGCATATTTTATTTGGTTGGCTTTGCTATGGCCGGTGCGGTTTTAGGCGGCTCTTCTTTACTGGCTTCTTCCGGCTTCGATATTGCCAGCACGGAAATAGTGCGCTGGAGCTCTTTGATTTTTGGTTTTGCCATAGCTTTTATTTTGGCCAGAAAAGGCATTTTATGGTTGAAAGGCAACTGGCGCAAAGATGACTTTACAATAAATATAGAAGTATTCGCCCAAGGGCGGCGCTGTCTTTTGCGCTGCCTCATAGATACCGGCAATGATTTATGCGAGCCCATCAGCGCAAATCCTGTGATAGTGGCAGAGTATCAAAGCCTGCAGGTTTTATTGCCGCAGGGGCTGCGAGATCTTTTTACAAAATATGGTAGTATTGATCCTACGCTGGTTTTGCAAAAAAGTCATATCGACAATTGGCATAAACGCCTGCGCCTAATACCCTTTGCTTCTATCGGTAAACATCATGGCATGTTGCTGGGATTCAGGCCCGATAAAATCATAATATATGGTGAACAGAAAATGCAAACAGATCAAGTAATCATAGCCATTTATGAGCAAAAGCTGGGCAAAGATGATTCTTATCAGGCCGTTATCAACCCGGATCTTTTGGAATTGGGCCAACCCTTAAATGTAATAAATGAGAAAAAGGAGTTGCGGGTATGATGAATTTATGGTGGCGTTTTTTATTCGTGCTGAAAGAATTGTTATGGCGTTTGGGCCTTTTGCGCCGCGGCATTTATTATATCGGCGGCAGCGAAGCCTTGCCCCCACCGCTTAGCCCTGAAGAGGAAAAAAAGCTGCTTTCATGTTTGCGGCAAGGTGATTCATCAGTGCGGCAAACTTTGATAGAGCGCAATCTGCGGCTGGTGGTCTATATAGCGCGCAAATTCGAAAATACCGGCATTGGTATTGAGGATCTTATTTCTATCGGAACAATCGGGCTGATCAAAGCTGTTAATACCTTCGACCCGGAAAAGAGGATAAAGCTGGCCACCTATGCTTCGCGCTGTATAGAAAATGAAATATTGATGTATTTGCGGCGTACCAATAAGTCGAAAACAGAAATTTCGCTCGATGAACCGCTGAACATAGACTGGGATGGTAATGAGTTGCTTTTATCTGATGTTTTAGGCACGGATAATGACATAATCTATAAGGCCATTGAAGAAGAAGTGGAGAAAAAATTGCTCTTTGGCGCCATGGGACGGTTGAGCGCAAGAGAAAAAACTATTTTAGAAATGCGTTTTGGTCTTTATGGCAGCAGCGAAAAAACGCAAAAAGAAGTTGCCCAAATTTTGGGAATATCGCAATCTTATATTTCCAGGCTGGAAAAAAGGATTATCCGCAAGCTGAAAAAAGACATCTGTAAAGCCGAATAATTTATATTAATTACACTGATTTAAAACCGCCTTTTGAGCAAAGGGCGGTTTTTTTATGGGTATATTTGCCGGCTCAATCGGTAATAATTAGAACATAATCAAGCCAACAGACAAAGGCCCCGCAAGGAGGAATTAGTTTTGTTCAATAAAGTGGAGATTTGCGGCGTTAACACTTCCAAACTGCCGGTTTTATCGAATGAAACAATGCGTCAATTATTTAAAGATATGCAAAGCGGTGATGAAAGCGCAAGAGAAAAGTTGGTGGGGGGTAATTTGCGACTTGTTTTGAGCGTGATTAAGAAATTTAATAACAGGGGCGAAAATCTTGACGATTTGTTCCAGGTCGGCTGTATCGGTCTGATCAAGGCAACAGATAATTTTGATCTCAGTCAAAATGTCAGATTTTCCACCTATGCGGTACCTATGATCATCGGTGAAATACGCCGTTATCTGAGAGATAATAATCCTATCCGTGTCAGCCGTTCTATGCGCGATATAGCTTATAAAGCCTTGCAGGTTCGTGAGGCCATGGTCAATAAAAACGGCAAAGATCCTCAGATAGAGGAAATTGCTAAAGAACTTAATTTGCCGGTGGAAGATATTGTTTTTGCCTTGGATGCGATTCAGGAGCCTCTTTCTTTATTCGAGCCAATCTATCATGACAGCAGTGATCAGATATTCGTGATGGATCAAGTGAGCGATGATAAAAATTGCGATGAAAAATGGCTGGAAGCAATTAATATTCAGGAAGCGTTACGGCAGCTGGGGGAAAGAGAGAAGAAAATAATAAATCTGCGCTTTTTTGCCGGCAAGACCCAGATGGAGGTCGCAGAGGAAATCGGCATCTCTCAGGCACAAGTTTCTCGGCTGGAAAAAGGAGCGCTGCTGTATTTACGTAAGCATATACAATAAGAACGAAGGAGAAAACCATGAAAAAGAAAATCATACCTATCATTTTAGTGGCTATGCTTATCGCTGTGGGAGTAGGAGGTCTTGCTATCTATAATAGCATTGGTCAATCTCCTTTGCGTTTACATGTAATTGCCAACAGCGACAGTGCGTATGATCAGGAAATTAAACTCTTTGTACGTGATCAGATTTTAGGCATGCTGGCAGATACTATGGGAGAGGCTTCTACAAAAGAGGAAGCTATGACAGAATTGTCGGCGACACTGCCCCAGATTGAGGAACGTTGCAATCAGGTTTTGGCTGATATAGCGCCCTATGGCGCCACCGCCAAATTGGAAGTTGCCCAATTCCCCACCAGAAGATATAAAAATATAGTTTTGCCCGCCGGTGAATATGATGCTTTGCGTATAGTCCTGGGAGAAGGTGTAGGTAAAAACTGGTGGTGTGTGCTCTTTCCGCCATTATGCTTGGTCGATGTGACCAAGGAGGTAAAAACAACAACGGTCTATTCTTCTGATGACAGCTTGCCGGTATCAGCTAATACTATGCAAATAAAATTTAAGCTGAAGGATTTGTTTGATAAATAAACAAGGTTATCGCCTCTGACCCAGGTAGGGATAATGAAATGGCAGCAAGTGTGTTATATACACTTGCTGTCATATTTATTTATAACCCATAGACTTAGGCAGTAATCCTTTTAATATTTAATAATAAAATATATCATAAAATATTGGATAATTTATGCAATTTACAGGTATTCTGTTTCTTCTGACGAATATATACTAAAATGTATAATTATCAATAAATTTTATTTTATTTTATTCTCTCTGAAATAGTTTTCATCCATTTTTTGTTCGTACAGATGAGCTTTATCATCTGATATAAACCTAAATCAAAATTAAAGGAGGAGTGTATTATGCCTGGTATTGGTATGCTGAAAGTAACAAGTATCCTGATGATTATTTTTGGTATCATTGCAATTATAGCAGGAATAGTGGCAATTGTAGGAGTGTCGGCCTTGGGTGTTGCTTTAGGCGCTGGAGCTGGCTTTGTGGCCCTCATGGTAGTGATGGGCGTTCTGGCCTTGGTTGGCGCCATCATCGAGCTGTTGGCCGGTCTGGCCGGAAGAAAATGTGCCAATAACCCCTCTGTTCAAGGATTAAGGAAATGTATGATTTTAGGTATTATTGTTCTTGCATTAAGTATCATTGCCTTGATCGGCAGCGGCGTTTTGGGCGCTTTGAATGGCTTGGGTATTGTAACAGGTTTGATTATTCCGATTTTATATCTCATAGGTGTTTTCCAAATTAAAAAACATTTGTCATATAATTAAAATAAACACATAAAAAGAAGAGGAAAGCATATGCTTTCCTCTTCTTTATTTATTTTTCTAATTAAAGCCACACAATACTTTAGCGATTTCCGCCCGGCTGATATTATTGTTAGGACGTATGGTGCCGTCATTAAAGCCATTGACTATATTTTGATAGACTAGTTGGTTGATGGCTACTATGGCATAGGAGGGTATCTGATTACTGTCCGTGAAGCTGGCCGATGGCGCATTTTGATTGGTCAAGGTGCGGGCAATGATAGTGAAGACTTCCGCTCTGGTGATATTATTGTTGGCATAGAAATAAGCTTTGCCATTTATTGATGAGCCTTTGATGACACCGGCATCATAGGCGGCGGCAACTGCCTTCTGCGCCCAGGAGGGTATTTCCGCCCAGTCGGCATAAGGAGGCTGGCTGCTTATATTGTTGGTATCCAGACCAAGATAACGCACCATAATAACGGCGAATTCTGCCTTTGTCAAATTGCGGGTGGGATAAAAATAGTTGACGCCGCCGGCTGTGGTGACACCTTTCATCAATCCCCGACCGGTCACGGTATCAATATAATTTTTTGCCCAACTGCTGCTGGTGTCTGCATAAGTAACAGCAGGAGCCGTATTGGTGGAATTTACCGTTATAGCCACAGATTTGCTGACGCCATTATATGTAGCCGTGATGGAACCGCCTGCCGCATAGACAGAAGCCTTAAAAGTGCCGTCATTACTGATAGTGCCCACATTGCCCGTGACTCCCCAAGTGAATAATTGATCATTGGCGGCCAGTGCGAGATTTTTATAAAAAGGGTTGGCCGTCAATGATATGGTCTCGCCAGCATTAAGAGTAAGTGAAGTCAAGGGCGTACCAGATCCCTCTTTGCAGATATTGATTTTATCCGGGGAATTAATAATATTGATCTGCGCTGTGGCCGACAGGGAAGAGGAATTGGCGCTCACGGTGATGATACCGCTGTTGCCGTTAGTTGTGAGCGTATCCCCATATATAATGCCGCTGGAAGCCGTATAAACAACCGACGGCGCTGTTACGGCATTATAATTACTGTCGGCTGCCTTGACGCTTAATTTAACAGAACCGCCGGGCAGGGAATAGAGTTTAGAGGGATAAAGGAAAAGCTGGGAGGCCGGACCAACGGATGTATAGCCGCGATTAACAAGCAGGATATAATTGGCAACTGATCTTACCGCACCATCAGAGGGGGTATTTACCACGTCCACAGTATTGCTGCCGCCGAACTGGATGCCCATGACGGAGGAGCCGCCACCATCCAGATTAATGGCATAAATGCAGCCTAAATTCATCATTTTGTTGGCCAGATCTGCCGGCGTCAGACCTGTGCTGGCCGAGCTTTTATCAACCTGGAAAAAGACTACGGAGCCATCCGCTTTGATGCCAGCGGCGC
>CAYRML010000042.1:0-13163 GCA_964425485.1 uncultured Peptococcaceae bacterium | reverse complement strand
ACTCAGCGCCTCCTGGACTTTAAAGAGAGAACTATGTATATTGAGCTACTTTTCTTTATAATAAAGCATGCAATGGCAATAACCCTCAAAATCCGGATCGGCAATTTGCCCTTTGAATTCCTGGCACATGCATTTTGTTGCTTCGCTTTTTTCCAACCGGCAGGGGCAATAGCCGTTCTTTTGTTCTAATCCTTGCTGGATCATTTTCACCATTTCCTGATCATTGTTTAAGCGTACTTTCATTTTATCGCCTCCAATTTTATAATAGACCCATGCCGTAATAATGTGGTTTATATGGCATGGGTCTTAATTTTAGATAAAGAGATTGACATTAGATTCTTCAGCGTCACCCAGATATGCGCCTACTCCACCAAGTTCTACACCATCAATCAGTTCCTCTTGCCTGATTCCCATGATATCCATGCTCATAGTGCAAGCAACGATTTTAACACCGGCTGCCATGGCCTTTTTTATTAATTCTTCAAGAGAATCCACATTTTTTTCGTTCATGATTTTTTTCATCATGGAGGTTCCCATGCCGCCCATGTTCATTTTAGAGAGTTTTAATTTTTCGCTTCCTCTGGGCAGCATGGCGCCAAACATTTTTTCCGTTGCCGTTTTTTTGATATGCTGTTTTTCAGGTTTGCGCAGTACCGTCAGGCCCCAAAAAGTAAAGAACATGGTTACGGGACGCCCCATTGCCGCCGCCCCGTTGGCAATGATAAAGCTGGCCAGCACCCTGTCCAAATCACCGGAAAAAACGATAATAGTTTTACCATCAGCTGTGTTTGGCACAACGGCCTCCTCTTTTTTGCCACCTTTTTGCACTTTGGCAATATATTGGTTGCCGATATGATCCTCGGACAGCAGGGTATTGCCCGTTCTTCTGCACCAGGCATCAATATCACGCAGGAATCCAGGGTCTGAGGCGGATACCTCAAGTATATCTCCATCCCGAAGTGTGTTGATGGTTTGAAAAACCTTCATGATGGGGCCGGGACATTGCATGCCGCTGCAATCAAGTTTTACGGATGCGGCAGCTACTTGGCCGGAAGTGGCGGGGGTTGAGGCTGTGTTGGCATTATTAATATCCATATCAAGATACTCCTTTGCATTTTCTATATGCGCCGATTGATAAAGCCTGGTGCCGCCGGGATATACCTTTACATTATCAAAGCCGTTTTGCATGAGAATTCTGGCGGCATTATAAGAACGGACGCCAATGGAACAAAAGATGATTATTTCGCGGCCTTTTTCTATCTCGGCCAGCCGCTCCCTCAATTGCCCTAGCGGTATATGCACGACATGGGGAAGAGTAAAGGTCAGCAGTTCCGCCTCCTCCCGAATATCCAGCAATATTGCTTCAGGGCTCTTTTCTACGGCATCCCAATCAGAAAAATGAAGCATGCCTTTCAGCACATTTTCGGTGACAAATCCGGCCATGTTGACAGGATCCTTAGCCGAGGAAAAGGGCGGCGCATAGGCCAGTTCCAATTTTTTTAGATCATGGATACTGCCCCCCAGGCGGATGGTGACCGCGATAGTATCGATGCGTTTATCCACTCCTTCTGACCCGATAATCTGCGCGCCGTAAATCTTTTTCCCGTCTGTCGAGAAAATCAATTTTAGAAGCATCGGGGTTGCACCCGGATAATAGCCGGCATGTGAATTTTGCGTGATGATGATGGTTTTATAATCTATATCTTTCTTGAGGCCATGCTTTTGTAGAGATTTTTCATTTGCGCCGGTGCTTGCCGCTGTAAGATCAAAAACCTTAACAATAGATGTTCCCTGCGTTCCTTCATAGCCATCGGATATGCCGTAGATGGTATTGGCGGCAATTCTGCCTTGTTTATTAGCGGGGCCGGCCAGGGGTATGGCTGTTTTATCTTTAAAAATGAAGTCCTCAACCTCAATAACATCGCCCACAGCCAAAATATCTTTGTCGGAAGTCCGTAGTTCTTTATCCACAACAATGTGGCCTCTGGCAGTTAAGTCAAGACCGGCCGCCTGGGCCAGATCGCTGTTGGGCTTGACCCCAATGGATAAAATAACCAGATCAGCTTGCACTTTTTTCCCGCTTTTCAGGGAAATGGAAACTTGGTCATTTTCGTCTTCAAAGAAATCGACGCCGTCGCCCAGATAGAGGTTTACGCCATTTTGTATAATATTTTCATGCAAAGGCAATGCCATCTCATAATCCAAAGGCGCTATGACCTGATTAAGCATTTCAATAACGGAAACCTTGAGCCCCGTACGGTGGAGATTTTCCGCCATTTCCAGGCCGATAAAGCCGCCGCCGATGATAGCGACGGATTTAATGGATTGTTCTTGAATCAGAGCATGGATTTTATCGGTATCCGGCACAGTCCACAGGGTTTTGATGCGTGGGGAATCGATACCGGGAATGGGCGGCCGCACGGGAGAAGAACCGGTTGCTATAACCAGTTTATCATAGCCTTCCTCATATGTTTCATCCGTATCGGTATTTCTGATGGAAACGGTCTTCTTTTTCCTATCAATAGCCATCACTTCGTTTTTAATGCGCACATCGATATTATATTTTTGATGCATGGTTTCCGGAGTTTGTACAAGCAGCGCCTCTCGCGATTTGATGACATCGCCGATATAGTACGGAAGGCCGCAATTAGCATAGGAAATATATTCCCCGCGCTCTAGTAAAATAATCTCGGCATTTTCATCTAAGCGACGTAGTCTTGCGGCGCAGCTTGCACCACCTGCAACACCGCCGATAATGATAATTTTCATAAAGAACCCCTCCTCGTAAACATATTGTTCTCTCTTGGTCAATGTTTTATTAAATTATTTTTGTTGAATCATTCTTTCAAGAGTTTTTTTCGATTTTAGGCCCATGGATGAATCGACTAGGCGACCGTTTTTGAACAGCACGAATGTGGGAATAACATTGACTTGAAATTGTTGAGCAAGCTCCGGCGCTTCATCGATATTTACCTTGCAAACAGTGATTTCCGGATGAGTTTTGGCCAATTTTTCCACAACCGGCATCATCATTCTACAGGGCAGGCACCAGGAGGCCCAGAAATCCAGTAGAACAGGTTTTTCCGATTTCAGCACTATTTCTGCAAAATTTGTATTATTAACTGTAAAAACTGACATTTTATTTACCTCCATCCGCACTTTTTATTAAAAATAGCACATAATGTCTGTTTGTTCAGTGATAATGTTACTTAAGTATTTTCTCAGGTTCTTTTTGTTTAAAACTTCAGTCTGGAAATGGGAGAATATATGCTTAATGGCTCAATGATTATATTGATATTTTATCGCATAGATAGAACCGCTTGGAATATAGTCTTCATTCCTAACTAAAATGAGGGAAAGTCCTAAGCTAAACTCATTTGTATCATATAAAAATTTCAAGCAAAATCAAAAGAGACTGTGTCCACAGTCTCTTGATTATTAGCATGAAAAGCAAACTTTATTCTTGACATTAAAGATGGCTATCGAAGCCCATATAACTTTAGTAACATAAAAGCTTGCAAAAACTCTTTACTTTATTCTGTTAAACTGTTAAACTAAATAAGGATGTTGTATAAAAAAACATTTACAACATCTAAAAATTTTTATTAAACAAAGAAAGGGGCAGACTGAATGAAAAAACTGCTTTTGATTATGATCCTTGTCTTAGCATGCGCGCTGACGCTTGCCGCTTGTGGCAATAATACGGAAACCAATGCGCCTGCCGATACAGACAGAACCACCTTTACGGTGGGTTTTGACCAAGATTTTCCGCCTTATGGTTATGTTGCCGATGATGGTTCATATACAGGCTTCGACCTGGACCTTGCTGCTGAAGTAGCCGCACGTAACGGTTGGGAACTGGTTCTGCAACCTATCTCCTGGGATGCCAAAGATGCCGAGCTGGAATCTGGCGCTATTGACTGCATCTGGAACGGCTTCACCATCAATGATCGGGAAGACCTTTATACCTGGTCCGAACCTTATGTTGATAACAGCCAGGTATTTGTCGTGAAAACTGATTCCGGCATCGCTACCGTTGCTGATCTGGCGGGCAAAACCGTCATGGCTCAAGCGGACTCTTCTGCTCTCAGTGCTTTGCAAAGTGAAGATTATGCCGATACCTATGCTACTTTCGGCGAAGTAATCACCAGCAGCGACTATAATGCCGCTTTTATGGAACTGGAAGCCGGCGCTGTTGATGCTATCGCAGTCGACATTGGCGTTGCCAAATTCCATATCAAAGACCGCGAAGATAAATTTGTCATCCTGGACGAAACTTTGTCTACCGAACAATATGGCATTGGCTTCCTGCTGGGAAATACGGAGCTGCGTGACACTGTTCAGGCAACTTTGAAAGATATGGTAGCAGACGGCTCTGTTGATAAAATCCTGGAAAAATATGCCGACTGGAACATTGCCTGGATTCTCAAATAATGATTGGTTTAGATACTTAATTTAAGCGAACATCGAGATAGGCCGGGTAAGCGCATCCGGCCTATCTTAATTCATCTTTCCGTCAAAAATGGAGACCTGACTTTATGGAATTTACCACCATCCTTTCCATGCTGCTTCAGGGCATGGTTATATCGGTAGAGATATTCTTACTTACCTTGCTGTTCTCTTTGCCTCTTGGCATGGGAGTGGCTTTGTGTCGTTTATCCAAAAATTGCATTATCCGTAACCTTGCCCGTATATATATATCCGTATTACGCGGTACTCCTTTGATGCTGCAACTTTTTGTGGTCTATTTTGGACCATATTATCTTTTTGGCTGGAACATAGGCGGCTTTCGTTTTACGGCCGTGATCATAGCATTTGTTATCAACTATGCGGCTTATTTTGCGGAGATCTACCGTTCCGGCATAGAATCGATGCCAGTCGGACAATATGAAGCCGCAAAAGTGCTGGGCTATACGCGCTCTCAGACCTTTATGAAAATCATTATGCCTCAGGTCATTAAACGGGTGCTGCCTCCTGTTACCAATGAAGTTATTACTTTGATCAAAGATACTTCCTTGGCCTTTGCCATCGCCGTGGCGGAAATGTTTACTGTGGCCAAAGCCATATCTTCTTCTCAGCGGACGATGATTGCTTTTATTATGGCCGGTGTATTATATTATATCTTTAATCTGGTCGTTGCCATGCTGATGGAAAAGGCGGAGAAGAAACTTCGTTATTATAGATAGGAGCAGTTATGGATATATTGAGAATGGAAAATATCAGAAAGCACTTCGATGATCTTGAAGTATTGAAGGATATCTCCTTTACTGTAAAGGAAGGCGAGGTTATCTCTATTATGGGACCATCCGGCAGCGGTAAGTCGACCCTTTTGCGCTGTGCCACCTTGCTGGAGACCATAGACGGAGGCAATCTCTATTATGCCGGTCAGCCTGTGGCCGTGGAAAATGATCAGGGAATATCTGTCTATGTTCCCAATAGCGAAATTAAGAAAATTAAGAATATGTTTGGCCTGGTTTTTCAAAACTTTAATCTTTTCCCGCATTATTCTGTTTTGAAGAATATCACGGATGCGCCTATTTGCGTGCAGAAAAGAGATGTGGCGGAGGTCAATCGCGAAGCCTTTGCCCTTATGGAAAAGATGGGCTTGGAGGATAAAGCATCATCCTACCCCTATCAGCTTTCCGGTGGCCAGCAGCAGCGCGTGTCAATTGCCCGCGCTTTGGCTATGAATCCGCGAATTCTGTTTTTTGACGAGCCCACTTCCGCTCTCGATCCGGAATTAACCGGGGAAATTCTTAAGGTTATCCGGGATCTGGCCGAAGAAAATATGACTATGGTTGTCGTTACGCATGAAGTTGAGTTTGCGCGTAAGGTCTCGGACAGGGTTATCTTCATGGACGGGGGCTATATTGTGGAGGAAGGAACCCCCGATAATGTGATGCTGAATCCACAGGAAGAACGCACGCAGGCTTTTCTTGGCAAATTGTCCAGCGAATAAAATTAAAATAAGCAATGGTAAATTTTTATAATTAAAAAACATTGACAAAATCCGAGGAAATGTTTATCCTTATAAGGTATATATAGATTCAGTATACATTGAATATAAATATCATTCAAAGGCCTTGACGGAGAAAGTATGCTATAGCCGAACGTTTCAGAGAGCCGGGGGAAAGGTGCGAGCCCGGTACAAGTAAACTGAAGCAGAAAATCCCTCCCGAGCTGCGGACCGAACGATAATCAAGTAGGCTCCGACGGTATCCCCCGTCACAGGGAAAGCATATGATGGTACGCTTATTAATGGGTGGTATAGCGAATAGCTTTTAAGCTTTCGTCCCTTTGCGGAACGAAAGTTTTTTTAATATCAATGGTAGTGATTGGAGGAAAAGTGATGTTGACCAACGATATGGTGGAAATTCGCTGGCATGGTCGTGGCGGGCAGGGAGCCAAGATGGCTTGCATGCTGCTGGCGGAAGTGGCCGGTTTGGAAGGAAAATTCGTGCAGGGCTTCCCGGAATATGGACCGGAACGTATGGGGGCCCCTATTACGGCGTATAATCGCATCAGTGATAAAAGATGCACTATCCATTCCAATATCTATTATCCAAACTTTGTTGTTGTTTTGGATGAGACTTTGCTGGATAGTATCAATGTAGCCGAAGGACTGAAAGAGGGCGGGGCCATAATTATCAACACCCCCAGCTCTCCACAGGAGATACGGCCTAAGCTGCGGGGATGGACGGGCAAAGTTTATACCATAGATGGCCGCCGCATCTCGGAAGAGATTTTGGGCAGGAATTTCCCTAATACGCCTTTGCTGGCCGCTGTTGTTAAAGTGAGTGGCGCTTTGGACAGCCAGCGTTTTTTATCAGATATAGAAGAATCATTTAAACATAAATTCGCCTCTAAACCCCAGGTTATAGAGGGTAATATGCAGACTTTGAAAAAATCTATGGAGGAGGTGCGGGAAGGATGATTCGAGCAAAAGATATCAACGAACATACGCCTTGGCAGGATTTGACTCCTGGGGGAGAGATCTATGAACCGGGGACGGCGCGTGACTTTGAGACTGGCTCCTGGCGCACTGATACTCCCGTTTTTAAGGAAGCGGCATGTAAGCACTGTATGCTTTGTGTTCCTTTCTGCCCGGACAGCTCTATCCCTGTGGCGGATGGTAAAAGGCTGGACTTTGATTATATGCATTGCAAAGGCTGCGGCATTTGTGCGGCTGTCTGTCCTTTCTCAGCAATAAAAATGGTTACGGGAGGTGCACCCGAATGAGCAAATGTTTATCCGGCAACGAAGCTGTCGCTTATGCCATGATGCAGATCAATCCTGATGTTATGGGGGCATTTCCCATCACGCCCTCGACAGAGATTCCAGAATATTTCGCCCAATATGTGGCTAACGGAGAAGTGGATACCGAATATGTGACGGTGGAATCTGAACATAGCTCCATGTCCGTATGCGTTGCCGCTCAAGCGGCGGGGGCCAGATCCATCTGTGCCACCTCTTCTTGCGGACTGGCTTTGATGTATGAGATTTTGTACATAGCGGCCTCCTGCCGCCTGCCTATAACCTTGGCTTGTGTCAACCGCGCTCTATCCGGGCCCATCAATATCAACAATGATCATTCCGATTCTATGGGCGCTCGCGATAGCGGCTGGATTCAGATTTACAGCGAGAACAATCAGGAAGCTTATGATAATTTTATCATGGCTATGCCTATCGGCGAGGCGCCCGGCGTGCGCTTGCCGGTAATGGTTTGTATGGACGGCTTCATTACCAGCCATGCCGTAGAGAATATGGATCTTTTAGAAACGGATGCCGTGCGCCAGTTTATTGGGGAATATAATCCCGAACACTATCTGCTGAAAAAAGAAAATCCCTTGGCAATAGGCCCCTATGATATCAGCCCCTATTATATGGAACATAAGGTTCTAGAGGCTTATGCCATGAAAGCGGCCAAGGCCCGCATCCTGGAAGTGGCTGCGGAATTTGCCAAAATTTCCGGCCGGCATTATGGCCTGTTTGAAGAATATCAGATGGAGGATGCGGAACTTGCTTTGGTGTTGATCGGATCAAGCGCCGGCACCGCTAAAGCGGCTATTGATCAGTTGCGGGCAGAGGGAGTAAAGGCCGGGCTGATCAAAATCCGAGTGTTCCGTCCTTTCCCGGCGGAGGAGTTGGCCCAGGCTTTGGCTAAGACCAAGGCTGTTGCTGTCATGGATAAATCGGAAGGCTTTTCGGCCAACGGAGGTCCTTTATTTGCCGAGACTCGCAGCGCTTTATATGATCTGAAGCAGCGCCCTTATCTGATCGATATCGTTTATGGTTTGGGTGGCCGCGATTTTAAGACAGAGGATGTTGAGCAGGTGTTTGGCCGCCTGGCGGGTATTGCCGCGAGCGGCGAGACCGGGCCTGTTTATAGCCATTTAGGGCAGAGGCAAAGGAGGAAATAAGATGAGCACATATGATCTGAAAAAAGAAGTGGCAAAGCCCATCCGCTTTACCGGCGGCCATCGTCTTTGTGCCGGTTGTGGTGCTGGCGTGGTGGTATCGGGGGTTTTGCGCGCCTTGGAAAAAGAGGATAGGGCTGTGGTGGTCAATGCCACCAGTTGCCTGGAGGTTTCTACCTTTATGTATCCTTATACTGCCTATATGGATAGCTATATCCATTCCGCTTTTGAAAATTCCGCAGCCACTTGTTCCGGCGCAGAAGCGGCCTATAATGCTTTGAAACGCCGGGGCAAAGTGGAAGGCAATGTCAAGTTCATCACTTTTGCCGGTGATGGCGGCACCTATGATATTGGTTTGCAATCTTTGTCAGGCGCCATGGAGCGTGGCCATGACATGGTTTATGTCTGCTATGATAATGAGGCCTACATGAATACGGGCATCCAACGCTCATCATCTACGCCGCGTTTTGCCCGTACCACTACCACAGCTGTCGGCCCGGCCCAAAAAGGTAAAATACAAAATAAAAAAGATTTGACCGAGATTTTGGTGGCCCATAATATACCTTATGCCGCGCAAACGGCTCCCACAGGCAATTTTAAGGATTTGCACAGCAAATCCCATAAGGCTATTTATACTAAGGGGCCCTGTTTTTTAAATATATTGTCGCCATGCCCACGTGGTTGGGATTACCCTATGGCCAAGCTGCCGGAAATTATCAAGCTGGCTGTTGATACCTGCATTTGGCCTCTTTATGAAGTTGAAGAGGGGGTTTGGCATCTGAGCTATATGCCGAAGAAAAAGCTGCCGGTGGAAGACTTTTTCCGCTCGCAAGGCAGATTCAAGCATATGTTCCAAAAAGGAAATGAGTGGATGATCGAGGAAGCACAGCAATATGTGGATCAGAAATGGGAAAAATTATTGGCACGCACGGGCGCGTAAAAACCGGGTATAAATAGCTCCGGTTCCGTAACTACCGAGAATGAACAAAATAAAAGGGCCATGCCAATTGGCATCGCCCTTTTTTATTAATTAAGATCAATCCATTATAAAAATCAATGTGTGTATAGCTTAATTTTTTGCTTTTAATAATTTTTGGAAAATACCTTTGGGGTCAGTGAACAAGAGGGCCATCAGCCAAATGAATAGTCCGAAAATAACAACGGCAAATCCCAGCAATGTTGCATCCATGCTTAATTCCAAAAATGCTCCGCCTTCGCTTAGATAGGCCACCACATGGTCGATTAACCACATAATAGTCGCACCCCAATAAATAAAGCAGAGAAGACTTAGCTTGTATTTTTTGCCGGATGCCTTAAAATACCAGATAAGGCTTACTACAATAGCCGCTAAGGCAGTAATTATAAAGTACATAATTTTCTTCCTCCATTAAGCATCTGGTTTTAATTCGGCCAGGGCAGTTTTGGCTTTATGATCGGCGATCAAAACCATGATTATCCAAATGATAGTTACGCAGATGGCCATACCGCCGCCGGTTATCGCCATCTCGTTCAGCATGGGCGCAATATCGGCCGGATTAGATAATACTGTTAAAAATGGCGGCCAGGGCACAACTTCTCCATGCCATACATGCTCTAAGGCCAAAAGTGCTACCCCGCCCCATAATAATTTATTCAGCCAGCCCAATTTACGGCTCCAGCTTATTACTCTTTTGGCAGATGAGCTTGAACCTTTTTCCACCCCAGCTGCCAATTCTTTTTTCTCCACAGACTTTTTAACGACAGAAATCACTATGGCTTCGGCCATAGGCACCAGAAAACAGGCCATTTTTTTCCTCCTCCTCATTATATTATTTTTATGATATTAGCCAACCAGGCAATTAAAAAACCCAAAAAGGAACTATGAAATATAGTATCTTTTTGGGTTCATCCCAAATATAAAATCTGTATAACAATATAACTGATTAGACTAAAAGCCTTCGTAAAGCCTTCTTAGCTTTCATTTTTATCAAGTATAGCAAAATTGGCTGATTTTGTCAATCTGTTTTAGACGCCACTTGAAGATTATGTAATTTTGCCGGCAAAAAAGCACAGCCTTCTATTTTTTAAGGCATTAATCCAAGAAATCAATTGATAATAGCGGAAGTATGAAATATAATTTATTTATTATATTAAGTATATGTTATGATTATTATCGATGCTGACCAAATATATAAAATATTAAGCGCTATTAAAGAGGTAAGGATATGACAATTTTCTATCATTATGGCAACAAACTCTATATCAATATCACCAATCTTTGCTCTAATAAATGTATTTTTTGTGTGCGTAACAGGGTGGATACTGTTGATAATGACAATAATTCATTATGGCTTGAGCATGAGCCTAGTTTTGCGGAAATTATCGAAGCTTATAATAATTTGCCGGATAAAGATTTCCCGGAGGTGGTGTTTTGTGGTTATGGCGAGCCTTTGGAGCGCCTTGATATTGTGCTTTCAACCTCTAAATATCTGAAAGAGGCTACCGGAGTAAAAATACGCATAAATACCAATGGACTTTCCGATCTGATCAATGGCAAACCGACCGCCCACCTGCTGGAGGGTTTGGTAGACACCATCTCCATCAGTTTGAATGCGGCGGATGCCAAAGAATATATGCGCATCAGTAGGCCTTGTTTTGGAGAACAATCATTTGCGGCCTTGCTTAAATTTACCAAAGATTGCAAGCTTTATATACCGCAGGTCATGTTTACCGTGGTCGATCTCTTATCTGCCGAGCAACTGGCAGCCTGTAAAAGCCTGGCAAAAGAGCTGGATATCCCTCTTCGTATCCGCAGATATGGAGGATAGTCCTTAAAAATCAGTGTGCCCGCCAGGCTTTTTTAGAATAAAACTCAGATGCCGGCCGCATTGCTTGTTCTCTCTATAAGAGAAGCCATGCGGATTTTTATATGTACAATCATGATCAATCATAATATTAGTCGATGGTATACCTGCTAATTGGCATTGTTTTTTCACGGTTTTTTGATTGTCTATATGATATTTGCCCGTGGATTGTTGGTAATATATATAATCTTTGGCATAAGGAAGCGCTTTGTATTTTATATAAACATCCTTGCTCACCTCGAATTTTTCTTGGCTGATGGCCATACCGATATAGACCTGAAAATCGGAGGCAGCGCATTTTTCTACCTGGATCAGATGCTGAAAAACTTTGAGGGTGATTTCTTTTACCGTACCTTGCCAGCCGGAATGGATTACTCCGATGATGCCGGCCGATGGATTGTAAAACAATAGAGGAACGCAATCGGCTGTAAAGCAGCATAACAACAGGTTTTCATCATAGGTGAAAAGGGCATCTGTATTCGCAATGGCTGTTTTGATGCTATAGGCCCCAGCTCCTTTATCAGAAAGGGTAACCTTTTGCAAATTGGAGCTATGAGTCTGATTGGCGCAAACAAAATCCTCAAGCTCAAGCTGTAAAACAGCGGCCAATTTTTTACGGTTGGTTATGATATCCTCAGTGTTTATACAAGCATGCAGAGCCATATTGTTATTTTCCGGTTCAAGAGCATCTTTGATGGTCATACCGGCAAGATAATTTTCATTATCCAGATAAATTTTTGTTTTCATATCTATCACCTATATTAAACATAAAATGAATCAGCACTATAAAAATATTATAGCAAATTGATTGTACATAAATAAAGATTAATTCGGTAATGTTATAATAAATCGAGCGATATAAATTTGCCATGATTATAGCTTAGCCAGGCGGATAAAAACAGTAAAATAATATATGTGCAATTACATATTGAAGGAATAATGAAATTTTGGCAAAGAGGGTAGCAAAATGAATGATGTCCAAAAAATATTATTAGCAGTTTATATTCCTCTGACGGTCTTAGTTATCATCTTCGAGAATTTTTGTTTTGAGACAGATATAATAAATTATCTTAAGTATACGATTATTATTACTTTGTTCTTAGCGGTTATTTCTGTCAAAAAAAAATTCCCCGAACAAAGAATTATGGCCAGATCCTTCTATTATGTTGTGATGGCGGATTTTTTCTTTGTTCTATATGGAACTTTTCATTTAAAGCTAGACCTCTCTTTTATTGGCGGACTGGGATTTTTTTTGGCCTACCTGGTTCTGATTAAGGCTTATGGCAAAAATTTCAGGATCAATAAAATCTCTGTACCTGTTGCCATCCCCATAGCTGTAATTTATGCATTTATTCTTGCCGCTATTTATCCATATGTGAATATATTTATTTTTTTCGGCGTTCTTGTCTTTGGCATAGTGATAGGCTTGATGACGCTGAGGGCGATTTGTACTATTTTTATGAAGTACTATAATCCTAAAATAGCAATTATAATTGCTATATCGGCTATATTAATGTTTATTTGCGATGCGGGAGAGATTGTCGCCACCTTTAATCCCGCCTATGCGCCGACGGCCGCGCCGTGGCTGCAAAATATTATCTGGGCCTCTTATATCCCTGGATGGGCTCTTTTGGCAGTTGTTATCAATGAAAAGAAGCTTTTGTTGCAACATGAAGCGTCACATGACTCTTAAATTATATATTTTTGTGAAAAAATTGTGAATAAATCATGCTACAGTAGTACAAAAAAATAAGAAACGTGTTATTATAATAATAGTTTGCTGTAATCAAATTAATAAAATATTTAAGGACAGATAAAATTGGAAAAACAAGGTAAAATTACGATACCAAAGTATCAGCAAATAGCGGCTGATTTGGCCTCTAAGATTGCCGACAAGCACTAT
>CAYRML010000041.1:0-13234 GCA_964425485.1 uncultured Peptococcaceae bacterium | reverse complement strand
AAAGCTCGCAAATCAAAACGATAGCTGGTGATGGTGTTGTCCGCCAAACCACGTTCTACTTGCAAGTAGTCCAGAAAAAGCTCTATCTTATTTTCTAATTGATTCTGCTTATCCATAGAAAAATCATTCTGCAAAAAGGCGCTTATCCCTCTTTATTGAGCATAAAAAATATCCGCTATTTCATCCACATATACTGTCTGCATAGCCGTAGGATTGACATCAACGCGCATCGGTTCACCCGGATATTCTTCCTCCGTGCCTTGATCCTGGCTAAAGCGTTCTAAGGCATTGACCTCCACCATGCTAGCATACATAGATGGAAAAACCAAGGCAAGCAACAGTATAACTAATGCTATTTTGATAAGCAACCATAATTTTTTTTTCGGTTTTGTCATAGCCAAAAAAATCATCTTTCTTCCCCCTTTTATATAATCAAATAATATTTAAAAATGTCTTTAACAGCCACGGTCCTAAAAAGCCTTGCAATAATGCCGCGGCAGCTATAGCGGCCAATATCAAAAGAAAATAGCAAGAATATCTGCCAAAGGCCGGTAAAAAGAGATTGCCCCCCGCCTCTTTTTTGCGGAACATGGAACCAGCAAAGGATAAGGCCCAATAGGTGGCCAATAAAAATGCCGGTATCAATATTATATTTTGCGGAATGACAGTCAGAAGTATGATTATAAAACCATTGAGAGCATTGTTGGTCAAAAGCAAAGCTATGGAAAATCCCAGCGTAAATCCTTTATAAAACAAAAGTCCTATGGCTAAGGGGGAACCTATTACGCTAGCGCCCAAAAACCAAATGCCTAAAGCTATGCCACCATTGAAAAAGAGGGAATTTCTGAATTCCGCCAAGCTGTTGATCTCCATGGCAGGGATATTTTTGACCAGAGAATCAATAAAAACTCCGATCTGACTCATTTCCGCTGCTTCCAGATGCTGTGGCGCGCTAAAACCAATAAAGAGCCCGCCTGCAAAAACTAAAAAAAGCAGTATCCAGGCTGCAAAATGTTCCTTAATATGCCCTAAGCTTTTTTCCAGCAATCCTTGAGCCAAACCCGCATCCCCTCCTTGCTTTCGCTAAAGTTTATGCCAGCTGGTGAGGATTATACCTGCCGCTTAAAAAAGAAGAGCATCCCTTTTTTAAGGGATGCTCTTCTTTTTTAAGCGAAGCTATTAGGTGAAGCGGAATAAATAACTGAACATGGGATTGCTAGTTAATTGCAGGGACAAATCACGCGCTTTCTGCGGATTATCTGTCACTATATTATCCACGCCATAATTGATCAGTCTTTTCATAGTATCTTCGGAATTGACCGTCCAGGCATAGATTTTTTTACCGGAAGCATGCACGGAGTCCACCATCTTTTTGGTAATAAAGGTTGCCTCTACACATAAGATATCGGCCGCCTGCAAATTAGAGATATCACCGGCAGCCAAAGACAAAAGATAAGAAGTGCGGACCTGAGAATTATAGGCCTTGGCCTTTTGCAGCACCTCATAATCCAAAGAAGCTATTATGCATCTGTTTATGGCATCATTCTCTTTAACTATATCCAAGACATAGCCAACTGTATCTTTTTCATGACCGCTGATTTTAATCTCTATGATGAGATTGATTTTGTTTTCCGTATATTTGATGACTTCATCCAAAGTCGCTACTCTTTCACCGGCAAATTCAGGCGAGAACCATTTGCCGACATCAAATTGGCTGATTTCCGCATAGGTAAGATCCCAGACATTTTTATTAACGCCGGCGATTCTTTTGAAATTATCATCATGAGCAAGAATGATAACACCGTCTTTTGTTTCCTGCACATCGATTTCCGCATAGTCGGCTTGAGAATTTATGGCGAAATCCAGGGCAGACAAAGTATTTTCCGGCGCGCTGCGCGTACTTCCCCGATGAGCAGTAATCATGGTCTGGGGGCTGAGGTCTATATCCCCGTATACATGATCCTCCGCCACCATCTTGAAAGTAAAGCTGCATAAGAGGATCAAAACACCCAAGACACTGAGAATAAAATTACGCCGAAAAAGTGAGATAGACGGTTTTTTGCGAATTTGTATATTCAGTGTGAAGGATTTTTTCTCACAGAACAAATAATATAAAGATGCCACCAAAGAATAAGCCAATGGCACCATCAAGCAAGCAACGATTATATAAACGAACAGCATCAGGCCGCCGCCGGCCGATATAAGCATGCTGATTTGGCCAGCAGAAGAAATGATCTTGACCACGGAAATAGTGATAAAACTCAAAAGAGAGCCCAGAGCAAAAATTACAATATTATAAAATACGCCATATAATACAGCCTGCAAATTACGGCCTTTGACCAATAAGCGCGCTTGATGTCTGGCCTCTTTGCTACTGCAATCACGCAAAACGAAAAATTGGATGCCAAATATCCATTTAACAGCAAAATAGCAGGCAAAAACATAAGCCGTGCCATACATCAGCGCCGCCCAGGCTCTGGTTTCTATAAAATCCATAACAAAATCCGGCATGGAAATTGTCATGAAAAGGCTTGATATGGCCGTAAAGCCGCAAAACGGTATGATAACAAACATGAAAAGTATCATTATATAATTTTGCGGATAGATCATCTTCTTCAGCTTATTGATGGCTTTTCTTACCGCCTGCCACATGCTGATCAAATAGCCGACATAACTGGCTTCAAAAATCACGACAAAAGTAAAGACTTCAAATAAGACGTATATAGAAATCAAAAAGGCGGCGATAAGAAGGAAAACCAAGCTCTCCGGAGAAAAAATAAAGCTTAACAGGTTGGCGGAAGTTATATAAGTATAACCGCTAAGATTTCGAGCAAGACTAAAAAGACCTCCCGCAGCCGGTATAACAAGCAAAATGCCCAAAACCTTATACAAGAGCTCAAATGTGATGAGAGTCCATATATTGTTTTTTAAGAGTACATAATTAATAAAGAATAGTCTTTTCATCGTTATCCATTATACCATAATCCGTCAATAAATATATATGCCTGAAATAATAATTATAAGGAGGGAGCCATGTCTAAAAAAGTCTTTCTGATCAAGGGGATGAGCTGCGCCGCCTGCGTTAATCATATAGAGAAAGCTGTATCCAAACTACCCGGCGTCGATTCTATCAATGTCAATCTGCTGGCCAACAATATGACCGTTGATTATAGGAAGGATCTTATTACTGAAGAGCAAATTATCAAGGCTGTGCAAAATGCCGGTTATGATGCTTTTCTTAATGAAGAGACAAAAGCTGATCCGCTCGCTCCTGCGGCCAATCCGGCCCAAGATGATAGCCAAAAAGTAAAATTACGTCTGCTTATTTCCATTATATTTCTGATTCCGCTTTTTTATATCGCCATGGGCCATATGGCCGGCTGGCCTTTGCCTGCCTTTTTCCATGGCGGCGAAAATGCGCTGATTTTTGCCTTCAGCCAATTTATTTTGGTTATACCTATCGTTTTTATCAATAATAAATATTATGAAAATGGATTCAAATCACTGTTTAAAGCCGCTCCGAACATGGATTCCCTAATTGCCATCGGCTCGGCCGCGGCTTTGGTATACGGGGTAATCGCCATCTATAATATTGGCTTTGGCCTGGGCCATAATGATATGGCTATGGTCGAAAAATATTCCATGGATCTTTATTTCGAGTCGGCCGGTATGATTCTGACTCTGATCACTTTGGGAAAATATTTTGAAAGTCTGGCCAAAAGCAAAACCACATCCGCCATCAGTTCTCTGATAAAATTAGCGCCGCAAAAGGCTTTGGTTCTCAGACAGGGCCGGGAGATAGAAATCCCTATCAATGAAGTTCTGATCGGTGATATAGTCAGCGTCAAACCGGGCCAAAGCATCCCCGTAGACGGTGTGGTGACAGAAGGAATATCTACAGTCGATGAATCCGCCTTGACCGGAGAGAGCATGCCTGTCATCAAACAAAAAGGCGATAAGGTTATCGGCGCCACCATCAACAAGAATGGCTTCCTGCGATTTGAGGCCCTGCAAGTGGGTAATGATACCATGCTGGCACAAATTATCAGGCTGGTTTCCGAGGCCGCAGCCTCCAAGGCGCCTATTGCCAAATTAGCGGACAGAATCAGCGGTATTTTCGTGCCTTTGGTTATCACCGTTGCCGTTGCCGCTGCTGTCATTTGGCTGCTATTGGGCTATCCCGCGGGATTTGCCCTCAATATGGCCATATCCGTTTTGATTATATCCTGCCCTTGCGCTTTAGGACTGGCCACACCTACGGCTATCATGGTCGGTATGGGCAAAGGCGCGGAAAACGGCATCCTCATAAAATCGGCGGAAGCCCTGGAAGTCACCCACAATTTAAACAGCATCGTTTTGGATAAGACCGGGACGATTACAGAAGGCAAACCGCAGGTAACTGACATAGTGTCCACTTCTCATTTCAATCAAAACGAACTTCTAAGGCTTGCCGCCTCTATCGAAAAACAGTCGGAGCATCCTTTGGCCGAAGCCATCGTGCAGGCGGCTATGGAAAAGAATTTGCAATTATATGAAGCTACAGACTTTAATACCGTTATCGGCGAAGGCATAGAAGCCATAATCAATGGCCGCAAAATATTGGCTGGTAACAGCAATTTTATGCACAAAAACAATATAGCCTGGCAGGAGCAGGAGCAGCTGGCCACAAGATTGGCCGAGGATAGCAAAACACCGCTCTTTTTTGCCGAAGAGGAAAAACTGCTAGGCATCATCGCCGCAGCGGACATTTTAAAACCAAGCAGCAAAGATGCTATCGATAACTTTAAATCCATGGGCATGGAAGTTATTATGCTGACCGGCGATCATGAAAAAACGGCCAAAGCTATTCAAAAGAACTTAGCCATAGACACAGTCATAGCGGAGGTGCTGCCGGCCGATAAGGAGAAGGTCATCCGTCAATTGCAAAATCAAGGTAAAAAAGTCGGCATGGTCGGTGACGGCATAAACGACGCCCCGGCTTTGGCCGCCGCCGATGTCGGCATAGCCATTGGAGCAGGTACTTCCATCGCTATAGAAACAGCCGATATTGTGCTGATGAAAAGCGATTTGGCCGATGCCGCCGGTTCTGTCACGCTCAGCAAAGCGGTTATCCGTAATATCAAACAAAATCTATTCTGGGCTTTCTTTTATAATATTGTGGGCATACCCGTGGCGGCCGGGCTCTTTTATAATTTGTGGGGCTGGCAGCTGAATCCCATGATCGCTGCCGCCGCCATGAGCTTTAGTTCCGTTTTTGTAGTCAGCAATGCTCTGCGTCTGAAACTGTTCAAAATGCCGAATAAAATAAATAAAGGAGATGTCATAATGAAAAAAAAGATGCTTATAGAAGGCATGAGCTGCGGGCATTGTTCCGCCAAAGTGGAACAGGTTTTGAATTCCATAGCGGAAATCACAGCCACCGTGGATTTAGAACAAAAGACCGCCCATATCGAATATCAACAAGATGTCGCCGACGAGATATTGATCAAAGCTGTAGAAGAGGCCGGCTATCAGGTTATATCACTCAAATAACGACCGTTTATAAGATGCAGGATAACAAAAAGCGAGGACTTTTGCCCTCGCTTTTTACTTTTAATGTCATTATAAAATGATGCAAACAAGTCCGCCGCCGCCATCATTTACTATGCGTTGCAAAGTTTCCTGTAATTTTCCCTGGGCATTTTCCGGCATGCGATATAATTTGCCCTGTATCCCCTCCTGTACCAATTCATGAAGAGATTTGCCGAAGATATTGGTGCTCCAAATTTTCTGCGGATCATCCTCAAATTCATTGAGAATATAGCGCACCAATTCCTCGCATTGGCTTTCCGTGCCGATCAGTGGCGTGATCTCCGTGGTGATATTGGCTCTTATG
Organism: uncultured Peptococcaceae bacterium; assembly: GCA_964425485.1. Classification (GTDB taxonomy): domain Bacteria; phylum Bacillota; class Dehalobacteriia; order UBA4068; family UBA4068; genus CAYRML01. The sequence goes on along the minus strand of CAYRML010000041.1, from coordinate 7,359 downwards.
ACATGGAAGCTGGGTGCGGAAGCTTTAAGCTTGACGCCAAATCTGCCTCCCTGCTTAATCAATTCCGGTTCCTCCAGATACATTTCCGCTGTTTTGGGCGTGATAACACCATAACCGCAATCATGGGCTTCTTCTATGGCATCCGACACCTTGCTCCATTGGCGGTAGGCATTGCTATAGTCTATGATCAAGCGCATCAAGGTATTTTCGCCTTCTATTTCCTGGCCGGCATATTCACCCATAATTTTATAAAACAGATCCGTATCGGTACTAATGTTAATATTAGCTATACCTGTGCCTAAGCTCATTTCTTCCAAAGAGACATCTTCCGCAAAATCATCACATTTGATTATTTCCAACATATTATCTATATCGCGAATCCTTTTGACCTCGCCCACGGCTTTTTGGATAGTATTTTGATAATTGCGACGCAGCCAATGGCTTTCTTCCAGCTCTTCTATCCAGGCCGGCATATTGATATTCAATTCCGTGATGGGGAATTCATAGAGGGCCTCTTTTAAAATACCAATCAAATCATCATATTCCATGCTGGCAGCATTGATGGGCATAGTCTTGACAGCATATTTGGCAGTCAGGTCTTTGGCCATTTGCATGCTGTTTTCACTATACGGATTAAGGCAATTAAGAACTATAATAAAAGGCTTGCCCAATTCCTTTAACTCTTCCACCACTCTTTCTTCTGCCGGCAAATAATTTTCCAAGGGAATATCGGTAATACTACCATCCGATAAAACCACCAAGCCAATTGTAGAATGTTCCGAAATAACTTTTCTGGTACCTATTTCCGCCGCTTCTTTGAAGCTTATCGGCTCATCAAACCAAGGTGTGGATACCATGCGAGGTCCGTCATCCTCTTCCGTAAAACCTAAAGCCCCTTCCACAGCATAACCGACGCAATCCACCAGCCGCACACGCATATCCAAACCTTCTGATATATTGATTTCCACAGCCTCCGCCGGTATGAATTTGGGCTCGCAAGTCATAACCATGCGGCCCGCTCCGCTTTGTGGCAATTCATCATGCGCTCTTTCCCTTTCATGGAAGTCAAGTATATTGGGAAGGACCAATAACTCCATAAAACGCTTGATGAAAGTTGATTTGCCGGTACGTACAGGGCCAACGATTCCCAGATAAATATCACCTCCTGTGCGCTCGGCAATATCTTTTAACACATCAAAATTCTCCACAAATCTCCCTCCCTTATAAAATAAATTTATTATTCGCTTTAAGCAATAGAAAAAAGTATGGAAGTTTTTCCATACTTTTTATGTTGAAGAGAGACAATTTATGTATCAATCGGCAAAACTTTTTATTTTTTAATCTCATCTTTTTTAGATCTGGTCAATAAAGCCCACATGGCTTCCTCCGGTGATTTATCTTCGTATAAAATGGCATACATCTGTTCCGTGATCGGCATTTCCACCTGATATTTTTGTGCCAGTTTATAAGTATTTTCCGTCGAATATACGCCCTCAACAACCATGCCGATTTGCTGAAGGACTTCTTTCCAGGGGTTACCCTGACCGATCAATGTACCGGCCCGGAAATTACGGCTATGTCTGCTGCCGGCCGTCACCACCAAGTCGCCAAGGCCGGCCAAACCACTGAATGTCTCCTTCTTGGCACCCATCGCCTCACCTAAACGAATGATTTCCGCCAAGCCGCGGGTGATCAAAGCAGCTTTGGAATTATCGCCCAAACCTAATCCTTCAATAATGCCGGCGCCCAAAGCGATAACATTTTTCACCGCGCCACCGATTTCCACACCGATGATATCGCTGTTTGTATAAACACGGAATTTGTTGTTCATAAAAATATCCTGAACCTTTAGCAGCATATCGTTATCTTTACCGGCCAAAACGATAGCGGTTGGCAAAGCTCTGCCGACTTCCTCCGCATGAGTGGGGCCGGATAAGACCGCCAGCGGATTATGCGGCAAGTATTGTGCAATGACTTGCGACAGACGCAGCTGCCCCTCGGAATGAAAGCCTTTGGCCGCACTGATGATAATTGTTTGCGGCTTGATATATTGCTTGGCTTGGGCCGCAACATCATTAAGCGCATGCGAAGGCACCACAAAAAGAATCATCTCCGCCTCTGTTAATTCCGAAAGATCACTTGATATACTCATATCAGAAGGAAGTGGAACTCCCGGTAGATATGCTTTATTTTCCCTATCTGCCAGCATCTGGGCAGTATGTTTTTCATCCCAATTCCAAACACTGACATTATGACCGTTATTATGGAGCAAAAGGGCCAAGGCCGTACCCCAACTACCTGCACCCAATACTTTAATACGCATATTAATCCCCTCTCCCATTTAAGACTTTTTGCCGACCTTTCTTTCTTCTCCTCGGGCAATACGCCCTAAATTACTACGATGCATAAAAACAATCACGGCGGCTATTATGTAAATTATTATTTTATAAATCAAGCTTATATCGCCAAAAAAGGAATAAATCACGATGGCCGCGGCAGCCGTACAGGCGCCAAGAGAAACATAACGGGTCGTCAGCACCGTGACTCCCCAAGCCGCCATGGCCCAGATGCCGGCCCAAGGCATAAGCGCAAACATTACGGCAATACTGCTGGCAGCACCTTTCCCACCTTTAAATTTCAGCCAAACGGAAAAATCATGCCCCAAAACAGCTGCCACACCTATGCAAAGACCGAATATTTCTCCTCCCACATGATAGGCAGCAAAAGTAGGTATAAAAGCTTTCAGAAAATCAAGGACAAAGACCAGCAGAGCGCCTTTTATACCCAGTAATCTCATAACATTGGTCGTACCTATATTGCCGCTGCCGGTTTTGCGTATATCAACACCCCGCACAGCCCGACAAAGCAAATAGCCAAAAGGGATGGAACCCACAAAATAGGCTCCCACAATGGCCGATATCCAAATCAATGTATGCAAAAATCCACACCTCTTTTATTATGCTGACCTGCACTTTAAGCCGGCTCTTCCTTTTCTCTTTTCCGCCAGATAAGAACCAGCGGCGTACCGGCAAACCCAAAACTTTCTCGCAACTTATTTTCAATATAACGACGATAGGAAAAATGGATCAATTCTGGTTCATTGGCAAATATGACTATCTTAGGCGGCTTGACACCAACCTGTGTGATATATAACAGCTTTAACCTGCGGCCCTTGTCGGTCGGTGGCGGATTATGCTCCAAGGCCTCCTTCAGCACCTCATTCAGCCTGGCTGTAGGAATGCGCCGGCTGTGCTGCTCCGCAATAAAATCGGCTAACGGCAAAACCTTATCCACCCTCTGTCCAGTTTTTGCGGAAACATAAATGGTCAGGGCATAAGAGGCAAAAGCTAGCTCCTCTTTGATTATCTTATCGAATTTGTCCATGCTTTTGTCGTCTTTGGTCGGCAAATCCCATTTATTGACCACGATCAGCATGCCTTTTCCTTCTTCATGCGCATAACCGGCAATTTTTTTATCCTGCTCCGTCACACCGCTTTCCGCATCTATGACCAAAAGCACAACATCCGCGCGGGAAACAGCCTGCAGCCCTCTGCTCACGCTGTATTGCTCGGTAGGCTGATTGATTTTTCCTCTCTTACGCATACCGGCCGTGTCTATAATAAGATATTCCCGGCCGTCCTTTTCCAGTACCGTATCTATGGCATCACGCGTGGTACCGGCCACATCAGAGACGATAACTCTGTCCTGACCCAACAATTTATTGACAAGCGAAGATTTGCCCACATTGGGCCTGCCGATAAGAGCGATATGCAAGCGGTCGCCCTCCAGATCCTCTTCCTCGTAACGAGGCAGATGCTTGACAACCTCATCCAGCAAATCACCGGTATTCATGCCATGCAGGGAAGAAATGGGGATGGGCTCCCCCAAACCCAGGCTGTAAAAATCATATAAAGGAGTCATATCCTGGAATGAATCAAATTTATTGACGGCCAAGATGACTGGTTTACCGCATTTACGCAGCATAGAAGCTACATCTTCATCATCTGAGGTCACCCCCGAATGCTTATCAACCACAAAAATGATAACCTGTGCTTCTTCAATAGCCAAGGCGGCCTGTTCTCTGATCTTGTCCTGAAAAACATCATTGTCTTTTTGAAACTGGATACCGCCAGTATCAATGACGGTAAAATCTCTGTCCAGCCAAAAAGCGTCGCGATACAAGCGATCGCGGGTTACCCCCGGCGAATCGTCCACAATGGCATGACGGCTGCCCGTTATACGGTTAAATAGAGTCGATTTGCCAACATTGGCTCGTCCGACTATGGCCACTAACGGTTTCATATATTGCTCCTTGAATATGGTTATTTTAATATTGTTATTTCAGCCGCAAACAGCTTCTATAATAGCCTCGGCACTAGGCTCTATGACAAGTATTTCCGTTTGCAGTTCTTGCTGCAAATCTTCTAAAGTTCCATCATCCAAAAATATATTCCCATCGAATTTTAAGACGGTGGAAGGCAAAAGCAAAGTTGGCAGCTTCTGCCGCCCTGATAAAGCGGCTTTAATACAAGTCGTGGTCAGCAAGCCGGCCACGGTGATGGAAGATCCAAAAAATTTATTCTCCACGGCCATAGCATTTACCTGCAAGCCCTGAACGGCCGACAAATCGCCAGCAATGGTAAGCAGGATATTATATGCGCTTTTGCCGGTTAACAAAAGAAATTCTTTGGGTTTTTCAATTTTTTTTGGCAAATGCTTTTTAGCCTCCTGCCATTGATCAAGCAAAATTCGGCACATGCCTACTCCGTTTTCCAGCTGGGGGAAATCCCCATAATGTTCATAATCCGGAAAAGGTTTTTCCGCCAAAAGATAAAATTCATCGGCCAGAAAAACAAAAGCCGAGCCTCTTTTTTTTTGATAGAAAGCCTGCTTTTTTTGCACAAATTCGATCAGCTGGACCGCCTCTTCTTTATCAAAAAGGCGCATACATCCATTTTTTTGGTAGCATGTCAAGCCCACAGGCACCAAGGCTACCGATTGCATATTTTCTCCCAGCGCATCAATATCAGCCAAAGTTTTGGCCAAAGCCTCCCCGTCGTTAAAACCGGGGCAAAGGACGATTTGGCCATGAATGACTATACCGTTTTGCGTCAGATGTCGCAAAAGCGGCATAATATCCTTGGCCTTGGCATTACCCAAAAGTCTCCTCCGCAACTGCAAATCGGTACTATGTATAGAAAAATAAAGCGGACTAAGCCTTAATTTTTCTATTCTTTCTATATCTTGCTCTCGCAAATTGGTGCCGGTTATATAATTTCCCTGTAAAAAGGACATCCGATAATCATCATCTTTGACCCGCAGAGACCGCCTGGCCTGTGGCGGCAGCTGTTCCATAAAGCAAAAAAGACAATGATTGCGGCAAGAACGCATGCCATCGAAAAGATTCTGACGGAAAACCAAGCCCAAATCCTCATCTGCATCCTTCTCTACTTGGCAAAAATAAGCTTGGCCATCAGCATCCTTAAGCTCAAGCAGCAATTCCTCATCATTGCAAAAATAGCCATAATCAATGATATCGGAAATCGGCTGACCATTGATACCGACCAGCTGATCGCCAGGATTAATACCAAGCTCTGATGCGATGCTGCAGGGGATAATATCAGAGATTTGACCATACATATCTTATTACCACTTTCTCACTATTCTTATTATTATCTGTCATAAAAGGCAAATAGTCAAGCAGATGTACCTTTAAACAATCTTTTATTTTGCACCGCTTCATGCAAAACCGTAAAAATAAAAACGAACAAAGCAGACACCAGCCAGGTGTTAAGGCTGATTAAGCCTCCAACCTCTGCTGCTTGCAAAGAGCCGAAAAAAATTATCGATAAAACATCACTCAGCCATACCCCCAGTATCAGGGCTGCCACAGAACCCACTGCATCTCTAGTCACAAACAGGGCAATCAAAGTCAAAAACAGAGGCAGCAGATAATAAAAGGGCGGAAATATCTCTTCCATGCGCCATAATACGCCTGAGGTTGTGGCAAAAGTTAAAGCCAAAATTAATATACAGGCCAACAAGCTTCGTACTCGGCCCTCCGTATGCAATGTACGCAGAAAATAAACGGCAAAAACCATAGAAATCAGGCCACCCAGATTTATATAGATATTTTGCCGCAAAAAGAAGGCGGGGAAAGAGAAAAAACTACCAGCCAATAAGAGAAGCGCCATAAATAGAAACATATTGCGACCCATGCCTAAAGAATTTAAAAACCCGGGCAGTTTTTCCCTATAGGCTAGAAAACCGATAAACAACAGAAATATTAAGCCCCATGGTATGTGCAAAAACTGGGTAAACATATTATCACCTTTTTTATTGTTTTTTCTAATTTACCCCTATTTTTGCTTGATCATACAAAAAACCGGAGGCCCAAAGGCCGCCGGTTTTTACTTTTTTATTATTAATTACTGGCCTATGATTCGTCTTTAGAGGCTTGCAAAATATCCCCCACAGTGATAGTCTCATTTTCCGGCAAATCAATATTTGCTTCAGCTGCCGCCGCAGTATTTTCTTCAACAGCGGGAGCCTCGGCTTCTTTGCTCGGTTTGGGCGATGTTGCTTTGATGCTGAGGCTGATTCTTTTATTTTCCTGATCGACGGATAAGACCATAACATCGACAATATCGCCGGGTGCCAGCATATCTTCCGGTTTGGCAACTCTTTCATGAGCAAATTGTGAGATATGTACCAAACCTTCCACACCGGGCTCAACCTGCAAGAAGGCCCCAAAGGGAACCAGACGCATAACTTTGGCTTTGATGACACAACCCTCAGGATATTTTTCCGCCGCTAAGGACCAGGGATTGGGAACTAATTGTTTAAGCCCCAAGGAAATTTTCTCTTTTTCTTTATCAACGGAAAGAACATAGACCTCGATTTCATCACCCTGTTTTAACAGGTCGGCAGGATGATTAACGCGATACCAGGCCATTTCGGAAACATGCAGCAATCCATCCACACCGCCGATATCAACGAAAGAACCAAAATTAGTCAGGCGTCTGACACAACCACGCACGGTTTGGCCTTCGGCAATTGTTTCCAGAGTTTTTTGTTTTTGCTCTTTGGCCTTTTCAAATAAAACCGCTTTAGCAGAAAGCAGTAATTTATTGGTATCTCTTTCGCACTCTAAAATCTTCAGTTCCATGTCTTTACCAACATAGGCGGCCAGATCATCAACATAGCCCAAAGAAACCAAAGAGGCAGGGACAAATCCTCTGAGACCGCCCAAGTCGACCAAAAGCCCACCTTTTACCACTTCGGAAACTTTACCTTTGATGATCTCACCGGCTTCTTTAGCCTGCAGCATTTTATCCCAATGGAGTTCCTGATCAATTT
>CAYRML010000040.1:0-13423 GCA_964425485.1 uncultured Peptococcaceae bacterium | reverse complement strand
TGGTACTTGGGTCGATGGACCCTGGGAGAGTAGGTCATCGCCAGGTTTAAGTTTATTCCTCGATAGCTCAATAGGTAGAGCATGCGGCTGTTAACCGCAGGGTTGTTGGTTCGAGTCCAACTCGGGGAGCCAAAAGGAAGCTGTTTTTATAACAGCTTCCTTTTTTTATGAAAATTTTTGATTAACTGAGATATTAATAGGAAATATTATTAAAATAAAGAAAAATAGCGTAAAATAACACTGTTTTCCATTTTTTTATACTTGAACAGATATGATGATAAAGGTGTATAATAAAACTAAGGTCAAAGAAAGTCAAAAGGTCAATGATAATCAGCCGACGCCTTGAAACTTGGGTTTGGCTATTTTGATATAAGGTGGTGAATGTTGTGAGAACATTGGCTGACCAAATAGAAAATTATTTGAAAAAGCTATTGAGCAGCAACGAAACGGGGATCTTGGAGCTGAGGCGTGCCGATCTGGCGGAAATTTTTATGTGTGTGCCCTCACAGATCAGTTATGTTTTGGAAACACGGTTTACCAGCGATCAAGGCTATCATGTGGAAAGCAGACGCGGTGGCGGCGGCTATGTGCGTATTATCCGTTTATCTACCAATCAATCGGAGGAATTAAATAAAGCCATACAATCCATGTCCGGACAGCAGGTAAGTCAGCAGGCAGGGTATGGCCTGATAGACCGTCTCCAGGAAGAAAAATTTCTTAGTAAAAGAGAAGCGATACTGGTAAAATCATTGATTGATAATGCTGTGCTGAAGGATTGTTGTAAAGGGGCTGAATTGTTACGCAGCCATATGCTGCAAATGGTTTTGATCAATATTCTGCGGCAGGATTTTGAAGAGGAGGGAAAATAGATGTTATGTGATAAATGCAAAGGCCGACCGGCTACCGTGCATGTTGTTAGAACAGAGAACGGCATCCGAAGTGAACAGCATCTTTGTGAAGTTTGCGCGGCGGAAATGGGGCATTTTAATTTTGGTGAGGAGCTGAACTTGCATCAATTTTTCCCAGGATTTTTCTCCGATAACATACCCGATACTATTTCCCGCAGGAATATGGCCGAGCGTTGTCCTCATTGCGGTATGACTTATAAGGAGTTGGTAGAAGGAGGCAAGTTGGGCTGCGATAAATGTTATGAAATTTTCTCCCAGCAGTTGCAGCCATTATTGCTTAAGCTGCATGCCGCGGATCACAATCGGGGTAAATACCCGCTGTCGCATAGGGACCAGTCCCAGGCGGAGAAAGATAAAGATAATACTTTGCAATTATTGCGACAGGAATTATTGGAGCTGGTTAAGGCGGAAAAATTTGAAGAAGCGGCTATTATCCGCGATAAGATCAAAATCTTAGAAGAGGAAGGAGATGCTTGAGATGAATGGGCAAATATTCAAGCCACAGAGTAAATGGACTTCAGGCCTGGATGATATTATCATCAGCAGCCGCATCCGTTTAGCCCGCAATATCAAGGGCTTCCCCTTTCCCCAACGACTTAACAGTCGCAGAGCCAAGGAGATTTTAGATATTGGCGAACAAGCTGTGGCCTACCTAAGTCAAAAAACCAAGCATCTTTATAGCTTTTATCGTTTGCAGGAGCTGGATCAACAGAAAAAGGGCGTATTGTTGGAGAAACATCTTATCAGCCCGCCGCTTTTGGCCTCGGAACTGCCAACGGCTGTGGCGGTTAGGGAAGATGAAGCCGTTGCCATTATGTTCAATGAGGAAGATCATCTGCGCATACAATGTTTTTTACCGGCCGGGCAGTTGGCGGAGGCTTGGCGTTTGGCCAACAAAGTTGATGATATACTATCGGAAAAAATAACATATGCCTTTGACGATAAGCTTGGTTATCTAACGGCTTGTCCCACCAATATAGGTACGGGATTACGGGCTTCTTTGATGGTTCATCTGCCGGGCTTAGTTATCATTAAGCAGGCGGCGCCGCTTTTTGACAGCATGCCGCGTTTGGGGCTGACCGTGCGTGGTATATATGGCGAAAAAACGCAGGGCTTGGGCAATTTATTCCAGATCTCCAATCAAGTCACTTTGGGGCAAAATGAGGAGGAGATCATCAATAAGCTAAATTCCGTGGTGGATCAGGTTGTAAAGCAAGAAAAAGAAAGTCGGAAAAAACTTCAGGAAAATTATACCAATGAGCTTTATGACAGCATTTGCCGTTCTTATGGAATATTAGCTAATGCCCGCACTATCAGCTCAGAGGAGATGATGGAGCAGATGTCTCTGTTGCGCTTGGGCCTTGATATGGGAGTCATCATCGGTATAACGGCCAAAGATATAAATGAATTGATGCTAGCCGGCCAGCCTAATTTTATAAATGAAAGCTGCAGTAAAATTTTTAATCCCAGTCAAAGGGATTGGGAAAGAGCAAAATTGATAAGAAAAAAACTAAGAAGTATCCGTGTAGGGGAGGAATGATTTATGCTGAATAGATTTACAGAAAAAGCACAAAAAGTCTTGATCTATGCTGAGCAATTGGCACAGCAATTGGGAGTAAGACAGATAGAAGCCCAGCATCTTTTATGGGCTATATTAAAAGAAGGTTCCGGTGTGGCGGCGCAGGTACTGCATCAATCCGGTATCCATTTGGCGGATATCGAAGCGGCCATTGATCCGGAAAATACAGGCGAGGGACCTACGGCCGTCCGTAAGGAGCTTTCCCCCGGCGTCAAGCAGGCTGTCAATATCGCCAACAATCTTTCAAATCAGATGTCGGTTAGTTATATAGGCACAGAACATCTGCTGTTGGGTGTTTTGCAAGCCCCGGCCGCTTCTATGGATGTTTGGCTGGAAGATGCTTGCGGCGTCAAGGCGGAGAATCTTTTGAACGATACCTTGCGGGCCCTTGGTTATCAGGCCATGCCCAATAGAGAGGGCGGAGAAGTCAATGATCTGCCCACTGCCAGTAAAGGCGGTAAGAAAGCTAAAAGCAGCACCCCCACTTTGGATGAGTTCGGCCGCGATTTGACGGTTGCGGCCAAGGAGGCCAAGCTGGATCCTGTGATTGGCAGGGAAAAGGAAATCGAAAGGGTTATCCAGATTCTTTCTCGCCGTACGAAAAATAATCCCGTCCTGATCGGCGAGCCCGGCGTAGGCAAAACAGCTATTGTTGAAGGCCTGGCCCAGATGATTGTGGAAGGCAAAGTGCCGGAAACTTTAACTGATAAAAGAGTAGTCACTTTGGATATCTCTTCTTTGGTGGCCGGTTCCAAATACCGCGGTGATTTTGAAGAGAGATTGAAAAAAGTAGTGGAAGAAGTACGCGAATCACGCAAGGTCATACTCTTTATCGATGAATTGCATACTTTGGTCGGCGCCGGTGCTGCCGAAGGCGCTATTGACGCCGCCAATATCTTGAAACCGGCGCTCTCCCGCGGCGAGCTGCAATGCATCGGTGCCACCACGCTGGATGAATATCGTAAATATATTGAAAAAGACGCGGCATTGGAAAGGCGTTTCCAGCCCATCACGGTAGGAGAACCAACGGAAGAGGATTCTATTGACATCCTCATGGGCCTGCGGGATAAATATGAAGCTCATCATGGAGTGCAGATTACTGACGAGGCTGTCAAAGCTGCGGTAAAGCTCTCCATCCGCTATTTGCCGGATCGTTTCCTGCCGGATAAGGCCATCGACCTGATTGACGAAGCGGCATCCAAAGTGCGTTTGGCCAGCCATGTAGCCCCTTCCGATTTGAAGGCCATGGAGGATAAATTGGCTGCTTTGAAAAAAGAAAAAGAGGCGGCTATTGCCGGTGAAGAATTTGAAAAAGCAGCCCAACTGCGTGATCAGGAAAAAGAATTAACAGAGCAGATCGCCAAAGAAAGGGAATCCTGGAAAAAGGGCAAAATCAGCGCGACTATGGTTGTGGACAAAGAAGAGATCGCCGAGGTTCTAGCCAACTGGACCGGCATACCGGTGGCCAAATTGCAAGAAGAAGAAAGTCAGCGTCTGCTCAATCTGGAACAAATGCTGCATGAACGGGTTATCGGCCAAAATCAGGCGGTGATCAGCATTTCTAAGGCAGTGAGAAGAGCCAGAGCAGGACTTAAAGATGCTAAAAGGCCGGTCGGCTCCTTCATCTTCTTAGGTCCGACAGGTGTCGGCAAAACGGAATTGGCCAAGGCCTTGGCCTCTATCCTCTTCGGCTCCGAAGAAAATATGGTGCGCCTTGATATGAGTGAATATATGGAAAAACATACGGTCAGCAGACTGGTGGGTGCGCCTCCGGGATATATCGGTTATGATGAAGGCGGCCAATTGACGGAAGCTGTACGCAGGCGTCCTTATTGCGTGGTGCTGCTGGATGAAATCGAAAAAGCGCATCCCGATGTTTTCAATATGCTGCTGCAGGTGCTGGAAGACGGACGCTTGACTGATTCTACCGGCCGTACTGTTGATTTTCGTAATACGGTTATCATCATGACCTCCAATCTTGGTTCCTCCCTGCTTCATAAAGAGGCTGTTATGGGTTTTGATGTCGGTGGCAGTAAAAAGGATGAGGAAGAAAACTACGAAGCCAAAAAGGCTAAGATGATGACTGTGCTGAAGAGCACCTTCCGTCCGGAATTCTTAAACCGTATCGATGATATAATTGTCTTTGATTCTCTCAGCGATACTGATATCCGGGCCATCTCCAAATTGATGGTCAAAGATATCCAAAAACGTTTGCAGGAACAAGACTTGACTCTTGATGTGGACGAAGATGTCTATGCTTATCTCTCTCAAGAAGGCTTCGATCCGGAATATGGTGCCAGACCGCTGAGAAGAGCTATCCTGCGACTGATCGAGGATCCGCTTTCCGAGGCTTTGCTCAAAGGCGAATTTGCTGCCGGGGATAAAATTCATGCCTATTTGGCTGATGATCAACTGCATTTTGCCAAAGCCATCTCGGAGTTTGCAGCCGCGGCAGTTGCCAAGGAAGAGGAAAACCCCGGGCAAGAAAAAACAGTAGATTGAAATATGACAAGCAGGAAAAAGTATAATAAAAGATAATATATATGCTAGGGCGGCGTTTTGTGCGCCGCCTTAACTCTATATCGGATAAGGATAGGACAATGAAAGAAAAAACGATCTTTGTCTGCAACTCTTGTGGCGCCTCATCGGTCAAATGGTATGGCAGATGTCCCAGCTGTCATGAATGGAACACGTTGGTAGAAGAGCGGGTTGTTGCTCAAAAAGCATCGGATGGCAAGCCCTTTGGCAAAAATGCGGCTGCCGCCAAACCCATAGGACAAATAGAGGCTCTGGCTGTTGAGCGCTATCTTCTGGGCATGACGGAATTGGATGCTGTTTTGGGGGGCGGTTTGGTGCCCGGATCATCCGTGCTTTTAGGCGGCGAGCCCGGCATCGGCAAATCGACCATACTCTTGCAAACGGCCAAGCTTATGGCCCAAAACCATGGGCCTGTGCTGTATGTCACCGGCGAAGAATCAGCGCAGCAGGTCAACCTCAGGGCGCAGCGCCTGGAGGCTGTACATAATGATTTGCTGCTGCTGGCTGAGACAAATTTGCAATCGGCTATCGAAGAAGCAAAAAGACATGAGATCAAGCTTTTAATCCTTGATTCTGTGCAGGCGCTTTTTCTGCCGGATTTAACCAGTGCTCCTGGCAGTGTTTCTCAAGTCCGGGCTGTGGCGGCTTATTGCCTGGAATATGCGCGTGAGCATCAGGTTTCCGTGATTTTAGTGGGTCATGTGACCAAAGAAGGCATGCTGGCCGGCCCGCGTGTCTTAGAGCATATGGTGGATACGGTGCTCTATTTTGAAGGAGAGAGATACAGCTCGCTGCGCCTTTTGCGGGCGGTGAAAAACCGTTTTGGCTCCACCAATGAGATCGGGGTTTTTGAAATGAGTGAAAAAGGGCTGCTGCCTTTTGCCGATCCTTCTTTATTCTTTCTGAGCCAACGTCCTCAAGGGGTCCCAGGCAGCGCTGTTACTTGCTTGATGCAGGGTACCCGCCCCATGCTTTTGGAAGTGCAGGCTTTGGTTTGTGCCAGCGGTTTTGGCAATCCGCGACGGCTGGCCAATGGTTTTGATTATAATCGGCTGCTGCTTTTGATTGCCGTGTTGGAAAAACGTTTAGGCTTGCCTTTGGGCAACAAAGATATCTATCTTAATATTGCCGGTGGCTTAAAAGTGGAAGATAGAGCGGCCGATCTGGCCATAGCGGCGGCTATTGCTTCTTCACTTAAAGAAATTGCCTTGGCCAATGATATTTGTCTTATGGGAGAAATCGGCCTTTTGGGCGAACTCCGTTCTATTTCACAAGTGAACAGAAGAGTCAAAGAAGCTAGGACCTTTGGTTTTGTCAATATTTTATTGCCCCGCTTGGCCAGCAAGGAATTGCAGGATTCAAAAGAAATAAAAGGCCTCAATGCCGTTACTTTTTATGATTTACCGCAGGCCTTATCTTTGCTGAATTTGACCTGAAATTATAAAAATACAATTATTTGTAAACTTATATTGACAGGCTATATGCATTATGATAAAATATCCCTTTTATAATTTGACATTCCCCCTTAAATTTGTTAAAATAAATATAGTCACAAATGTTTAAAAATGGGGGAAGACCAATGTTTGCAATAGGTGACAAAGTTGTTTATCCCGTGCACGGCGCTGGGGTTATTCAAGCAATAGAACAAAGAGAAATATTAGGTCAGCAACACGATTATTATGTGCTGCATATTCCTTTTGGAGATATGACTTTATTGGTTCCTGTAGAAATGGTCAATAAGCTTGGCATGAGAGAGGTCATACCTAAAGAGAGGGTAGAAGAGATCTTTGATATATTAAGATCGCAACCGGATGAATTTGATGACAATTGGAACAGGCGCTATCGTCACCATATGGACAAAATTAAAAGCGGCGATATTGTTGATGTGGCTCAGGTTGTCCGCAATCTGATGTCTCGCAATCTGATTAAGGGGTTATCCACCGGTGAAAAGAAACTTTTAGACCAAGCCAGGCAGATTTTGGTTAGTGAATTAATGCTGGCGGAAGAAACAAGTGAAAATAGCGTTATGGATGCCATTGAACAGGTTTTTATCAGCTGATTATATCAACGAATAACCCATAGCCAATACCTTTGTCATCAATGAAGCAGCCTTGTGGGGTGCTTTGTTGATGACATTTGTATAAATCCATGAGAAAGGAGGTGAGTATAGTGAAAAAGTTTATTTATGGCGGAGTAGGCTTGCTTTTTGCAATTATAACTTTTATTCTTTTTTATACCTTTTGGGCTGATCTGATCTTTGATGCGCATAATATGAGCTATGTCTCCTTTTTAATCGGTGTTTCTGTCGCCGCTTTGGTTGTGGGCATTTTGATTGCTCCGGCCATAGTAAGAGGCGTAGAAAAAAGCGCCGATAAATTCCTAGCGTCTTTATTCAAAATGTCGGTATTTGATATTTTATGTATAGTTATTGGCTTGGTAATCGGTTTGGTCATTGCCGCATTGATCGGGACAGCTGTCAAAAATATTAATTTAATAGGGCCTTTTCTTGCCATTATATTACTGTTTTTCTGTGGTTATATGGGCGCTGTCATTGGCTATAAAAAAAGAGAGGATTTCAGACAGTGGATCAATAATGCCCGCATGGAACGGGTAGAACGCCTGCATAAACTGGATGTAAAAAAGGAGAAAAAGGAGAAAGCGGCGCAAAAAACAGCTCCTAAGATATTGGATACCAGCGTTATTATCGATGGACGTATCGCCGATATTTATAAGACCGGCTTTATCGAGGGCCAGTTGATAGTAGCTAATTTTGTTTTAGAAGAATTGCGCCATATCGCCGATTCCAGCGATCCTTTGAAGAGAAATCGCGGTCGACGTGGATTGGATATCCTTAACAAAATGCGCCAGGATTTTGAAGGCAATGTCATTGTTGATGAAACCGATTATCCACATATTGCCGAAGTCGATTCCAAACTGCTCAAATTGACTCAGGATCTTAAAGGCATGGTCTTGACCAATGATTTTAACCTGAACAAAGTGGCCCAAATGCAGGGGGTCAAAGTGCTGAATATCAATGAGCTCAGCAATGCTGTCAAGCCGGTGATGTTGCCCGGTGAGGAAATGGTCACGCATGTGGTCAAAGACGGTAAGGAGCCAGGTCAGGGTATAGCTTATCTTGATGATGGAACTATGGTAGTTGTGGAAAATGGCAAAAACTTTATAGATAAGACTATCTATGTTGTGGTGACCAGCGTTTTGCAAACATCTGCCGGACGCATGGTCTTTGCCAGGCCCAAATATGGCAAAGATGGAGAAGTAGGTCAGCTTAATGAAGGGGTGGTCTGATGCCGCGGCTAGCTGTTGTGATCTTAGCTGCCGGTAAAGGCAGCCGTATGGCTTTAGGGCAAAATAAGACCTTTGCTCTTCTTGGCGACAAACCGGTGTTGTCCTGGTCTGTAGCGGCTTTTTCCGCCCTTTCTGAGGTCGAGGAGATTATTATCGCGGCTGCTGCTGCGGAACTGGATCTTTGCCGGGAATTGAGCAGAGATTTTGCCAAAGTAAAAAAAATAGTACAGGGTGGTGCCAGCCGTCAACAGTCGGTTTATAATGCTGTGGCGGCTGTTTCCCCGGTTTGTAATCAGGTGGCTGTGCATGACGCTGCCAGGCCTTTTGTTAGTGCGTGGCACATAAAATCGCTTTTGGCCGACGCTTTGCTTCATGGCTCTTCTGTGCCGGCTGTTCCGGTCAAGGATACTATAAAACAGGCGGACGGGCATAAGATCATTGGAACTTTATGTCGCGATCAGCTTTTTGCGGCCCAGACTCCGCAGATATTTTCTAAGGCCGATTTGCTTTCGGCCCATGAAAAAGCTCGTGCGGAAAATTTTCAAGCATCTGATGATGCCTCTTTGCTGGAGCATTATGGTTTTGATGTTTATTTATCGCCGGGAGAGGAGTCGAATTTCAAATTGACTACGCCGGAGGATTGGCAAAGGGCCAAACTGATGATTGCTAATATTGGACAGGCAAATAAAATGCGTATGGGCATCGGCTATGATGTTCATAAATTGGTATTGGGCCGCAAACTGGTATTAGGTGGTGTTACTATAGAGCATCCTACCGGGCTTTGGGGGCACAGCGATGCCGATGTGCTTTGCCATGCCATAGCCGATGCCTTATTTGGTGCCGCAGCCATGGGTGATATAGGCCGGCATTTTCCTGATTCCAATGAGCGTTATAAGGGCATCAGCAGCCTGCTTCTCTTGGCTGAAGCAGGACAGAAGCTGACGCAAGAAAGATATCGCATTTGCAATATTGACAGCATCATAATCGCCCAAAAGCCCAAAATAGCGCCGTATATCAGCCAAATGAGAGCAAATATAGCTCAAGCCCTCTCCATCTATGTGGATCAGATCAGCATCAAAGCGACTACTACGGAAACTTTGGGCTTTTGTGGCCGGGAGGAAGGCATTGCCGCCCAGGCCACAGCTTTAATAGAATCAGTTGCAGGGTGAATTATGGATAAACAATATATTATAAAAGTTTTACCGGCAAATATAAGCATAACGGCAGCTGAGGGCCATAATCTTTATCAGGTTTTGGCAGCCGGTGGATTTTTGCTGGATGGAGATTGCGGCGGCAGGGGTATCTGTCGCCGTTGCCGCGTTCGGATCAAAGCCGGCAACATTACGGCTCCGCACATCAAGGAGCAGGAGATATTTTCCGCCGGCGAGCTGGAGGCTGGTTGGCGTTTGGCCTGCCTGCAAACAATCCGGGATGATCTGACTGTGGAGTTGTCCCCAGCTGTGGGGGTAGAAGAGGAAAGAAGCTGCCAAATTGCACCGGCGAAGCATGATTTGGCGGTGGCTATAGACTTAGGCACTACCAGCATCGCGGCAGGCTTGCTAGATTTGGCTAATGGTCAGATTTTATCAATGGCCAGCCAGGATAATTCTCAGCGTAGTTTTGGCGCCGATGTCATCACGCGCATAGATTATTGCCTGCAAAATGCCGATGGCTTGTCTCTTTTGCAGCAGGCTGTATGGAGGGATATTGCCGCTTTGCTGGGCCGTCTTTGTCAAAAGAGCCAGGCTGATGTTGATAAGATCAAGGTCATCACTGTGGTTGCTAATTCCGTCATGAGCCATCTGGCCTGGAATATTTCCCCGCAGAGTTTGGCGCAGGCGCCTTATGAGCCGACTTTGTTGGTAGGGCAGAAAAAAAGAGCCGGGCAACTGCCCCTGGCTCCATATTATCCGCGGTTGGCTGCGGATGTCTATTTGCTGCCCAATATTGGAGGCTATGTTGGCTCCGATACTCTGGCGGCAATTTTAGCTTGTGATTTGTGGGGTAAAAAAGATGCGGCAAACTACACTTTGCTGCTTGATATTGGCACTAACGGAGAAATCGTCTTGGTGGGCCGTGGTCAGATATTGGCAGCTTCGGCAGCAGCCGGACCAGCCTTTGAAGGTGCGCATATAATCTGTGGCATGAGGGCCACAGCCGGTGCTTTATGGGCAGTTTGCTTGGGAAATGATGATATTGCTTGCCGAACCATATGTGATAAGCCTCTTTGTGGCATTTGCGGCAGCGGTCTTTTGTCTTTGGTTGCTTTTTTGCGGCGGCAAAGTTTGTTGGATCAAAGGGGGCGCCTAGCGGCCGGTGCTAAGGTGTTGCCAGCCTTATCTGGCCGTTTGCAGGGAGACGGTCAGAAAAGACGGTTTTTGTTGAAAAATGAAGTGGCTTTGTATCAATCTGATATTCGAGAATTTCAGTTGGCCAAAGGCGCTATAGCCGCTTGTTGGCAGAGCCTTTTGACTGAGGCAGGAGCAGATGTGGCGGATATTGAACAAGTGCTTTTGGCCGGCGCTTTTGGCAACAAATTGGCTAAGGAAGACGCCATTTATCTTGGCCTGTTGCCGCCAATAGACAAGGAGCGCGTTGATTATATAGGAAATGCGGCCTGGCAGGGGGCTTATCTTGCTGCCATAGATGATGAAAAGAGGCAGGTTGCGGATAATTTAGCTAAACAGATCCGCCATGTAGATACAGCCGGACAAAAAGGATTCCAGAATCTTTTTATCAAAGCCCTGAATTTTTAGGTTCGTTTCCTGCGCATTTTGCGAATACCGAAAATAAACAGCAGTACGGCAACTATAATAGGTATAGCCGTGGCCATGACTTGCCCGGTTACTTGATAAATGGCCATGGCTCTGTCTTCCATTATCATATCCAAAGCGGTATGAATAAGCACGGCCCCGCCCAGCCAGAGGATGATGGGATATTTGGTCATCAGGTTGGAAAGCCAGGTGGAGGCAAAAATCAGGATGGGAATAGATACTAAAAGGCCGAAAATGACCAAGATTGGTTCCCCATGCGCAGCTCCGGCCACAGCCAGCACGTTATCAATGGCCATAGAGAAATCGGCCAGCACGATGATGCCGACAGCCTGCCAAAAGCTATCTTTGACCGAAACAGGCTTGTTGCTGGGTTTTTTGTCTTTAAGAAGCTGCCAAGTGATGATGATAAGGAGAATACCGCCAAAAAAAGAAAAATAGGGTATAGAGAGCAATATAGTTGCAAAAATAGTGCAGACTATGCGCAAAACAATAGCCAAAAGGGCCCCTATAGCGGCGGCCTTCTTTTTTAATTTTGCTGGCAGGTGACAGATGGCAAGGCCGATTACCGCGGCATTATCCCCAGATAAGACCAGGTCCAGCACTATGATAGATAAGATAGCAATTGCGAGTTGAGAAGGCGTTTGTAAAGCTAAATTTTCCAGCAAAGATATACCTCCTTATCGGTTTATTCTTAATTTATGCATGCAAGTGGTTTTTTATGATTTTGAAAAATATTTGACTTCTCCCCAACAGTATATTAATACAAATCTATGGAAAATGATAGAGCTTTGTTATATAATAAAACGATAAAAGAATTATATCCTTATAAGTATGGATATAAATATGGAGGGAAAATAAAAGTGAGAGTCCGTTTTGCGCCCAGTCCTACCGGGCCTTTGCATATAGGCGGCGCCCGATCCGCTTTGTTTAATTATCTTTTGGCCAAAAAATATAATGGTGACTTCATAGTGCGTATGGAAGATACGGACCGTGATCGTTCCACACCGGAATCAGAAGAAAATATCAAAGCATCCTTGAGATGGCTAGGTATCAATTGGAATGAAGGAGTGGACATCGGAGGTCCTTTTGCCCCTTATCGACAGATGGAAAGGCTTTCCACCTATGCCGAAGCGGCGCAAAAACTGCTAGCGGCAGGCCAAGCTTATTATTGTTATTGTTCGCCTGAGGAGATCGAAGAGCAGAGGCGTCTACAGGTAGAACAAGGACAAACACCGCATTACAGCGGCAAATGCGCCTCTTTGACAGCTGAGGAAAGAGCGACCAAAGAGGCCCAGGGCCTGAAGCCTGTCATTCGTTTTAAAGTGCCGCATGATACAGAGCTGGTTATTGATGATTTGGTGCGGGGCAAGGTGGTCTTTTCCAGTGAGGAGATTGGTGGCGATTTCATCATCATGAAATCCGACGGCATCCCGACCTATAATTTTGCTGTTATAGTGGACGATTATCTAATGCAGATCAGCCATGTGGTGCGGGGGGAAGAGCATCTTTCCAACACCCCCCGCCAACTTTTGCTGTTGGATGCTTTGGGCTGGCCTTATCCACAATATGCTCATATCTCTTTGATTTTAGGGGAAGATCGCAGCAAGATGAGCAAGAGGCATGGCTCGGTTTCTGTGGTCAATTATGAAAAAGAAGGTTATTTGCCGGCGGCTTTGGTCAATTTTTTGGCCCTTTTGGGCTGGACTCCCGGCAGTGAAGAGGAAATTTTCAGCTTGGCTCAATTGGAAGAACAATTTTCTTTGGAAAGAGTTTCCAAAAGTCCTGCTGTTTTTGATATCAATAAGTTGCGCTGGCTCAATGGTCAATATCTGCGCAAGCTGCCGGTGGCAGAGATCGCATGCGGCATCAAGCCCTTCTTGGGCGCGGATTGGTCAGAGAAGCGGACGCTTTTATTGGCGGAGGCCTTACAGAGCCATTTAGAAACTTTTGCCGATATCGAAAAATTTCTGCCTTTGTTGGAAGGCACACAAGTTGTGGTAGAAAATGAAGAGGCGGCAGCTGTTCTAAAAGCGGAGCAGGTGCCGGCCTTGCTGTCCTTATTCCAACAAAAGATCGAACAGCTCACGGAGTTTGACGCTGCCGCCATTAAAGGCGTGATCAAGGCCTGCGGCAAGGAATTATCGATCAAAGGTGCGGCTTTATTTATGCCTTTACGCGTAGCAGTTACCGGTTGTCAGCATGGGCCTGATTTAGATAAATTGATAGCTTTGATGGGCAAAGAAACAGTCTTGGCCCGTTTGAGCGGCCGCTAGACTATTTATACGGATTAAGGGGGAATTGATATGGCGATCAGGGTT
>CAYRML010000039.1:0-13525 GCA_964425485.1 uncultured Peptococcaceae bacterium | reverse complement strand
TCTGCTGCTTCATAAAGATTTTCTTCGGGAACAGAAGCGCCCAATTTGGCGAGAATTTCTTTGATTTTTGCAACATCGCCGACCAGCACAGGTTCGATAACGCCCTCTTTAGTGGCTTGCACGACAGCTTCCAGGGCATGTTCATCATGAGCAGCTGCTACAGCCAGTCTTTTAGCTTTTTCAAAACCTTTAACTCTTTCTACTAATTGATCGAAACTTGTATAGACCATGATTTTATTCTCCTTTTTTAAAGTTAATGATTGTCCCACTGATAGTAGGACAATCATTAACTTTATATTATCTAGTTTTCTTTAAGCCAAAAACCTATTTCCACATTTCTTCCGGTGTAGGCACAACGATGGAAGGATCGATAAAGGAAACGCGAGTTACGTTGATCATATGATGGATATAGAGGTTTTCGGAGATGCTGTTGTTGCCCCAAGAACCGCAGCCAAGAGAAGGAGTGAGGTTCAGGCCATTGTTCAAGCTGCCAGCTGCATCAATGCCGGGTTGGTTAACAACTACGCGGCCCACAGGCAGCGCTTCGCCGACGATTTTGGCGTTTTCTTTATTGTTGGACCAGATAACTGCGGTATGGCCGGCGCCTTCATAAAGAAGATTGGTTTTCGCGATATTAACGGCATCTTCGAATTTATCATAGGTGATATAGGACATAACAGGACAAAGTTTTTCTCTGCAAAGCATTTCGTTTCTGCCGAAGCCTTCAGCTTTGCCGATGATAACTCTGGTGCCTTCAGGAACGGAAAGGCCACAAATTCCAGCAATGGTTTGTACCGATTGACCAACAACATCTCTGTTGATGGGGCCGCCGCCGGGGAAGAGTCCTTCACGCAATTTGACCAAATCGGCAGGATCTTCTACGAAGTAAGCGCCTGTAGCAACATAAGCGGCTTTGATTGCATCAGCTTTTTCTTGCGGCATGATGATGCACTGTTCACCAGCGCAGATAACGCCGTTGTCGAAAGATCTGCTCAAGACGGAGAGGTCGGCAGCAAGCTGATAGTTATCCCAGTCACGGTCGATGATTAATTGAACATTGCCTTGGCCAACGCCGAAAGCAGGTTTACCGCTGGAATAAGCGGCTTTAACCATGCCCATACCACCGGTAGCAATAATTACGTCAACGGATTTCATCAATTCTTGAGTGCCTTCGATGGAAGGTTCTTCGATGCAGAGAACGATATCAGCAGGGCCGCCAGCTTTAACAACAGCTTCTCTCATCAATTCAACAGTGTTATAAGAGACTTTTTTGGCTCTGGGATGGGGAGCTACGACCAAAGCGTTGCCGCCTTTGACTGCGAACATACCATTGCCGATAGGAGTCATGGTTGGATTAGTAGTGGGGCTTACGCAGCCGAGAACGCCAAGAGGTTTGGCAATTTTCACAAGGCCGGTTTTGGGGTCTTCACCAATAATGCCAACGGTTTTTTCTGTTTTAAGAACTTGCCAAAAAGCTGCAACTTTTTCATTTTTCATGATTTTGTGTTCATAAACACCGAGACCGGTTTCTTCGACAGCTTCTTTAGCTAATTGGGCCGCATTATCAAAAATAATTTTCCCCATAGCTTTGACCATGGCATCGATTTGCTCTTGAGAGAATTCAGCTACGATAGCCTGAGCTGCTCTAGCCCTTTCAATCAATTGAGCGACTTGTTGAATGTTGTCCATAAATAAAAATCCCCCTTTAAATTAATAATTATTTTAATGTAAGCTATTTAAAAGCAAGTGAAAACTTACTCACTTTTAGCAACAATAAACAGCAAAAAACAGCACAGGAATAATTATATGGAATACACAAATAGCCCTTAGGCAGGCATTTTTGCCCACAATATATAAGCTATAAGCACGAGCTTATAATTATCCGCAATTATGCATGATTTTCGCATTTATAATTATAGCACTTCTTGTCCCAAATAACAATCAAATTTATTGTTATTTTACACCAAGAATAAGTCATTTTCTGACAAATTGCAGCTATTATATGCTATGTTACAGGCGCTTTTTATTTTGCAGACAGTAAATGATTTTCAATTTTGTATATTCTGTAAATTTCATCGGATGCATCATGTAGTATGTATGAAATATTTTTTAAAAATAATTCTTGACAAGATTTGCCTTTTGTCATAGAATATATAATAACTTTGGAAAAAGGAGGGCAAAAGCCATGTTACTACTACAACTACAACGATTGTGCCAAAAACAGGATCGACTAAGCGGCCTGTTGCTATTATGCCCTCTTAGCGAGGGCCAAATCACATAATGACCAAAGGTTATGAAGGAGAGCTTTTGCCCCCAGGTGTTCAGAGAGCCGGCGTGCGCTGTGAAGCCGGTACATCAAATGGTAAGATACTCGCTCCGGAACCGCTTTTTTGAACTCGCCCAAAGTATGCAAAGTAGAAAAAGACGCTCGCCCCGTTACGGCTTCGAGGATACCGAGTCTTTATGCGGTATTGAAACAGGGTGGCACCGTGTGGCATTGCTTCGCCCCTGCATGGCAGGGGCGATTTTTTTTATACCTTTAGCAGAGTATTAAAGAGTATTAATAAGAAAATAGGAGGATATATAAATGACAAGGACAATCAAATTTTTTGATACCACATTGAGGGATGGAGAACAAACACCAGGTATCAGCCTTAATAGAAAGGAAAAAATAGATATAGCCAAACAATTGATGGCTTTAGGCGTTGATGTGATAGAAGCGGGTTTTCCTGCTGCCTCTCAAGGCGATTTCGAAGCCGTCTCGGCTGTAGCTAAAGTGGTCAAAGGCGCTTCCGTTTGTGCTTTTTGCCGCTCCACCGCCGCCGATATTCAAAGAGGATGGGAGGCCGTCAAAAAGGCCGAAGCGCCTCGCCTCAATATCTTCATCGCCACATCAGAGCTGCATATGCAGTACAAACTTAAAATGACCAGGGAACAAGTAATAGAAAAGGCCGTAGCGGCCATCACTCTGGGCAAAAAACTTTGCCCGGATATAGAATTTTCCGCTGAGGATGCCAGCCGCAGCGAGCCGGAATTTTTGTATCAGGTGCTGCAAAAAGTCATCGCAGCTGGCGCTAATGTGGTCAATATCCCCGATACGGTAGGATATGGTATGCCTTATGAATTTGCTGATTTGATCAGAGGAATTATCAAAAACGTGCCTAATATAGACAAGGCGGAGATTGCTGTACACTGTCACAATGATTTGGGTTTGGCGGTAGCCAATACCTTGGCTGCCGTAGGAGCCGGAGCCACCCAGGTGGAATGTACGATCAATGGCTTGGGCGAAAGAGCCGGCAACGCGGCTTTAGATGAATTGGTCATGGCCATCAATACCCGGCCGGACTATTATGATCTGGAACATCATATCAATACACATGAAATATATCGCACCAGCCGTCTGGTCAGCAATTACAGTGGCGTCTATGTGCAGCCGAATAAGGCTGTGGTGGGAGAAAACGCTTTCCGTCATGCGGCCGGTATTCACCAGCATGGCGTCAAGATGGATCGTCGCACTTATGAGATCATGACGCCGGAATCCATCGGTCTTTATAATGTAGATGATATCGTGCTTGGCAAATTGTCCGGCAGCCATGCCTTTGCCGATAAAGCTAAAGAGCTGGGCTATCATTTGGATGAAGAATCTTTGCGCGAGACTTTTGCGCAGTTCAAGCAATTGGCGGACCGCAAAAAGGAAGTCACTAACCGCGACATCATTGCCATACTGGAGGGCAGCATGACCCAGGTGTCCGGTGATATAGAGCTGGTGGATTATCAGATTATCAGCAGCAACAGAGGCTCTTCCACGGCAAATATCAGCATCAAAAGAGAAGGACAGGATATGCAGGAAGCGGCAATCGGCCCCGGCCCCATTGATGCGGCCTATAATGCCATCGACCGTCTGACCGGGCTTTTGACCTCGTTGCAATCATATTCCTTGAAAGCTATAACCGAAGGCAAAGATGCCTTGGGCGAAGTTACTGTTCGGGTCAAACATGGTGATAAAATATATTTGGGCAGAGGTATCAGCCCCGATATCATAGAATCAAGCATTTTTGCCTATATCAATGCTATCAATAGAATACTGGCTGATATACCTATTGAGCAAATCGTAAGAGCGGAAGCTAATTAATAAGGAGGCGCAGTTTATTATGGGCATGACAATGTCGCAAAAGATTCTGGCTGCTAAAAGCAAAAGAGAACAAGTGGTGGCGGGGGAAATCATATCCTGCCGGCTTGACCTCGTGCTGGCCAATGATATCACTGCCTCGCTTGCAATCGATGAATTCAACAAATTGGGCGTAGAGAAGGTCTTTGATGAGGAAAAGATCGCTTTGGTTGCCGACCATTTTGTTCCCAACAAAGATATCAAATCGGCCATACAGGTAAAAAAGATGGCTGATTTCGCCAAAGCGCAGCATATAAAATATCATTTTGGTATCACAGGCGGCGGCATCGAGCATATTCTGCTGCCGGAACAAGGATTGGTCAAACCCGGTGACCTGATTATCGGTGCCGACTCCCATACCTGCACTTATGGCGCTTTTGGTGCTTTTTCCACCGGCATGGGCTCCACGGATGTTGGCATGGCCTTTGCCACCGGATACGCCTGGTTCAAGGTGCCGGAAGCCATCCGGGTGCAGCTTGAGGGCTGCTTCCATCGTTGGGTTAGTGGCAAGGATTTGATCCTGTATCTGATTGGCCAAATGGGCGTGGACGGCGCCTTGTATAAGTCTTTGGAATTTACGGGTGACGGTCTATCCGCCCTTAATATCGCTGATCGCAGCACCGTAGCAAATATGGGCATAGAAGCCGGCGCTAAGAATGCGATTTTCCCTGTTGATGCCGTGACCAAAGAATATTTGAGCCAAAGATTACCTGCAGGTGATTATCATATAAAAGAAGCTGATAGTGATGCCTGTTATAGTGCTGAATATAAAGTTGACCTCAGTGCTTTACCACTCTTGGTGGCTTGTCCGCATTTGCCTTCCAATGTCAAAAGGGCGGATGAATTAGGTTCCGTCGCCATCGATCAGGCTGTTATCGGTTCCTGTACCAATGGCAGGATAGAAGACCTGCGCCAAGCCGCGCAGGTTCTGGCCGGGCGCTCGGTAGCCAGACATGTACGCTGCCTGGTTATTCCCGGCACCCAGGAAGTATATAAACAGGCTTTGGATGAAGGCTTGTTAAGGATCTTTGCCGAAAGCGGAGCCGTCATCACCATGCCCACTTGTGGCCCTTGCTTGGGAGGCCATTGCGGCATCCTAGCAGACGGCGAAGTGGCTATCTCAACCACCAACCGTAATTTTGTCGGCCGCATGGGCCATGTGGAAAGCAAGGTCTATCTCAGCGGGCCGGCAGTTGCGGCGGCCAGTGCCGTCGGCGGTCGTATTTGCCATCCGGCGCAGTTATAAGGAAGCGGGGTAGAGAAAATGATCTTAGAAGGAAAAGTATATAAATACGGTGATAATGTAGACACAGACGCTATTATTCCGGCTCGTTATCTTTCCACGGCGGAGGCAGCAGTGCTGGCCGCTCATTGTATGGAGGATATCGACGCCGATTTCGCCTCCAAAGTGCAGACCGGTGATATGATTGTGGCAGGCAAGAATTTTGGCTGTGGCTCATCCAGGGAGCATGCACCTCTCGCCATCAAGGCTGCCGGTGTTTCTTGTGTCATCGCGGCTGATTTTGCCCGCATATTCTTTCGCAATGCCTTAAATATCGGCTTACCCATAGCCCAGTCGGCAGAAGCCGCGGCGGCTATTGCCAACGGTGATAAGCTGCGTGTGGATATGGCAGCCGGTATAATCAAAAATCTGAGCAAAAAAGAAAGTTACTGCATTACGCCGTTGCCCGCCTTTATGCAGGAATTGATCGCGGCCGGCGGCTTGGTGCCTTATACTAAAGAGCAGCTGAGAAAAGGGGAATGAGCATGGCGAAGAAGATAGCGGTTTTGCCCGGCGACGGCATAGGTCCGGAGATAATGGCGGAGGCTGTGGCCGTGCTGCGCAAAACAGCGGAAAAATATCATATAGATCTGCAGCTGGACGAATATTTGGTGGGCGGTTCTTCCTATGAGGCCTATGGAGAACCCTTGACTGACTCGGTCATAGAGTCTTGCAAGGGTAGCGACGCTGTACTTTTGGGCGCTGTCGGTGGCCCCAAATGGGACGAGCTGCCCATGCAACTGCGGCCGGAAAAGGCTCTGTTGGGCCTGCGCTCCTCATTGGGCCTTTATACCAACCTGCGCCCGGCAGTTTTGCATCGGCAATTGGCCGCGGCCTCACCCCTAAAGGATGAAATACTGGCCGGCGGCATCGATATCATGATCGTGCGGGAATTGACTGGCGGCATCTATTTCGGCCCGCGCGGCAGCAACGAGCAAGAGGCCTTCGATACGGAAATATATAGTGTGCCGGAAATCGAAAGGATAGTTCAAAAAGGCTTTGAGATGGCCCAGAAGAGGCAAAAAAAATTAACTCTGGTGGATAAGGCCAATATTCTGGACAGCTCGCGTCTGTGGCGGCGTGTGGTGCAGGCCATGGCCAAAGAGCACCCGGATATCAGTATGGATTATCTTTATGTGGACAATGCGGCCATGCAGCTGATTATCAACCCCGGCCGCTTTGATGTTATCGTCACCTCCAATATGTTCGGTGATATTTTGTCGGATGAGGCCTCCGTCCTGACCGGATCTATTGGCATGCTGCCTTCGGCCTCATTGGCGGATGGCAACTTTGGCATGTATGAGCCGGTGCATGGCTCGGCGCCAGATCTGGCCGGCCAAGAGGTGGCTAACCCCCTGGCTGCTATACTTTCCGCGGCCATGCTTTTGCGCCATTCCTTGGGTCAGGATGAGGCTGCTGCTGCTATCGAGCAGGCTGTGTCGGCGGTTTTGGACGCCGGCTTGCGTACAGCCGACCTCTATGATGGCTCAGCCAATACAACATTGGTCGGCACAAAGGCCATGGGCCAGGCGGTACGCAATTTACTATAAGAAGATTTATAATAAGTACATAAAAAAAGACCGCTTTTGCGGTCTTTTTTATGTACTTATTTCCGGCGGCGGGAAATTTCTATGCTTTACTAGTGACTTATCTTTCCATTTGCCGAATTTATAGTAGAGGATGGCGATAATAGCGCCGGCCACCCAAGAAATGACAAAACTCCACCATACACCGCCAACGGAGCCGTATTTATCCACCAGGATGAAAGCGATGGGCAAGCGGGCGCATTCGGCGATGATGATGATTATCATGGCAGGCACGGCGGCCCCGGCCCCTTGCACGACATTAGAATAGATGATGGTCAGGCCTAAGGTGAAGTAGAAAGGCGCAATAATGAAGAACATATAGGCGCCGGCATCGATAACGGCAGTGTCGGGCGTGAAAAATCCCAGCAGCCAAAAGCGGCCGAAATAAAGCAAAGAACTAAGGACTGCTGCGATTATCAAAATCATGATAGTGCCGACCTTGGTTCCTTGTTTGACGCGTTCAAAATTGCCGGCGCCGACATTTTGCCCGCTAAAAGCAGCCATAGCGGTGCCGATGCTGATGAAAAAGAGGATGCAGAGAGTATCAATGCGGATGGCCAGGCCGTATCCGGCAATGACTTGCTCGCCAAAGCCGTTGACCAGCACCTGCGTGATGAAGATGCAAAGAGCGATGGCAACCTGCTGCACGGCAGCCGGCAGGCCGATTCTGAGCACCTTTCTGGCCATCTCTTTGTCAAAATGCAGATTCTGACGGTTAAAGGCTAAAAGAGGCGAGATCTTAGCTACATAAAGCAGGCAGGCCACGCAACTGACGGCCTCGGCAATGAGGGTCGCGACACCGACACCAAAGACCCCCCAATCAAATACAAGAACAAAAACCAGAACAAGTACCGTATTGACAACGGTAGACATGATAAGAAAATAGAGAGGGGTTTTGGAGTCTCCCACCCCGCGCAGGATGCCGGCAATTACATTATAGCCGGAGATAAAGATCATGCCGGCAAAAACCGTGTGCATATAGATGCTGGCCATACCCCGTATTTCTACCGGAGCCTGCATCAACTGTAATATGGGATCCACGAGAAAGACACCGACCGCGGTGGCGATTATGGCAATCCAGATGGTTATAATATAAGTGGTACCGACGGCTTTGCGTAAATTTGTTTCGTCGCCGGAACCATAATATTGGGCGACCACAACTGTTGCCCCGATGGAAAGACCGATGGTAAAGGCCAACAACATAAAAAAGACGGGAAAACTAACGCTGACGGCCGCTAAGGCTCCGGTACCGACAAAATTGCCTACAACCAGGCCGTCTACAACATTGTACAATTGTTGAAAAAGATTGCCGATCAGCATGGGGATAGCAAAAAATAAAAGCTGCCTGAAAATCTTGCCCTCGGTCATATTCAACATATTCTTACTTTCAAAATCCCGTTTAGGCATAAAATAATCTCCAGTAATGTATGTAATAAAATATTATGTAAACAATGTATTATGTAAACAATGTATAATATATAATTTAAAAAATAAAAAGTCAACTTATATTTATAAATATAATATCCGCTATTGACTTTTTGGCCAAACATGTTATAATAACAGTAATTATTATTAATAGATTTAGGGAGGAAATAATATGAAAAAATTTATCTGCGGCGTATGTGGTTATGTATTTGAAGGGGATGCTGCTCCGGCGGCTTGCCCTCAATGTAAGGCTCCTAGAGAAAAATTCAGTGAACAAGGCGAGTTGGGCGCTTTTGCTGATGAACATAAAATCGGTATCGCCGCCGGCGTGGATGAAAGAGTTATTGAGGGCCTACGCGCCAACTTTATGGGGGAATGTACGGAAGTTGGCATGTACCTGGCCATGAGCCGTCAGGCCCATCGCGAGGGATATCCAGAGATCGGCGAAGCCTTCAGGCGCTATGCCTTGGAAGAAGCCGATCATGCCGCCCGTTTTGCCGAATTATTGGGCGAAGTAGTCTTTGCCGATACCAAGAAAAATGTGCAGCTGCGCGCCGAAGCCGAACATGGAGCTTGCTCCGGCAAAAAAGAATTGGCGACATTGGCCAAAGAGCTTAATTATGATGCAATCCATGATACCGTACATGAAATGGCCAAAGACGAAGCAAGACATGGCGCCGGTTTCCGCGGCTTGCTGCAAAGATATTTTGGCTAAAAATGTTATTTAAAAATAGAATTATTACCTCAAAAAAGCGTACCGCCCAGGCGGTACGCTTTTTATTTGCCAATACTTATTTATTATCAAGATTGTCAAGCGGCAGGTATTTCTTTTCAAACTCATTCACAGGCATGGGTTTATGGAAAAGGTAGCCTTGCGCCATATCACAATCCAGACTTTTAAGCATATGCAATTGTTCTTCCGTCTCTACACCTTCGGCCAGGCAAAGAGAGCCGCAGACCCGGCAGAATTGTTTGGTGTTGGCCACCGTCAACTGACTAAGCTTGTTAGTGATGATATCACTGGTGATGTTTTTATCTATTTTTACTTCATCGAAATGGATGGCGGAAAGTATATAAAGGCTGGAATATTCAGAGCCGAAATCATCTAAAGCTATTTTAAACCCGGCTTGGGAAAATCTTTCACAAACATTGGCTGCGGTTGTGCGTTCCACATGGCCAATACTTTCTGTGATCTCAATTTTGATCAGATCATGGGGTAAATCATATTTATTGCAGATTTCCATGGCATTTTCAAAAGTATTAGGCGCAATTAAGGTCAGCCGGGAAAAATTGACGGCAATTGGCAACAGCTGGCGCCCTTCTTTTTTCCATTGGCTTAGGGTAGATAAGGCTTTATCCAGCATATAGAAATCGAGGTATTTAATCAGATTTTCTTTTTCCAGGCCGGGGATAAATGACCCCGGCATTATCAATCCTTTTTCTTCGCTATGTAAGCGCACCAAAGCCTCGGCGCCACAGATTTTGTTGCATTTGAGGTCGAGCTGAGGTTGTAAATATAGCAAGAAGTTCTGATTTTGTATATCTTTTTGCAGCTGTTCCACCAATTTGCTGCGCTGCTTGTGGCTGCCCCGTTCTTCCAGGTGATAATAATCCTGTTTTTCGATCTGCATGATATTTTCAGCATGCTGTATCAATTTGTTGATGTTTATATGTTGATTGGCCCAGGTAATCCCCATGCTGATATAGCCGGGATAGGTTTCATCGAAAGATTTTTTGGCAGCTTCCGATCTTTTGCGGAATTCTTCCTGCGACAGATTCAGAGCAAAAACAATAAACTCGTCGCCGGAGATTCGATAGACGCTGCCGGTAAAATATTTTTGCAGCATATTAGCCGTAAAGATCAAAATCCCGTCCCCATACTCATTGCCATAATCGGAATTGAGTTTGGATAATCCATTGATATCGGTAAAAAGAATGCCCAAAGAAGAAATAGCATCAGGATGGCATTGGGAGATTGCCGCTATATAGCTTTGCCTATTTGCTACTCCTGTCAGATCATCCAACATACTATTATCAGGGGGGCTGTCAACAAGCGGGTTTTGCGGTTGAGTTTGGTCGCTGCCGGAGGTCTGCGCGGGCTGCTCCCTATGGTTATAAAGCCCGATTCTTTTCTCCGTTACTTTTTCTTCTGTTTGCCGGCAAGCTTGCGATGCATGCTGCAAAAGCAGCTCATAGCTGGCATCGGCCATGGGTAAAATATCAATGCCCAAAACAGGGTTAAGCCGCTCGATAAAGTTTTTATGTTTATTTATGCTGATTATTTTTTCCGTCAGATCTTTGATCAGATTAAAAACATGTTGGGCGGAGGCCACATCCTCCAGGAAAAAGACGAAATTGGCTTCTCCCAGATAGCCTATGATCATATTAGGATCGGAGATTATACGTACCAGCCTGGAGATAGAGGTGATGGTGCCGTAAGCCGTACTAAGCCCCATTTCTTTCTTCATTTGCTCCAGGCCGGGCAGACTCATAACGGTCAAAGCACATAATTTATCGCTTTGTTTATTTTGCGATATGACATGGTTTACCAGATGTTTTGTAGTTTCTGCTGAATAAAGATAGGAGTCAATATCTTTTTCTATTTTTTGAGGCAGGGCCAGCTCATAGAGTTTGCGCCTATCTATATCGCACAGATAAGAGAAGGCATACAGATCTCCGCTAACTGGGTCTTTTAATAAATTAATGATGTTGGATACCCATTTAATCTGGCCTTGTGCATTATTCTGTTTGTATTGTACCACTATGAAATTGCTACCATGTTCAAATGTCGATATCAAGTTTTGGGCAGACATCTACGTATAAATTTTATGGGAATCATCGGGGCTGGCAGCCATTGGCATGAATATTTGCAGCAGATCATCATAGGTTTTGATATTTTCCGTCTGATAATCGGAGTTATTGGCCACGTGAATCAGCTCCACGGTATTCTGGGAAAGATTGGTTTTGGTCACGCATAAAAGCACATCTTTCATAGCCAGATAAAGGGATTTCTCTTGTTCGAAAAAATACAGGTCCAAATTGATATTGGGCAATGGTTCCGTAATAATTACAGCTTGATGAGGCTGTCTTTTCTCATCGCAGTCAAATTCGATTATGACATCAGATGATTGACCCAGGACAGCGCGCAGACGCTGGTCACTCAAAGAGATAGCCGACTTTTCCGCTTCTATTTTCTTTATATACTTTTTACTGATCAGGAAAGCCAAAATAATCAGGGCAATTACCGTCAAAATAATGATGACTATGAGTATATAGGTAAAAGAAGTAAATATGGAAAGCTCCGCCTTCACAATATAACTGGGGATTGTGTTAAAAACCAGCCAGTCATTAAGACCCAAGGATTGATAGACGGCATAGAATTCATTACGGTCTATGGTATAGATCAAAAGGCCATTGCTGTTTAAATCTACGGTTTTGGCAATATCATTATAATTTATATCCCTGGCCATTTTTTTGCCGTGGCTGCTGATATAAAAAAGGGTGTTTTTATCGGGATAAGCCCCAAATTTGTTATCGCTGATAATTATATTGCCGTTGGCATCAGCGATGAAAGTATAGTTGTTGCCATTATAGTCAGAAGATTTTAAAAGCTGTCTCAATGTGTTTTCGCTTAAATGGCCGGCAATAACACCTGTCACAGCACTATCTTGGATAATAGGCAAGGAGATAATTAAGCCATCCGAGTATATACCAGATTTTGTGAAGACCCGTTGGCCTTGCATAGTTTGCAGGAAAAATTCCTGTTGCCCCATTTCCACTGTTTGCCCGGCGGAATTGAGGCCGTGGCCGCTGGCATCAAGGATCATGATTTGAGAAAAAGCGGATGCTTGATTGATTTCTGTCATTAGCTTGCTGGCCTCAGACTCATTGAGGCTGTTAATATCCGCCGTTTGGGAAGCCGCATTTTCCAGGAGCGCAGCATAAGAAGATAATGTATTGTTAAATAAGACGGTATGTTCAGATAGGGATTTTTTTAAAACGGTATAAGCTCTATCCTGCCCTCTTTGCAGAGAATCGTTATTGTATAAAAGTATACCGGTACAAATTGCCAGTGCCAGTACAAGGAGAATAATCACATAGTATATAAATTTATTTTTATTCTTCAAATCTCCCATATAAAAATACTCCTATAGACTTAATGTTAAATGGAAAACTGAATTTACATTGGAAAATCACCAGCATTGCATTATTTTTATAAAAACAAGTATAACATAGTTTTTCTAAAATCACTACATTTTTTTGCAATCTTATACATTTTTCGATCATAGGTTGATGCTTTATCTTTACAGCAATGATTGCAAAAGAGGTATTTTTGTTATAATATTTATGCAGCAAGATATTACCGTGCATAAAGTTATTATAAAAGCACAAGATATTGACAAAATTTTATTATATGTGTTAGAATTATAAAGGTGATCTATTTAGAGGATTGCTGCGGTTAGTTTTTTTTATTATTATATCAGTTGGTTAGCCGACCGCCATGACATGAGCACTATATTTGATATTACGGATGCTAGGTTAAAGAGATAGTTAGCAATAGAGTTTAGGAGAGGTTATACTTTATGCAAGATACTAAAAAAGCTATTATGGAAAGCGCAATGCGTCTTTTTTCACAAAGGGGCATTTATCAGACATCTTTGAAAGATATAGCGGAGGAAACATCTGTCAGTAAAGGCACGATATTCTACCATTTCCCTACCAAGGATGAATTGCTCTATGAAATCATGGATTATGGATTTTCCGATGCTTTGGATAAATTATTCATGGCTTCTATTGAGACCGATAAATTAGGTGATAAAAAATTCATATTTTCTCAATGTCTGGAAATATTGAGGGATGATAAATTATTATTTCCCATCAATATACATCTTTTAGAGGTTGCCCTTTGCGGCAACGAAGTGATTTTTGAAAAAATGCATGAAAAATACTGCCAATGGCGTAAAATGTTCTATAATCTGATCGTCAGCAACTATGCTGACGAAGAGCTGAAGCTGGATGAAGAAGTAATAGATGCCCAGGCTTCCATTATTTTGGCGCTCATAG
>CAYRML010000038.1:8814-13569 GCA_964425485.1 uncultured Peptococcaceae bacterium | reverse complement strand
GCCCAACCTTGCCGCTGGCATTACCGTTTAGAAGAAGCCAAGCGGCCGGGCCAGTATTTGCCCATAGAAGAAGACCAGCGCGGCACCTATATCATGAACAGCAAGGATCTGGCTTTGCTGCCTTATTTGCCGCAGCTACTATCGGCGGGGGCCGATGGCTGGAAAATCGAAGGGCGTAATAAAAGCGCTTATTATACCGCCAATATCACCCGCATCTATCGTCTGGCTCTGGATACGGCCTTAGAGGAGCAGGAAAATTTCTTTATGCGTCGGCAATGGCTGGAGGAAATCGCTAAAGTCAGCCACCGGGAATATAGCGGCGCTTTTGCTTTTGAGCCGCCGGCTGGGGACGGCTATCGCTATGACAGCGGCGGTTATATCAGGCCTTATGATTTTGCCGGCGTCATCAAGGCAATCGAGGGGCAGTCATTGATAATCGAGCAGCGTAACACCTTAGCGGTGGGGGATAATATTGAGATAATTTTGCCTGATGGGCAAAATATCTGCTATAAAATACCTTCTATAATTGATGAGGAAGGTAATTCCATAGAGCGTGCTCCTCATGCTAAACAAGTAATATCTGTGCCTTATACAGGAAATATGGAAAAACTGGCCACTGTGCCGCTTATAATCAGAAGGCCTGTTATTTAATTGACAGCTTTAAAGAATTCTACTATAATTAAATATTGAATATTGCCATGTTGTTGTGCAAAGGGAGGAGAATTATTTGATAGAGCCACTGTGGGAAATAACCTTGGGAGATCTTTTGGATCAAGTAGCAGAAAAATATCCCGATCATGATGGGGTGCTTTATACTGACCGTCCATACAGAAAAACATATAGCGAATTCCGCGATGATTGTAATGAGGTGGCCAAAGGTCTTTTGGCCATGGGCATAAAAAAGGGTGATCATGTAGCTATTTGGGCCACAAATTATCCTCAATGGCTTTTGGTCATGTTTGCCACCGCTAAGATCGGTGCTGTCATGGTCACTGTTAACACCAACTATAAGGTATTTGAGCTTGAATATCTCTTGAAACAGAGCGATTCTATGACTTTAGTCTTGATAGACGGCTTCAAAGACAGCAATTATGTGGAAATATTAAACAAACTGCATCCGCAATTGGCAGCGGAAAAGCCGGGGGAAAGCAACTTCCCCAATTTGCCTTGTCTGAAAAATGTGATCTATGTCGGTGATAATACTCCTGCCGGTATGTTCAACTGGAATGATCTTTATGACATGGCCAAAGATATTTCTGATGAGGATTTGGCTACCATACAAAGTTCTTTAGACATTCATGATGTAGTTAATATGCAATATACTTCCGGCACCACCGGCTTCCCCAAAGGTGTGATGCTGACTCATCATAATATTGTCAACAATGGCAAAAGTATTGGTGACTGCATGAAATTTACGGAAAAAGACAAGCTATGCATACCAGTGCCGTTTTTCCATTGCTTTGGCATGGTCCTGTCCATTATGGCCTCTGTGACCCATGCCACAACCATGGTTCCCATAAACTATTATCAACCTCTTGTTGTCATGAAAGCCATACAAAATGAAAAATGCACAGCTGTCCATGGTGTACCTACCATGTTCATTGCCATACTGGAGCATCCACAATTTAAGGAATTTGACTTTTCCAGCCTGCGTACCGGCATCATGGCCGGATCGCCCTGCCCGGTGAAAGTCATGCAACAAACCATGGAGCAAATGCATATGCCGGACATTACCATTGTCTTCGGATTGACCGAATCTTCGCCAGGATGCTGCCAGACAAGGACCGAGGATTCCGTAGAGCTGAAGGTCTCTACTATAGGCAGACCTCTGCCGCATATCGAGGTCAAGATCACGGATCCTGAAACAGGGGTAGATTTGCCGCCCAATACGCCGGGCGAAATCATGATTCGCGGTTACAACATCATGAAGGGCTATTATAAGATGCCGGAAGCAACAGCCAGGGCCATCGAACCGGATGGCTGGCTGCATTCAGGCGATATCGGTGTTAAGTGCGATAACGGCTATTTTATGGTCACCGGCCGCATTAAGGATATGATTATCCGCGGCGGCGAGAATATTTATCCTAAGGAAATCGAAGATTTTATTTATACCCATCCTGGGGTTAGGGATGTGCAGATTATCGGTGTACCCAGCAAGGAATATGGCGAAGAAATCATGGCCTACATAATCCCCAGGGAAGGTGTGGATTTAACCGCTGATGATATTAAAAACTATGTCAGAGCCAATATGGCCCGCCATAAAGTTCCCAGATATGTAAGCTTTATCGATGCCCTACCCATGACAGCAAGCGGCAAAATCCAAAAATTTAAACTGCGAGAAATGGCAATAGAAGAACTGCAATTACAAGATACTGATAGCACTGAAACAGCTTAGAACCCATTAAGGAGGTAAGAAAATGAAATTTGCATTTTCCACTTTGGGTTGTCCAACTTGGGAATGGGGTGATATTATCGCCGTAGCCAAAGATTTGGGTTATGACGGTGTGGAAGTTCGCGGTATAGGTCGGGAACTTTATGCGCCCAGAATCAAATATTTTGATAAGGAAAATATAAGTGCTACCAAAAAGAAATTGGCTGATATGGGGTTAGAAATTTCCTGTCTAGCTTCATCCGTATATTTATTTGATAAAGAAGAGGTCGAAACGCAAATGGAAATCGGTCGTGAATATATCGATCTGGCTGAATCTTTAGGAGTGCCTTTTATCCGCGTTTTAGGAGATGAGACGCCGCAGCCGATCTGTGATATCGATGTGGATTTTGTGGCGGAAAACCTATCTGCATTAGCTGATTATGCCGATGGGAAAAATGTCTGCGTACTTTTGGAAACCAATGGCGTTTTTTCCGATTCTTCCCTAACGGCAGAAATCATGGCCTATATAAAAAAGCCCCAGGCCGGTGTCTTATGGGACGTTCATCATCCTTACCGCTATTGTTTAGAGGATCCGCAAATCACCTATAAAAATATTAAACCATATCTGCACTATCTTCATATGAAAGATTCCGTCATGGCCAAAGGCCGCACCGTCTATAAAATGATGGGCGAGGGTGATGTGCCTAACAGAACTGTGCTACAAATCCTCAAGGAGGACGGATATGACGGTTATGTTGCTTTAGAGTGGGTCAA
This sequence comes from uncultured Peptococcaceae bacterium, assembly GCA_964425485.1. Taxonomy (GTDB): domain Bacteria; phylum Bacillota; class Dehalobacteriia; order UBA4068; family UBA4068; genus CAYRML01. The sequence continues at coordinate 10,424 of CAYRML010000038.1, read as the reverse complement.
ACGCTGGAAGATAAATTTAAGCGAACCCGGTATCGTTTTCCCGCAATTTATTAATTATGTTAAATCAAATATATAATCCGATATTAAATAAAGAGGTGTAAAAATGTTAGAAATGAGAATTCATGGCTATGGCGGACAGGGGATAGTTACCTTGGCACAAATGCTGGCCGCCGCAGCGCTGAAGACCGGCAAACAGGTACAAGCTTTGCCTAGTTTTGGTGTAGAAAGAAGAGGAGCCCCCGTGGTGGCGGCAGTCCGCATAGACGATAATGAAATTTGGGCCCGCAGCCAAAGCTACCAACCGGATTTGGTTTTGGTCTTAAGCAGTAAATTGCTTGATATGATGGCAGAACAGGGTTTGAAAGATGATTCCCAAATTATACTCAATGCCGTCAATAAAGATGATATCCCGACCCAATACAGCAATCTTGATATCAAGATTATTGATATCACCGGTTTGGCGGTTGATAATGGCCTTATTATCATGGATGTGCCGTCTGTGAATGTGCCTTCTTTTGGCGCTTTCGGCTATGCCATTGGTTTGCCTCTGGATAAGATTCAAGAGGTCATTATGGAAAAATGGCCGGGAGAAATCGGCACCAAAAGCGCCCAAGTTGCAGCTAAAGCCTATGAAATTATGCAGGGGAGGGGTTAAAAATGGCAGATAAAAAATATGCGGAAATCTACCCCGTTTCCTATCCCTTGCATGGCGCCGGCGGAGATACCGGCTCCTGGCGCTTCAGCAGACCGGTCGTGGACAGAGAAAAATGCACAAAATGCCTTTTATGCTGGATCTATTGTCCTGATGGGGTTATTGACAGAGATACTTTGGAGATCAACTATAAATATTGCAAAGGTTGCGGCGTCTGTGCCGAAGAATGCCCGGCCAAAGCTATTACAATGGTGAGGGAGGCCGGTGAAGAATGAAAACCATACTCGATAAGGGCTGTCATATCGTATCTCAGGCAGTCAAAAGCGCAAAGGTGGATATGGTTGCTGCCTATCCCATAACCCCTCAGACCAGCATCGTGGAGGAAGTGGCTACCTTGGTCGAAAAAGGCCAGCTGGATTGCCGCTTTTTGCCGGTGGAAGGCGAACATAGCGCAATGGCCGCTTGCGTGGCCGCGGCCACTGTCGGCGCCCGTACCTTTACGGCAACTTCCTCTCAAGGCCTTTTATATATGCACGAGGTATTACATATGGCCTCCGGTTGCCGCTTGCCGGTAGTTATGGCCAATGTCAATCGTGCCGTATTCGCGCCTTGGACAATCTGGGTCGATCATCAAGACTCACTGGCTCAGCGCGATACCGGCTGGCTGCAATATTATTGCGCCTCCTTACAGGAAATCTATAACACTATCATTCAGGCCTATAAAGTGGCTGAAGAAATACATTTGCCTGTAATGGTCAATTTTGATGGCTTCGTACTCTCGCATTGCACCATGGCGGTACAGATACCGGATCAGGAAATAATTGATGCCTATTTGCCGCCCTTAAAAACAGAATGGCAGTTTGATACCCAAAACCCTGTGGCTTATGCTGCCGTGACGCCACCCGATTACTATTCTATGTATCGTCAGCAGTTACAAGACGCCAATATGGCAGCAAAA
>CAYRML010000038.1:0-8804 GCA_964425485.1 uncultured Peptococcaceae bacterium | reverse complement strand
CTGCCGAAGATTATAAAGATGCTACCGGCATGTGGAACGGCGATCTGTTCGAAACTTATCAATGCGAAGACGCCGAGATTTTTGTGCTCTCCATGGGTTCCATGGCGGCGGAAATGCATTTGGCTGTTGATCTTTTGCGCCAGCAAGGCCTCAAAGTCGGCTCGCTGCGTTTGCGTGTCTATCGGCCTTTCCCCAAACAGGAATTGTCCGCTTTACTGCCCGATGGCAGCAAACTGGTGGTTCTGGACAGGAACTATGCTTTTGGTATGGATTCCGGCATTTTGTATGCGGAAGCTCAGTCGGCGCTTTATGGCAGGGGAGATAAAGTGAAAATTTATAATAAGATCATGGGTATCGGCGGTACGGATCTTAACTATCGCTATATGGCAGATGAAGTGAAAAAGCTCATAGAAGGAGGGAGATAAATGGCTACAGCAATCAAAGATTTCCCACGCAACGAGGTTGTGATGCAGGGTGGGGGAGCTTGCGGAGGTTGTCCGGCCACTGCAGCTTTGCGCATCGTGGGTAAAGCTTTCGGCCCCAATGCTATCTGCTTGATGACACCTTCCTGCACAGTAGCTTCTATCGGCTTATTGCCTAAGTCCTCCTTCAACTATCCTATATTGAATATTTGCTTCGCCACGGCTGGTTCTTCTGCGGCAGGCATGACCTATGCTTTGGAAAGTCTGGAGAAAAAAGGCAAATTACAGGTAGAAAAACCACTGGTATTTGCCTGGATCGGTGATGGCGGCACTTATGATATAGGTTTGCAGGCCATATCAGCTGCAGCAGAAAGAAATGATGATTTCATTTATATTTGCTATAATAATGAGGCTTACAGTAATACTGGCGTACAGAGAAGCGGCGCCACACCGCGCTATGCCTCGACCACTACTACGCCAGGCGGCAAGCAGGAAGCACGTAAAAACATGCCGCTTTTGATGATGGATCATAAAATCCCCTATATGGCTACGGCCTCAGTAGCTTATCCGGCTGACTTATATGATAAGTTGGTCAAAGCCAAAAATACCAAAGGTTTCCGCTATATAGAAATACTGGCTCCCTGCCATACAGGCTGGAAGTTTCCTTCCTCGGAAATGGTCAAATTGAGCCGTATGGCCGTCACCAGCGGCTGCTGGGCTTTGTATGAGGCTGAATATGGCGCCATAACCACATTTAACGGTCCGACAAAAAGGCTGGCGGAAGGCAAAGTCCAGCCCACATCATTAGCAGAATATCTGTTGCCGCAAGGGCGCTTCAAGCATCTGAAAAACTCACCTGATCGCGACTTGTTGCTGGAACAAATCGCTAAAGAATTGATGGAAGATTTGGAAATGCTTAAAAAACGGCAAATATATCCTAAATAGCAAAAAAGAAGAGGTAAATACCTCTTCTTTTTATTATAGAATTCTGATTAGACCGCTTTATATGTCGTACATGGCAGCAACTATAGCTATTTTTTCTTATGAACCAGCTTGGCAAGAATTTGGCTCTTTGCCGTTAATTTATCGGCTCTATAAAGTGCGTTTAGTATTTCGCATTTATGCAGATCTTTTTCATCGCCTATGGTTTTTTGACCAGAACCGAAAGGTATTAGCGTCTGGGGGTCGTTATGGCGGAAAATTTATATTTATAAGATGTTATGTATGCCTGTTCTTGGCCTATATTTTTTATGTTTTAAAAAGAGTGTCACTAAGTGTCCCCTAAATATCCCTAAATTTACACTTTTAGGGGGCTTAAAAACATAAAAAAACGCCCATTTTTGGCCCTTATCAAGGCTTTTAACAGGCGTTTTCTTGTGGCAGGGGCAGAAGGACTTGAACCCTCAACCAATGGATTTGGAGTCCACCATGATCTATGGTTTATGCTTGCCTTTCTTCTTCTTGTGTCCCGCCTGTGTCCCCATCCGTTTTTTTGCCGTTAATTTTGTCTCTTGCGTTATCAAGCATATTATTTGTAACATGCGTATAAATATTTGCGGTTACTCTAATATCGGCATGTCCTAAAAGATATTGAGCTGTTTTCATATCAACACCTTTTTCTGCTAAATCGGTAGCATAGGTATGTCTTAAACAATAAGGTATAAGGTCTTGTGCGATAGCGTGAATAATGATTTTATTGCGTTCCAGTTTTGCCCCAGCTTCAATATCCATCATCCTAACAAAAGAACTCCATCCTTTCAAATATCTTTGTTCATCCAATGGCTTACCCAATTCGTTGGGGAAGACTAGAACGGAATTTGTTTTAGATACTTCTTTAATAATAGGGATATACCAATCAGCTATTGGGATTTCACGAAATCCTGATTCTGTTTTAGGGTCCTTGATATTTTTTGATCTGGATTCAACTGCTTGTTTAACTTTTACCGTTTCTTTGCCTTCCGTCAAATCTAAATCTCCCCAAGTCAATGCCCTAACCTCCTGTGGCCTTAATCCACAGGCTAACATTATACCAAAGAATGCTCCCCTGTGGTGAAGTGGTATAACCTTCTTGAATATTTCTATCTCTTTATCGGTTAAGGCCCTTCTGTGTCCTTCTGTGCCTTTAGGGGATTCAATGCAAAGGGAAGGGTCTTTATTAATAATTTCATTAATGATAGCCTTTTGCATTATATTTTTTATATACATACGAGCCTTTTTGATATGAGAGTTACTTTTCCCCTCCATTCTATTTAGACAATTTTGCAAATGGACTGCTTTTATCTCAGACATTTTGAGTGCACCAATATAATCGGTAAAATTACGATTAACAATACATTTTATATCCTTATATGTTCCCTCTGTAACTTTCGGCTTTTTATAGGTTTTTAACCAGGTTTCAGACCATTTTTTAAATATAGTATTGCCATTGATGGTTAGCAGGCCCATGTCATACTTTAATTTCATTTCGTCATATTTTTGTTGAGCTTCAGCCTTATCCTTACCACGTATTTTTAGCTTTTTTTTCGTTCCATCCATAAGCTTGACAGTTAATGATTTTGTTACATATTTAGCCATAAAAAACACTCCTTTCTTAATATTGCAAAATAGGAGTGTATGGGATATACTATAGCTACAATCATCCTTTGGTGTGTGGCATACACTCCTATAAGCCCTTCTCCGATGGCAGTCGGGGAGGGGCTTTTTTATTTATATTTGCATTATTGAACAAATGTTATAAAATCTATGGTTGATGCGGCATAGTCTGTATCGGGATCCCCATAAATAGCCATTTGTGAAAATGATTCATCCTGTCCTGCCGGCAGATTGTTAATTATTGTGAAGAGCATGTTTTGCAAAACACCATCTGCATTTTTAATAATGCCAACAACATATACATCTTCCAAATTGGTATCGCCGATGTTTGTGACGCGGCCGATCATCTCTGGCAGATCATAGGAATTTATTTGCATTTTAGTTTCTGATAGTTCAACGGATAGGGCAATTTGTTCTTCTGCTTCGCTTATATCATAGCGTAATGTGGCTTCACCAATATTATCAACTGCAATAGAATCGCCAAGAGTGCTACTATAAACATTTTCCATTATATAAGCTGATTTGCCCGGGTTGATTACTTCAGGGAGCATTCCAACATATTCCGTTACACCGATCAGTTCACCATTAACATCATTGAGTTCTATTGATACATTGCTTATTTTGACAGGAGAATTGCTTGTATTTTTAATCTCTGCCAAATAATCACATTCAAGTGAATCCGTAACGCTTGTATACTTTTGGAGTTCTTGAAATGCAACTTTCACAGTCGGCTGTTCTTCTGTGGTTGCTGCCGGCTGCGCCGTGGTTGGCTCACCGCCACACCCAGCCAACATAAACACTGTTAATACCGTGATAACTACTGCCAATAATGTTTTTTTCATTTCTATTACCTCCTAATTTAATTTTTAACCCGACTTGTCGGGAATATGAGCACATTAGCATATCTCTTCCGAGTATTCGCAATCTTCTGTGGTATATTTTTTACAATCAAGTAAATCATTGATATAATCATCCACCTTATTTTTGCCGCTCTCATTCAGTGAGCGGTATTTTTTTATGAGTTCAGATTCTCTATTAGATAACGATATATTTTTTTCTGTGCGCTCTTTCATTTCATCTTGCCATAAAAAATTAGCATCCACTCCAAGATGCTCCATCAACTTTATAAGCACCTGTTCTTTTGCAGAGCTGACGCCTGTTTCATAGTTGGCGATTGCTGATTTTGTAACACCAACCATTTCGGCTAATTGTGTCTGTGTATAACCTTTTTGCTCTCTTGCTTCTTTTAATCTTTCTTTAAATCCCATTTTTACCACCTCTTGTTTAATAGTTTATATTGTAAATTTTAAAATGTCAATAAAAAAAGTTCAATATTATTGATTTTATTTGTTGACATGTCAGTAATATTGTCGTATTATAGTATTGGGTTCAATAATACTGAACAGAAAGGAGGTACATAAATGGAATCTATTATTGCAAAAAACCTTTCAGAAATAATACAGAAGAAGGGCATAAAAAAATGTGTTGTTGCTGAACGTGCTGGATTAACCCCTAACATGCTTAGCGATATGTTAAACGGAAGAAAAATTATTCGTGAATCTAATATTCTCTCATTGGCTGCGGTATTGGAAGTAACACCTAACGATTTATTTGGTATAAACGAAAAAATCTGTTAAGCCGCCATATAACAGAAAGGAGGTTGCATTATGGCAACTAAACGGCAAATAGCAGATGACATATATCGTAAATATCATGCACTGTTATCCCAAACCGACATCCAGCATTATCTTGGCATTGGCAAAAATAAGGCAGCCCGCATGGTTGCCAGCCTGCCTGAGATAGGCAAGGGTACGGGCAAGCGATATTTTTATGAAGATGTAGCCGAGAGTGTAATTAAATATATGCAAGGTTAGGAGGTATCAAAAATGTATGAAACGAGCAGAGAACATCAAAAAAGCCCGCTGCACGGTATGCGGCAAGCGGTGGACAATCAGTCTGCATGTAAGCACGGAGAACTACATATGCTCACATTGCGCAAAAAAGCAAAGAAGAGCCGGATAGATCGAGCTGGTGACTACATATTGGACAAGCTCTATCAGATAGAGCTGCATAAGGATGATATTTGCTTCTTGACGCTGGTTGTGGTGGTTAGTTACTTTGGGTGGCAGATGTTGAAGGCGTGGATATTTTAGGGAAAGGAAGGTACATATATGAACAAGCATAAAAAAGCCGCCTTGCTAGAACAAGACGGCGAGCTGCCACTGGCAGCAGAAACCATAGGTACCATTATTATCTTATAAATTAAGGAGGTTGTCAAATGTCAAATAATAACGATTTAAAATTTATATGTAAACAATCAGTCAATAAGCGCACCAGTTTAGATGTAGACTTGAGCTTAACATTAATCAATTCGAGGAAATCGGCTGCATTATCCTTTTCGGGGAGAGCCCTTGCAATTTTGGGGTGTAAATACATAGTTGCCGCTAAACTAGGTAGCAGGTTGTATTTTAAGGCTGCTGATGAAAAAACCGGCTATATGCTAAGTGGGCGGGAAGATGGCCGCAGTAAGCGAGTGACGTGCCGACTGCCAATGGATCAGTTGGGCATTACATCAGATTGGATTGGCTATTATAACCTGCTCTGGGATAAAGAGCGAGAATTGTTTTATGTGGCCAATGACCATGAGCTTAAATTTAAGGAGGTAAGCAAATGAATAATATAACAATCGCTGATATCATGATCGCCTTAGGCCAAATGCAGAAGGATATAGATAAGCATCAAGCTGACTCAAGTTATTAACCAGTATTGCAAAGCCGAAAAAGAATTGAATGAACTAAAAGAGCCAAAAGAAGGATGCCACTATTCGTTAGCTGATGCAATGAAAAAATGTAAATTTAGGGACACGGAGGGCGGTGTGAATAATGATAATAACCAATGAACTGGGGTTGCCTGCCCCGTTTGTCAGCCTGGCTCAGCAAGATTATACCATAAAACCAAATGAATACAGGGTTACCTCCTTGTTAAAGGGCGTAAGAGAGGCTATTCTTGAGCGGCGGCATCAGGACAAAATAGAGCGTGATGTGTCTGACATGGTATGGCTGCTAAAAAGTAAAGGTACTATCAGTATAAGCAATAAGGAGGGTTTTGTCAAATGCCAAGTAGGACAATAGAAATAACATCCTCACAAGTGAAAACATATAAAGCCTGCCGCAGGCAATATGAGCTGTCATATATTGAAATGCTTAAACCCTTGCAAAAAGCAGAGGCTTTAGAGATAGGATCATCCTATCATGATAAATTGGAACAGCTTATTAAAACGGGCTCTTTCGAGCGGACCAATGATAAAACTGATGCCATGGCTTTAGCTTTTCAAAACTTTATCTATCCACAAATTGATATTGTGGAAGCTGAGAAGGAATTCAAAATCAAGCTTGCTCATGGTATTTATCTTAAGGGTAAAATTGATGGGATTCAAAGCAACGGCATCCCAGTCGAGCATAAAACTGCCGGGGTTCCTCCCGATGATGATTATATTTATAAGCTGAATTGGGATGAACAGGTTGCAATATATATGCTTGCTTTGGACACGGACAAGCTTACTTATACAGTTTGTCAAAAACCTACTATTCGCCAGAAATCCAGCGAAACGGCAGAAGAATACACTCAGCGTTGCATGGAGTGGTATGACGAAACTAAAATCAGAATGTTTACGGTTGTTAGGACCAAAGCAGAATTGGCTGAGAAAAAGCAAGAACTTGTCACCCTGGCCAAAGAAATAAGATCCTGTAAACATTTCTATTGCAATCCATCGAATTGTAAGATCATGCGCTGCTCATTTGCCAGTATCTGCTTAAATTATGATCCTGAATTTTTGATAGGTTATGAAAAAAAGGCCAGAAAGGATGAAGAACTATGCGGATAATTAATGCCAAAGATATTACGAAAAGCAAAGGCGCCTACTTGATCTACGCAGCGCCTGGAGTAGGTAAAACCACGGCTTTGGGGAGCCTGCCGGGTAAAACCCTGGTGCTGGATGTCGATAGGACAACCGGAGTATTAAAAGGTAAGGCCAACATTGATATTGCTTATATCGACAACGTAAACACTATGGTCAGCTGGGAAAATGCTTTGCAGACATTACTTAAAGGGCATAAGTATGATAATATCGCTGTTGACAATATCAGTGAACTTGAACGCTGCATTTTATCGGAGTACGGCGCCAATGGGAAGAATGACGGAGTGCCGGCCATGGGGGATTACCAGAGGATGCAATTCAAGCTTGTTAATTCGCTGCGCCTCTTGAAAAGCCTCAATGCCAACATTATTTTGACGGCATGGGAAAACGTGGAGCAGGTGACTGCCCCAACAGGCGAACAATACAGCCGCTTTATTCCTAAAATTCAGGCTAAAATCTGTGATAACATATGCGGCTTATGTGATGTGGTTGCTCATTTGGAAATTACATCTGAAGGGGTAAGGGCTTGCCGCTTGGAGGCAACCAAAAATATATATGCAAAAAATCAAATAGATGAAAGAAAAGGCTGTAAAGCAGAGGAGGTAATTATAAATGGTTAATTGGAATTACGATGCTAACGATTACAATGAAAACGGTGTTTTTGCTATTATCCCGGTAGGAAATCATAGAGTAAGGATTGCCGATGCCAAAGAAAAACAATCCAAAAGCGGCAACGATATGATTGAAATGATACTCGAAGTGTCAGGACATAGCGGAAGCTTATGGCACTACATAGTATTTATGCCAGATAAACCACAAATTACCAATCAAAACCTGGGTTCTATTTATGAAAGCTTTGGCATTAAACAGGGAGATTTAAACTTGCAAAATTGGATCGGAAAAGTTGGTGCTGCCAGAATCAAACATGAAACGTATAATGGTGATCCGCAAGCAAAAGTATCATACTTCCTTACCAAACGCAAACAAGAAGAATTGCCTGCATGGGTTGAACAAAACAATACTATGCCAAATGGTGTTGCTTCTAATTCTTGGATAGGTGATGCAGATGCCGATAACATCCAACTTTAAATTGAGGCCATATCAAAAAGAATGTATAGATAGCTTGCCCCACCGGGGCAGCTATCTTATACAGATGGCAACTGGATTAGGTAAAACAGTGACCTTTGCTAATATTCCCCGTCGAGGAAGAATGCTTATATTATCACATCGTGAAGAGCTTGTGTATCAGCCTAAAAAATATTTTGATTGTTCTTTCGGGGTTGAACAATCCATTAAATCAAGCGACGGTGAAGAAGTTGTTTCGGCATCTATACAAAGCTTAACCAGACGCTTACATCGGTTTGATCCGAAAGAATTCGATATCTTGATTACCGATGAAGCGCATCATGCGGCAGCGAAAACTTATAGAAGAATATATGATCACTTTTCGCCAAGGTTGCATTTAGGCTTCACAGCTACACCCAACAGAGGAGATAATGTCAGGCTTGATGATATCTTTCAAGATATTATTTTTCAACGTGATTTAAAATGGGGTATCAAAAACGGATATCTGAGTGATATTTATTGCCTTAGAGCTAATATTGGTTATGATCTATCCCATGTTGCCACAAGGATGGGTGATTATGCTCCCGGAGAATTAGAGGATGCGATCAATACTGATTTTCTCAATGATGGAATAGCTGAGGCTTATAAAAGATATGCCAAAGGTGCCACGCTAATTTTTGCCAGTGGTGTTAAACATGCCGAAGAAATAGCAAAAAGAATACCGGGAGCGGTTGCTGTAACCGGTCAGACGGAAAATAGGGCGCAGATAATAGAATCATTCAGCAAAAGGGAAATACCATGCCTCGTTA
>CAYRML010000037.1:0-14398 GCA_964425485.1 uncultured Peptococcaceae bacterium | reverse complement strand
CAATAATATATAGGCATTATAGGCAAAATCCGTTTGATGGTCTTCTATGCCATAATAGGCCAAAGCTTCTTTATCGGCGGAAAAATTGACCGTGATTCCATATGGCTCCGCCTCTGTCTGCAAACTGATCGTTTGCTGTCTTATATCATCAGGGAAAATCAAAAGGGTTACCAATGTACTCACAGCGGAATTATCACCAACATAATCGGTTCTATGCTGCAAGAGATAGGCCGTCAGATTTTGCTGATTGCCAGAGCCTTCCTCGCCGGGTGTAGGCAATAAATGAGAACCCATGGCCACAAAAATCAGAAAAATGATGACCACAACAATCACAATAATCCTCTTTTTGTTATGCATATTACTCTAACTCCTTTTTTCCGATTATTAATGATCAACATCACAAAAAGGCCGATCTTCAAACAGCAGACCTTGGCCTTTTTATTTCTGTATGTAAAAATTAGAAATTATCTTTCTGTGCACCAGAAGAAAATAGAGAGCACTCCGGGGCCGGTATGGGCGCCGATAATAGGGCCGATGTTGCTGATGACTATATCCTTAGCCTGAGGCACTCTCTCCCGGATCAATTGTTCTACATATTTGGCGTCCTCTTCATAATCGCCATGGCAGATAAACACCGTCTGACCTTCCGGGTTGATGAAAGTTTGTTCCATATGTTCGACCAGAGCCGCCAGAGATTTTTTACGGCCTCTGGCCTTACTGACCGCAACCAAAAATCCCTTATTATCAACATGCAGCACCGGTTTGATGGACAACATGTTGGCTAAGCCGGCGGCCAGCACGCTGACGCGTCCGCTGCGACGCAGATAGTTGATATCATACAAAGTAAACCAATGGGCTACTTTAGTCCGATTTTCCAGCACCCATTCTTTTAATTTATCGATAGACATACCTTCAGCCTTCTTTTTGGAGGCATGATATACCAAAAAGCCTTCCCCGCCGGAAGGACATAAGGTGTCCAGGCAATAGATTTTTCTTTCCGGATACTTTTCCTGTAATTCTTGGCCCACCAGTACGGAAACATTATAAGTATTGCTAAGCCCGGAGGTAAGGGCCAGATAAATGACATCCTTACCGGCTTGCAGCAAAGGTTCAAAAACCTTGGTATATTCATATGGATTTATCTGGGCAGTAGTGGCCATTTCCCCATTGGCAAGTCTTTCATAGAAATCATGGCAGCTGATCTCTCTGGCATCAAGATAATGCTTATAATTATCATCGCCAACGACAAGATCCATAGGAACCACCACAATACCCGCATCGTCAGCCATTTTGGCCGGCAAATCACAGGCAGCGTCCGTAACTATTACATAATCGCTCAAATAAAACACACTCCTACCCTTTTTTAATATATTATACATTTTATACCTGTTTATGGCAATAAAAAGGTATAAAATCGACCTAAAGAGGTTTTGGCACCCTATTTTTGTGCTTGGGGGTTACCAATAGCTCTGAACCTTTTATATCTCTGTTCCAGCAATTGATCCTGTGACAATTGCCGCCTTTCTGCAATAGCCCTTTGCAGCTCTGTTTTGATATAGCACATGAGATCTTCTTTGCTTTGCTCCTCCGAGATGACCTGATCTATGATACCAAAGGACAGCAAATCAGGACCTGTCAGCTTCAGGCATTCTGCCGCTTCTGCCATTTTACTGGAATCTTTCCACAAAATACTGGCACAGCCCTCAGGCGAGATCACGGAATAGACAGCGTTTTCCATCATCCAGACCTCATCAGCCACAGCCAGGGCCAAAGCCCCACCACTGCCGCCTTCGCTGATGATGATAGAAATAATCGGCACCTTGAGCGTCATCATCTCGGCCAAATTTTCGGCTATGGCCTGGCCTTGGCCACGCTCTTCCGCGCCAATACCGCAATAAGCGCCGGATGTATCAACAAAACAGATTACCGGCCGACAGAATTTTTCTGCCAGCTTCATCTGACGCAAGGCTTTACGGTATCCCTCCGGATGTGCCGATGCAAAATTGCGCATGATCTTTTCGTTGGTATCATGACCCTTTTCCAAAGAAATGACAGTAACCGGCATCTGATCCAAAAAGGCAATGCCCGCTACAACAGCTTTATCATCACTATAGCGCCTATCTCCATGCATTTCCATAAAATCGCTGAAAATAGCCTCAATATAATCACTGGCCAGCAAACGATCTTTTTCCCTGGCCTTGTTTACTATATCATAAGCAGACATGATTTTTTCCTCCGTCATGCATAGCCAATAACTTTGTTATATATTCTTTTTGCTGTTTTCTTTCTATAATAGCGTCAACAAAACCTTTATCCAAGACAAACTCCGCCCGCTGAAAGCCCGGCGGCAATTTTTGACGTATGGTCTGTTCGATGACGCGCGGCCCAGCAAATCCTATCAGGGCTTTTGGCTCGGCCAAAATGATATCCCCCAGCATAGCAAAGCTGGCGGTCACTCCACCGGTGGTGGGATCAGTCAGAAAAGAAATGAAAAGATTGCCGGCATCGCTATGCCTTTTCACAGCCCCGCTGGTTTTGGCCATCTGCATCAAAGAATACATGCCCTCTTGCATCCTGGCGCCGCCGGAAACGGCAAAACCCAGCATGGGAAGTGATCTTTTTGTGGCTCCTTCAAACAAGTGGGTGATTTTTTCTCCCACAACTGTGCCCATACTGCCCATCATAAAATTTGCTTCCATAACAAAAAGCGCTGTCTCATGACCGCCGATAGTGCAGAATCCGCAAATCACGGCCTCATTTTCCGCACTTTGCAAATGGGCATGCTTAAGCTTGCTCTCATAGGACGGGAAATCGATAAGATTGACAGAAGTCAGATCGCCATCCTGTTCCCTAAAAGAGCCTTCATCGGCAATTATATGAATCCTCTGGCGGGCATTGATGCGAAAATGATGCCCACAAAGATTGCAAACATAAAGATTTTCTTCAAGATCGGAGGCAAAGATCATTTTTTTGCAGCTGGGACAGCGCAAGCACATTTCATCCGGGATATTAGGCCCGGATTGTTTATTAAAAGCCGAGACATCCGCGCTGCTTTTAACTTTTTTAAACAGATTTTTCTTCAACATAAATTAACCTCTCTTGGAGAGAAAGTCCGTCGTATAAGTACCGGCGACAAAGACGGGATCTTGCAGTATATCTAATTGGAATTGCACGTTATTTTTTATGCCGCTGGTTACAACTTCCTCCATAGCAACTTGCATTTTACGTATTGCCTTTTCCCTGCTATCGGCATGCACGATCAACTTGGCAATCATGGAATCATAAAAAGGAGGTATCTCATAATCCTGATAGATAGCGCTGTCAAAGCGCACGCCCGGCCCGCCAGGTATATTGAGAGCTTTGATCTTACCACAACTAGGGTAAAAATCCCGCTCGGGGTCTTCGGCATTGATGCGACATTCGATAGCATGGCCGCAAATCTTGACATCATCTTGCTTAAAATCCAGTTTCTGGCCCATAGCAATCTTGAGCTGCCACTGCACGATATCAATTCCGGTTACCATTTCAGTCACGGGATGTTCAACCTGCAAACGAGTATTCATCTCCATAAAATAGAATTTTTCATTCTTATCAAATAAAAACTCTATGGTGCCAGCGCCCACATAGCCTACGGCTTTACAGGCCTTAGCGCAAATATCGGTCATCTGCTGGCGCACTGGGGCGGAGACGGCAACGGAAGGGCTTTCTTCCAGCACCTTCTGGTTACGCCTTTGCATGGAACATTCCCTTTCGCCCAGGCAGACTACATTTCCTGCTTTATCGGCAAGTACCTGCATCTCGATATGTTTGACCGGATATAAAAATTTTTCCATATATACGGCGCCGTCACCGAAAGAGCTCTTGGCTTCCGTTGATGCCGTCATATAAGCAGTTTCGAAATCGCCGCTTTTATTAACCAAACGGATACCACGGCCGCCGCCGCCGGCGCGGGCTTTGATCAAAAGCGGATAACCAATCTTATCGGCCTCGCTTTTGGCTTTTTTTACATTTTGCAAAGAATAGCATTCATCGCAACCAGCAATCACCGGCACACCGGCCTTTTTCATGGTTCTTTTCGCCTCATCCTTATCGCCCATCTGGGCAATAACCTGGGATGAAGGACCAATGAAAATTATATTGCAGCGCTCGCAAAGCTCTACAAATTTGGCATTCTCAGAAAGCAGGCCATAACCGGGATGTATGGCCTCGGCGCCGCTGATGGCGGCAACTGAGAGGATGGAACTCATATTCAGATAGCTTTCAGACACGGCGGCAGAGCCAATGCAATAGCTCTCATCAGCCAAACTAACATGTAAAGCATCTCTGTCCGCCTCGGAAAAAACTGCTACGGTGGAAATGCCCAATTCTTTGCAGGCACGGATTATACGCACAGCTATTTCGCCTCTGTTGGCGATCAATACTTTAGAAAACAAGCTCTACACCCCTTTTACCAAGGCAAAGGAAAATTCACCGGTAATACATATCTTGCCGTTGACGCAGCCTTTGCCCTTGGCGAAATAAAATGGCTCTTTGACCTTAATGATTTCACATTCTAGCTCCATGGTATCACCAGGCCGAACTTTGTTCTTGAACCGCACTTTATCCAAGCTGGTGAAATAAGGCGTGAGGCCGGCAGCCTTCTCCGCCAGCAAAACACAACAGGTTTGTGCCATGATCTCGCATTGGATCACACCGGGCACTATGGGATTATCAGGAAAATGCCCCCCTAAAAACCATTCATCACCCTTGATATGGAATTTACCAAAAGCCTTATCATCCCGCACATAGGCCTCATCAACCAAAAGCATGGGCTCCCTATGCGGCAAAATATTTTTGATTGCTTCTCTATCCATTGTCACACCTGCGCAATCTGAATAATTCCTGGCCGAACTCTACTACCTGGCCATTGGCCACACAAATGTCAACAATTTCACCATCGGCATCAGCCGTGATCTCATTCATCAGCTTCATGGCTTCTACAATACAAAGCACATCACCTTTAGAGACCTTTTTGCCCATGGAGACAAAAGGCTCCGAATCTGGCGAAGGTGCTGCATAAAACACACCTACCATAGGAGATTTAACCTGTATGGTATCAACATCACAGGCAGAAGCCGCTTCCGGCGCCGCTGCCTTGTCAAGCACAGGAGCGGTAATAATTTTTGCCTCCGCGCCCAGCTGCCTCTCCACCCGGATGCGGGAAGCGCCCTGCCCTGTCTCCACAGCGGAAAGGTCATATTTTTTTAATACTTCGGCTAAGGCCTTAACATCTTCTATTTTCATAAAAAACTCCTTTTCGCCCGCTTAATCTATTTTCTTAAAGGCCAGGCAGGCATTATGTCCACCAAAACCCAGCAATATACAAAGGGCAGCATCCAGCTCGCATTGGCGGGCCTGATTGGGGCAATAATCCAAATCGCAATCCTCATCTTTTTCTTTATAACCAATTGTCGGAGGTACAATACCATTAGCCAGGGCCATGACAGAGATGATAGATTCTACCCCACCGGCACCACCCAGCATATGCCCGGTCATGGATTTGGTGGAACTTATGACCGTATCATAGGCCTTTTGGCCCAAGGCTTTTTTGATGGCCAAAGTTTCCGCCTTGTCATTCAAAGGTGTGCTGGTACCATGAGCATTAATATATAGCCTATCTTCATCAGTGATGCCTGCTTCCTGCATAGACTGAACAATGGCCTTAGTCGCCCCCACAGCCTCCGGTTGCGGCGCCGTGATATGATAGGCATCGCAGGTATTGCCATAACCGGCGATTTCCGCATAAATGCGCGCTCCTCTTTGGCAGGCATGCTCATATTCTTCTAAGATCAGCATGCCGGCCCCCTCTCCCATCACGAAGCCGTCGCGTCTTTTGTCAAACGGAATGGAGCTGTTCAAAGGATCATTAGTAGTGCTTAAAGCCATGATATTAGTAAATCCGGCCATAGCCAAAGTTGTCACCGTGGCCTCGGCCCCACCTGCGATAATAGCATCGGCATGGCCATATTTTATAGCCCGGAAGGCCTCGCCAATGGCATGACCGCCGGTTGAGCAAGCCGTAACCACAGGCAAACAGGGGCCCTGAGCGTTATATTTGATGGCTACCAAACCGGCGGCCATATTGGAAATCATCATGGGAATAAAAAAGGGAGAAACCCGTGACGGCCCTTTTTCCAGCAGCTTAGTCTGCTCATTGATGAAGGAATTCATGCCGCCCACGCCGGAGCCGATATAGACGCCCAGAAGGCCGGGATCAATATCGCAAATCCCGCTATCTTCCATAGCCTGAGAAGCTGCAGCAATGGCATACTGGGCATAAAGATCGGTCTTTTTCACATCCGCCTTATCTATATATAAAGTCGGGTCGAAATCCTTGACTTCGGCCGCAATTTTGACTTTGTAGTCACTGGTATCGAATTTGCTTATATAACCAATGCCGCATTGGCCGGCGACAAGGTTTTGCCAGGCAGTCGGCAGATCATTGCCTACCGGGCAAATTATGCCCATGCCTGTTACTACTACTTTTCGCATTCATATCCCCCCTCACAGGAATTATCTTACATAGACATGCCGCCGTCCACTCTGATCACCTCTCCGGTGATATAACGGGAAAAATCAGAGGCCAAAAAAACAGCCAAATCGGCAATCTCTGTGACCTCACCAAAACGTTTAAGAGGTATTTTGGCAATATAATCCGCTCTTTGTTTATTATTCAAGGCGGCTGTCATATCGGTTTGGATAAAGCCGGGCGCGATGGCATTGCAGGTAATATTTCTACCGCCCAATTCTCTGGCCGTGGACTTGGTTAAACCAATAAGGCCGGCCTTGGCCGAGGCATAATTTGCCTGTCCGGCATTACCCATCAATCCTACTACGGAAGTAATATTGATAATACTGCCGGCCCGCCTCCTGACAAAATGCGGATAAATATGCTTGATGAAATTGAATGCCCCTTTCAGATTGGTGTCAACCACCTTGTCAAAATCATTCTCTTCCATCTGGAAAATCAGCTTATCTCTGGTAACACCAGCATTGTTGACCAAAATATCAATACCGCCAAAATCAGCTATTATCTGTTCGATCGCATCCTTAACCTGTGAAAAATCTGCCACATCACATTGATAAGACCGGCAGCGTACATTTTGGGCCGTTATCAGCTGGCAAGCCTCAGCAGCAGCTTCCCGATTGCCGGCATAGATGATGGCGATATCGGCCCCTTGCTCCGCCATTTTCATGGCAATAGCCCGGCCGATACCCCGCGAGCCGCCGGTGATAATCGCGATTTTTCCTTTTAGCAGACCATCCATATTAATAAATCTCCTTTTAAATTGATTCTAAAGCCGCCAAAGTCGCGCTGAGGCTGGCTCTGTCTTCAATATTTAAAACCCGTATCTGTTCCGGCGCTATCTTTTTAATCAGGCCGCACAAAGTCTTGCCGGCGCCGACTTCCACAAAGGTATCGCAGCCTGCGGCCAACATATTTTCTATGATTTTTTGCCATAAGACAGGGCTTACGACCTGCTTAGCCAAAAGTTCCCTTCCATTTGCATAGATATTTGCCGTAACATTGCTATAAATAGGCATGCGCGGCTGAGCAAAAGATATATGGTCTAAATCTTTGGCCAATTTGTCGGCGGCCGACTGCATCAAAGAGCAGTGGAAAGCTCCGCTGACCGCAAGAGGCATAGCTCTGCCGCCTGCCGCTTTCACCTTTTCGGCCATCAGAGGTAATTGGGCTTTAAGCCCGGCCACCACCACTTGGCCCGGACAATTATAATTGACTGCATAAACATGGTCTATGTCGGAGCACAGCTCTTCCACCTGCTGATTAGGCAGTCGCAAAACCGCCATCATGCCGCCTTCATGCTCTTGCACCGCTTCTTGCATATATTGAGCGCGTTTACAGGTGAGGGCGAAAGCTTCTTCATAAGATAAACAACCGCTGAAGGCCAAAGCGGGCAATTCTCCCAAAGAAAATCCAGCTACGGCAGCAGGCTTTATGCCATTGACCGCGGCCACCGCCGCACAGGCCAGATCCACGGCAAACAGAGTCGGCTGGGTATTGACGGTCAACGCTAATTCTTCCTTGGAAGAAGTAAAGCACTGGTCCGATGTTCCAGGACGCAAGCGATCAGCCAGAGCGAAAACTTCCTTTGCCTCGGCCCAATCCTGCCACAATTCCTGGCCCATGCCACTATATTGAGCCCCTTGGCCAGCAAAGACAAAAGCTATTTGAGCCATTTTTGCACACCACCTAAGATTTCCTCGGCCTCCTCGAATATCTCCCTGATCATTTCTGCCGCACTTTGTTCCTTATGGACCATACCGGCAATCTGGCCAGCCATAAAACAGCCTTTTTTATCATCGCCTTCTTGTACGGCCAGACGCAAAGCGCCAGAGCCCAAAGCCTCTAACTCTTCATTGGAAATAGAGTTGTCATATTCTTTGGTAAAAAAATCATTGGAAAAAAGGCTTTTTAAGGAGCGCACCGGATGCCCCAAACGGCGGCCGGTGACCACAGTATCGATATCTTTAGCCTTTATGACTCTTTTTTTATAATTTTCGTGAATATTACATTCTGTGGCCAGTAGAAAGCGTGTGCCCATCTGCACACCCGCGGCGCCTAAAATCAAAGCCGCAGCTATACCTCGACCGTCACCGATACCACCGGCCGCAATCACGGGTATATCAACAGCATCACAAACCTGTGGCAAAAGGGCCATAGTCGTCAGCTGGCCCACATGGCCGCCCGCTTCGCAGCCTTCGGCCACTACGGCGTCGGCTCCGGCTCTTTGCACCATTTTGGCTAGGCCGCTAGATGGTACAACAGGGATGACTTTAATACCAGCATCCTTCCAGCTAGGCATATATTTGCTGGGGTTACCAGCGCCGGTAGTCACCACCGGTATCTTTTCTTCAATAACCAGCTCGGCAATTTCAGGAGAGCTGGGGCTCATCAGCATTATATTGACGCCAAAAGGCTTGTCAGTCAGGGATTTGGCTTTAACTATCTGCTGACGCACATAATCCACCGGCGCATTGCCGGCGGCAATCAAGCCCAGCCCTCCGGCATTGGAAACAGCCGCGGCCAAATCAGCATCGGCCACCCAGGCCATGCCGCCCTGTACCACAGGATATTTAATATGCAACATATCACAAAGAGAAGTTTTTATCATTTTATTCGCCTTCTTCAAATGCCTTATTTGGATTTTTCGATCAAAGCCACGATATCGGCAACTGTTTTCAGCTCTTCATTGAGCTCGATTGTGATATTGAATTCATCTTCAAAATTCATAATCAATTCCACGGTGTCCAAAGAATCGAGACCAAGCTCCTCAAAAGTGCTTTCGCTGGTGATGCTTGCCGGGTCTAATTCTTTGTAATCGGCCAAAATCGCAATAACTTTTTCCAAGGTCATTTTTTCATTCCTCCAAATTTATTATTTATTCCATTTTATAATATAACTGCCCGTAGACAGTCCGGAACCAAAAGCGCTGATAAATAGCAACTGACCTTTTTGCAGCTGCCCGCTTTTATCCAGCTCATCCAACAGCACGGGTATGCTGGCCGAAGAAGTGTTGCCATATCTTTCGATATTAGTGGGGAATTTTTCCGGCGGCTGTTTCAGTCGATGACGCACCGCCTCCACTATCCTTTTGTTGGCTTGATGCAAAACGAAATGATCTATATCATCAGCAACAATGCCTGTCTGTTCTGACAAAAAGGCAAAATCATCACTAACGGAGGAAACCGCGAATTTATAAACATCTTGCCCGCTCATCTGCACATAAGTACCATCTTCATGATCGCTGAAGGGGCAATTGCCTTGCGGGGCTTTAGAATAAAGTGATTCTTTATCGGAAAGGCA
Source organism: uncultured Peptococcaceae bacterium (assembly GCA_964425485.1). GTDB lineage: Bacteria > Bacillota > Dehalobacteriia > UBA4068 > UBA4068 > CAYRML01. The sequence goes on along the minus strand of CAYRML010000037.1, from coordinate 4,530 downwards.
GGTCAGCCTTCTGGCCAGCACCCAATCGCCTTCTTCAAGCACCACAGATCCAGCTGCATCGCCAAAAATGACACAGGTGGCCCTATCCTGCCAATCGATATGGCGGGATAAAGTTTCGGCGCAGATAAAAAGCACCTTTTTGGCCTGACCGGAGCCCAGATAAGCGGAAGCAACATCCAAACCATAAACAAAGCCAGGGCAAGCCGCATTTATATCAAAAGCCGGGCAAGAGGCACCGATTTCCCCCTGCACGATACAAGCCAAGGCCGGTGTTATATAATCCCCCTGCAACGTTGAGCACAGGATCAGATCCAGATCTTGGGGGTCGACACCGGCATCGGTCAAAGCGGCTTGGGAGCTTCTTACAGCCAATTCCGTCACCGACTCTTCTTTCACAACATGGCGGGTGCTGATACCGGTGCGGGTTACAATCCATTCATCACTGGTATCCACCAACTGGGACATTTGCTGATTATCAATAGTTAATGGTGGCACATAGCTGCCCAAACCTAAAATTTTTATACCCATTTAAACCTCCATCTCAATAAGTTTTTGCTTAAAAAACCCGTTCAATTTACCGATTGCGATCAGCATAATCCTTTTTTCTTCTTCCGTCAAATCTAGGGCAATCTTACGATTCATCTGCGCATGGAAATAGCTATGCGCCAAATCCACTTTATGGCCCAAGCGAGTAAGAGAAACAAAGACGGTGCGGCCATCTTTTTCCCCCTTCTCTTTCAGAACATAACCCTTTTTGACCAGCTTGTTGATAGCAACGGTCACGGAAGGTAAAGTAACATCCAAGGCTTGGGCCAAATCGCCGATTGTCTTCTTTTGTTCCTTGTTACTACCAATCGCTTCCAAAAGATGCAACTCATTGATAGAAAGATCCAAAGAGTCCATTCTTTTTACTGTTATCTCTTCCACCTTGTTGATATTACGAAGAGTGTCGTATAGCAAATTATTAAGTTTGCCGGCAAAATCGTCTTGCATGTCAAAGACTCCTTGTGCAACTTAATTAGTTAGTAAAACTAATTTTATAGCAACATTTTCCTTCTGTCAAGAAATATTCTGACTGTTTTCGTCGTAATAAATCTTCTCAGCCTAAAAACAAGTCCGTATATTGAGGATTTTTTTCCAACCAGTGCAAAGCATAAGAACAGGAGGCAAAAAACTGCTTTTCGTCTTTTTCGATCTGCTCTATGGCCGCCTTCATCAACTTACCGGCAATCCCCTGACCCCGCAAACTATCATCCACAAAGGTGTGATTGATATCAACTACACCGGTAGAAACTTCCGGAAAGGTGATTTCGGCAATCAATTTTCCTTGTTCGTCATTCACAAATATTCTATTTTTTTCATAAATCAAATCCATCATAAAATCCCCTATACTCTAAGATAATCAGTTAAAGCCTTATCATAAGCAGCTTTGGTTTTGTCATCGAAGCAAACTATCAAAACCTCACGCACCACAGCCTGAGCCGCTAAAAACTGACATATGGTCTGTACAGCAATGGCAGCCGCCTGCTCCAGCGGAAAATGATATACTCCTGTGCTTATAGAAGGAAAAGCCACCGTGCTGCAATTGTTTTCCGCTGCCAAACACAGAGAATTATTATAAGAATTATGCAAAAGCTGTGCTTCATTATGATCGCCGCCCTGCCATACCGGCCCCGGTGTATGAATCACATAAGTTGCCGGCAATTGATAGCCCTTGGTTATCTTAGCCTCGCCCGTAGGGCAACCATGCAATGTGCGGCATTCAGCTAAAAGTTGCGGCCCGGCTGCCCGATGGATTGCTCCATCCACACCCCCGCCACCCAGCAAGGAAGTATTAGCGGCATTGACTATGGCGTCTACCTGTTGTTTTGTTATATCACCTTTGATTATATGCATAGCGCATTTGTTCATGGGTATTACCTCCTTGTTTTTCATGCTAATTATATCATAAAACATGGGACCAATATACAAAAATAAACGCCGATTATTATATTGACATATGCCCAAAAACCTTGTATGTTATATTTATGTGTCAATTGAAGGAGGAAAAGAAAGTGAAAATCGCCATAATCACGAATGAAGCTAACATGAACAGTATTATCCCCTTACGATTTGAAGATGGCAACTGTATGCTTATAGTCAATGCGGAAACCAATGAACTTTTGCAAGTAATAAAAGCCACAGCTTCAGAAAAACCTGATGAATATTTTGCCCAGGAAACTATCAAATGGGATTGCGAAGCTGTCATCTGCGGCAGCATAGAGAAAACGGCTTTTGACATAATTGCCGGGGCTTGCGTCACCAGATATTTCGGTGGCGGCATGCAGGCGGAAGAAGCTCTAACCTATATGATGAATGACCAATTGGGTATGATCACAGATTGCGTCGGAGGCTCTGGCTGCGTCAGCCATGAGGCAACTCATTCCAGCGAATGCCATCATCATCATGATGAAAATGACGGCTATGACGAGGAAATAAAACATTGAGGAAATAAACCATTAATGAAAAAAAAAGACGCTATCTAAGATAGCGCTTTTTTCAAAATTAATAATTTTTAAAATGTTTTTTAAAACTATCTTTGGCAAAAGCATTGACTTCTTGCAAAAAATCGTCATAGCTTTTGATAAATTCCGCCCCTTTTTCAGTCAGGCTGGAGCCACAACCCCTACCGACCTGCCTGAACACCATGGGGAACCCCAAATAATCCTCCATATGTTTGATTATTTTCCAAGCTTTGCTATAGGCCATGCCCATTTCCTCAGCCGCTTTGGAAAGGGAGCCATGCTTTTGTATACCATGCATCAAGGTATCCACGCCCACGCCAAAGGAGCCTCTCACACCCTCTCCATAATTGATAAAAATTCGCAAAGCGTATGAAAGCTCTTTCTTACTGGTTTCTTGCAGTTGTTTTTCATCCGGGCAGGAATCTTTTTTCATCGTAATGACCTCCACTATCCTTATCATAACAATTGCTATCTACTTGTTTATCTTTATTTTATCACTCTTACTCCCAAAATGCCATAGTTGATGGGTTTTACTATTGACAAGAATATAAATATTAGTATATTATTTTCTTATGAGAATATTTTATCGATTTGGTGATTTATTTTAGAGAAAAAGAGGTAAGCATATGTTTCCATTATGCCCCATCGGTATAGTAAGAAGCCCCAATATCTGTGACAACAATTGCTATCCATTTTATTATCAAGCGCAAATCGAGATCATGGATGAGTTTTTACCAGGCCTTTTGCGCTTGGAAGAGAATTCTCATATTTGGGTCATCTGCCTCTATCAAAAACAGGAAAACGCTTCTTTGCATATCAAGCCTCAGCGCCACACTAAAAATATAGCGGATTTTGGCGTTTTCGCTTTGCGCTCGCCTAATCATCCCAACCCCCTCAGCCTGACTTTGACCAGGCTTAATAAAATAGAGAATAATATTTTATATGTGGAGTCTCTGGATGCCTATGATCAAACACCCGTACTGGATATCAAGCCATATAGCGATGACGACATAATTTTCTCTCCCCGTATGCCTTATATCCAAAAAGAAGATACCCGGCTGCGCCAATATTTAATGATCAAAAGAGCCGTCAATCATCATCAGGAAGAATGCAGCGGCCTGGCTCTGGCTGTAAAAATGTCCCTTTGGCTAGAAGATATGGGCATTAAGATCCAAGAACCCTCCCTATCTATCATAGCAAGAGGCAGCCTCTGTCTGGCAGATTCTCTCCAGGGGTTGGGGCGGGCACGCCTGGCCAATCCCAGCCGTTTCAGCTATCAAGAAGCAGCACAAGACGGCTGCTGCTTCCTCTATCAGGGACAAAAAATTAATATCGCAGTAAAAGATAGTATCCCTCAAGATTATCAAACTATTTTAGAAATGAGTAATGCCGATCTCTTTACCCTCAAAGTAAGCGAATAAGGAGAATAGATTATGAAAATATTTGCCATCTGCGGAAACAATAAAATTCTGCGCCAAGATACCATAAATCTTATAGTTAAAGAATTATCTCGCCGCCGTTACAGCGTAGCTCTCTGGCGTCAAGAAGAGAAATCCCTGCCGGCAGACAGCCTGCCTTCAGGGCTTAATCTCCTAGCCCAACAAACCTCTGTGGGAAGCAGCCTGCTGTGGCCACATAATTTTGAGCTTGACAAACTACTGCCTTATGTACATGATGATTTTTTGCTGATCGATGGCTATACCCCTTATGCCCCGCATATTATCTGCCAAGATCAAGAAAACAATAACGATGAATATGATCGGGAATTAACACTTGCCGTCATCAGCAATAAAGTTCCTGAGGGAACTGCAAATATGTTCCAATTACCATCCGACCTGTCCCAGTTGGTTGACTTTCTTATAGCCAAAGTACCGCCGGCTCTGCCTTTTCCGCAGGGCAATCCCTGTTGCGGCGATTGCAACTACGCTGATTGTGCGGGGCTGATGCGTGCCATAATCAAAGGCGAGGCATCACACAGCAATTGTGTACTGCTAGAAAATCATGTAGAGGTCAAAATCAATGGCTA
>CAYRML010000036.1:0-14944 GCA_964425485.1 uncultured Peptococcaceae bacterium | reverse complement strand
CCTTTATAGCTGCAAATATGTTTGATAACATATCGCAAGTGGAAATGAATTTCTGAGCACTCCCTTTCTTTGAACATTGTCAGCTTCTGACAAAAAAATCCGGACAGCATGCTGTCCGGATTTTTTTAATCCCGATCAAATATTGATGGTAACATCTTTGCTCTTTTCCAGCGCCTCTTTTATGACCTTGTAAATCTGAATAATCAGCGTGGGCATGAAGGCCAGGATATAGATAATATAGAGATTGTGCAGGGAAAGCGGCGCCACCAAAAACAGATTCTGCAAAACAGGTATGAACAACACGGCATGCAGCAGCAAAAATCCTAAAATAAAGGCATAGACACAAGCCATATTAGATTTTAGGCCCACACGGGCAATTGATTTTTCGCTGCGGCAATTGAAGCCATGGAAAAGCCTGGCCAAAGTTAAAGTAGCAAAGGCCATGGTGCTGGCCAGCATAGTATCGGATTGATCCAATCCGATATAAAAGGCAGCCAAAGTAAAAGCCCCGATCAGAGCCCCTTGGGTTAATATTCGTTTGAGGAAGGGCTTGGTTAATATAGGCTCTTTAGGATTGCGCGGTTTTTGCTGGAGCAAATGGCCGGCCGCAGGTTCCATGCCGATAGCAATAGCCGGTAAGCTGTCGGTAATGAGATTGATAAACAAAAGATGCACGGCGGCAAAAGGCACCGGCAGCGCCGCCAAAGAAGCATATAGCACAACCAAAATGCCCGATGTATTGCCGGACAAGAGGAATTGAATGGAGTTTTTTATGCAGGTATAGATATTGCGGCCATTGGTAACAGCCTTAACTATAGTAGCAAAATTGTCATCGGACAGAACCATAGCCGAAGCATCTTTAGAAACTTCCGTGCCGGTAATCCCCATAGCCACACCGATATCCGCCCTCTTTAAGGCCGGCGCATCATTGACCCCGTCGCCGGTCATGGAAACGATATTGCCACGTCGCTGCCAAGCATCAACGATGCGTATCTTATGCTCCGGCGAAACACGGGCATAGACGGAAATTTTTGACAAAAGCTCATCCAATTGGCCATCGGAGAGCTTATCCAATTCTATGCCTTCAATGGCCATATCATCATCATTGAAAATGCCGATCTGGCGGGCGATGGCCGCCGCTGTGATCTTATGATCGCCCGTGATCATAATAGTACGAATACCGGCAGTTTTAGCATCAGCCACAGCCTGGATAGATTCTGGGCGCGGCGGATCAATCATAGAAATTAGGCCGACAAAAACATAATCCTTTTCGTCGGACAATTCCAATTCCCGTAAATTATCCATATTTTTATAAACAAAGGCCAGCACTCGCAAGCCTTGTTTAGATAATTCCTCATTGGTTGCCAGTATCTGCTCCCTGTCCTCCATTCGCATGGGCCTTGAGCCTTTCTCAGTCATCAAGCCATCGCAGAGTGGTAGCAGCATATCCAATGCGCCTTTAGTCAGCATAATAGGGTTGTCTTGCAGCTTATGCAATGTGCTCATTAATTTGCGCTGAGAATCAAAGGCCAATTCTCCATAGCGAATATGGGCCTCACGTTGTTCTACCTCGTTCAGCCCCAGTCTGCGCCCTAAATTTACCAAAGCAACTTCCGTCGGATCACCTATTTCCTGCCCATTATCGGCCACAGCATCATTTGTCAGCACTGCTGTCTCCATAAGACGGCGATGAGCGGCATTGTTTAAGTCTAACTGCTCGCCATCAATAACTTGCCCGGCTACGAAGACTTTCTGGGTTGTCATCTTGTTTTGAGTCAGCGTACCTGTCTTATCGGAACAGATTACAGAGACAGCACCCAGGCTTTCCACAGCTTTCAATTCCTTAATAATAGCATTTTGCTGGGCCATTTTCTGTGTACCTAAAGCCAGCACGATAGTAACTATGGAACCTAAAGCCTCCGGTATGGCGGCAACAGCTAAGGCCACGGCAAACATCATGGCATCGATAACAGGCATGTCCCTATAAATGCTTAAAGCAAAAACAATAATACAGATTATGATAATGATCAGAGCCAGCTTTTTGCTAAAATTATCAAGGCTGATCTGTAAAGGCGTCTTCTTTTGCTGCGTTTGATTCATCAAAGAGGCGATTTTACCCAGCTCTGTATGCATACCTGTAGCTGTGACCACCATCATAGCCCGACCATAAGTAACTAAAGAACCGGAAAAAACCATGTTTTTCTGGTCGCCTAAAGGTAATTCCTCCTCTTCAATGACTTCATCAATCTTATAAACACCTTCCGATTCCCCTGTCAGCGAGCTTTCATTAACCTGGAGCGAAAAATTCTCGATGATACGGCCATCTGCCACCACTAAATCCCCGGCCTCCAGCATTATTATATCACCAGGCACCACCTGGTTAGAGGCAATCTCCAGTTTCTGATTATTGCGGATCACTTTGGTCAAGGGGGAAGAAAGAGCCTTCAAACTATCCAAAGATTTTTCGGCTTTAAAATGCTGCACCGTACCCAAAACGGCATTAAGTATAATAACGGCAAAAATAACAATAGTGCTCTCCCCACTGTGGGAGATCAAAGAGATGATGGCTGCCACGATTAGGATAGCTACCAACAGATCTTTAAATTGTTTAAAAAAGACCTGAAAAACTGTCTCTTTTTTGGCTTCCTGCAAAGCATTAGGACCAAAAGTGGACATGTTTTTTGCCACCTGCTCATCGTTAAGCCCTTCCACATCCACCTGCAAATGCCGCATTACTTCATCTTTTGTCTGATTAAAGAATTTCTCCATACTTGGACTCCTTTTTTGTTATTATAACAAAAAAGACTTTTAATATGACCCTTGTTGATCATATTAAAAGTCTTGTAACCACAACTGGCACATATAACCAGATTATCATGTAATCGAGATTGTTGGTTATATGTTAAAACTACTCCCTTTTAATAGCTCGTTTATGGATTTGTCAATTATTATAATACATCGCCCACCATTTTTTGTCAATATTAATCAAATAATGGAGTGCTAAAATATCTTTCACCGGTATCAGGCAAAATAGTGATCACTCTCTTGCCCCGGCCCAGTTTTTTGGCCATTTTTAAGGCTACGGCCACATTAGAGCCACTGGAAATGCCGCAGAGTATGCCTTCCTCCCTGGCCAGACGGCGAGCTGTTTCCAAAGCTTCTTCATCTGTGACCAAAGAAATTTTCGAATAGATATTAGTATTGAGATTATCCGGGATAAGGCCATCGCCAATACCCATTTGCAAATGGGTGCCAATATTACCGCCGGCAAGAATAGCCGCATGTTCAGGCTCTACAGCCCAAATCAAAATATCAGGATAGAGCGCCTTCAGGACTTCTCCTATACCGGAAATGGTGCCGCCAGTGCCTACACCGGAACAAAAACCGTCTATGGGACCGGCCACCTGTTCCAAAATTTCTAAACCTGTATGGAATTTATGCACACGGGGGTTGTCCGGATTGCAGAATTGTTGCTGTATATAGACCTTGGGGTTTTCTTTGGCCATCTTAAGAGCCGTCTGTAAACATTTTTCGATACATTCCCCAATATTGCCTTGATCGGGGATCTCTATGACTTCCGCACCATATTGCTGAATCAGTTTGCGCCGCTCCGCACTGACGGAATCGGGCATAATAATAACTACTTTATACCCTTTGACAGCACCAACCAAAGCCAGCCCTATGCCTTGATTGCCGCTGGTTGGCTCTACGATAATAGTATCAGGACCAATAATACCTCTTTTTTCCGCCCCCAATATCATATTATATGCTGTACGAGTCTTGATAGACCCACCGATATTTACACCCTCGTATTTGACCAAAACCTCTGCATCATCCGACCCGGTTAGACGATTAAGCCTTATAACCGGCGTATGACCGATGGCATCCAGTATACTATCGTAAATCAAGAAAAACTCCTCCTTAAACAGCTATAAAATAATTCCTATATAAATTTTCTATAATATTTTAGTAGGATTAAATCCCGCAAAAACAAACCTTTTTCGTTGCCATTCCTAATATTACTACATATTATACCTTTAGTCAATTATAAAAAATAACATAAATTATTAACCTTTATGCCTTTTAAGAGCCTTGATTATCTCATACCACAAAACAGATGCCGCAGCCAATCCTAGGGCCAAAAACAATTGCCCAATGTCTGGAGCCATCAATTTTAATGAATGAGCCAATGGCGTATACAGGATAGCCAAAAGACCAGCTATCATGCCGATATCTACTATCCACATCACTCGGTCTTTAAGTAATCGGCGCAGAGAATAGAGAAAAAAATCTTTGTCGGAGCTATTAACCTGCACTAAAAAAAGATTGGCAAAAATAATCACGGCTAAACCCAAACTGCGAGCCAAAGCAGCGCTTTGAGCATCCTGCCCCAACGTAATCAGATAGATACCAAAAGATGCGGCAAAAATTACTAGGCCCTGGATTATGCTTTTGCTCAATATTGGCCAGGTGAGAAGTCTTTCCTTTTGGCCGCGTGGTGGACGCCTCATAATATCCGGCTCGGCCGGCTGTCTTTCCAGCACGATGGAACAAGTAGGATCTATCACCAGCTCCAGCAAAACTACATGCAAGGGCAACAGCAGTAAAAAAGCCGGATCAATATGCAAAAGTGGTGCCAATAAACAAGCCAGGGCAATGGGTATATGAATAACAAAAACATAGCCCACCGCCTTACGTATATTATCATATATACGGCGGCCATCTTTGACGGTGTCTACAATAGTAGAAAAATTATCGTCCAAAAGAATCAGGTCGGCCGCCTCGCGCGAAACCTCGGAGCCACGCAGCCCCATAGCAATACCGATATCGGCATATTTTAAGGCCGTAGCATCATTGACCCCGTCGCCGGTCATGGCCACTACTTCACCATTATCCTTCAGGGCTTTGACAATGCGCATTTTATGCTCCGGTATTACCCGGGCAAAAATACTCACCTCCTGCACCTGTTGCCGCAGCTCTTCATCTGTCATCTTATCCAGCTGCTCGCCACTGAGGATTTGATCACTATGTGGTATACCGACTTGTCTGGCGATGCTACTAGCCGTCATGCCATTATCGCCAGTGATCATAACCACCCGGATACCGGCAGCCGTGCAGATGGCAATATCATCTTTAACAGAGGCTCGCGGGGGGTCGGCCAAACCCACCAAACCGCATAAAGTCAGCTTGCAATCAGTTAGAGCTGCCGGTATCTGGCTCTCTGCAGCCACATGCATTTGGCCCACGGCAATGACTCGCAAGCCGGACTCTGACATCTCTTGCATTTTTTGCCGCACTTTATGCTCTTCCGTCTGAGATAATTGGCATAAAGTCAATATCTTCTCCGGCGAACCTTTGGCCGCAATTATGATCTGCCCTTCATGACGCCAAACATGGCCCATCATTTTCAGCTCATTGGTAAAAGCATATTCGGTAATCAGATGGCCGCCGAATAAATGCTCTTTGCTTATCCCTAAACTTTGGCAATGCTCGATCATGGCCTTTTCCATTGGATCATAGGCCTCGATTTCGCAGCCCAAACCCATGATCTCACATAAATGAGACTCATTTCCAGCCACCGCATAGGTATCCTGCACCGTCATGCAGTTCATGGTTATGGTGCCGGTTTTATCCACACACAGTACAGAAACCGCACCCAGAGTTTCTACGGCCGGCATATGACGCACCAAAGATTGCTTCTTGGCCAAGCGCCAGGCTCCCAGAGAAAGAAAAACCGTGAGTATAACAGGCAATTCTTCCGGTATCATGGCCATGGCTAGTGTTATGCCGGATAAAATACTACTGATGATGCGTTCTTCCAACATTTGCTCTGGAATATTAAGATAGGTTACCACCCCGACCAAGGCAAAGAGCACGGCGGCAATACCGGCGCAAAACTTCACCAGCTGGCCGGTCTGTTTTTGCAATGGTGTGCTGATGGCGGGAGCCGCCGCTATACCGACGCCGATTTTACCGTATTCCGTAGCCGCGCCGATTTTGTCCACTTCCACATAGGCCAGCCCTTGAATCACCAAAGTACCCGCATAGCAATAGTCCTTGCGCCAATAGTCAGTATCGGCCTTCGCCTCGGCAATAGGAGCTTTCCACACCCCCTCCGCCTCGCCGCTGAGTGAAGATTCGTCTACACATAAATCACTACATTTTATGATTTTGCCATCGGCAGGGATCTTAACACCTTCGGCAATCAACATCAGATCACCAGGGACCAAGTCAGCGCTGGCAATGACTTGCTCCTCTCCATCACGAACAACAGTGATCTGCGGTGCCGAGAGATCTTTTAAGGCATGTAAAGTTTTATCAGTTTTCCATTGCTGGATGACATCAATACTGATAATAACAATGACAAAAACAAGCATGACAAGACCATCACGTGGCTCACCCAAAATAAAATAGATAACAGCAGCCACCAATAGCAAAAGAAACATAGGCTCAAAAATTATCTGCAAAACTTTCTGGAAAAAGTTTTGCCTTTTTTGGGCTATCAGTTCATTTTTACCATATTGCTGTTGTCTTGCTTGGGCTTCTTCTGTGGTCAATCCATACATATGGGGGGAATCTTGGATTTTGGCCTGCTGTGGCATCATAAAGCAACCTCCATAATGTTTTTTGGCCCTAAAATATTATGTCTTTATCTGCCCAATATTATAAAAAAGCACATCTACAGGGCAGTTTTCCTGTCCCACAAATGTGCAATCGCATCTGCTGCCGCCTATGCATGCGGCCCGGCACCATGAACTTTGTGCTGTTCATCGCCTGCTCAGTATCATCTATTACTTTTTTAAAAGCCAAAAGTATTTTGTATATTTTAATATATGAAGCCCACCTTGTCAAGGTTTAATTTTTACAGCAAGATTTATATCCTGCCTTTCTATAACATTCAGGTCTCTCCGCGCCGGCACCTCTGCTATACATTGCTAATCCTCCTGGAAGCTTTTATCTTTCAGAGCAAAATGATTAAACTGCTGGCTTGAATTTCCTTCGCTGCGCCGCTCACGCGTGACCCTTGCCGGAATACCGGAAACCACGGCTCCTGCCGGCACATCATGGGTGACAATGGAACCGGCCGAAACTATGGCATAATCGCCGATGGTAACTCCGGGGAAAATGGTGGCAGCAGTATAGATCTTGCAATATTTGCCGATTTTGACTTTTTTATAGGTGCGCTGCATATGATCGGATTCTGAATGATTATGGGTAAATACGCGGGCAAATTCACCAAACATGCTATAATCGCCAACTTCCAGCCCGCCTTTGCTATCCAGGAAAACACCCTGGTTCATAGCCACATTATCGCCTATTTCCAGCAAATTGCCGAAATTGAAGCGGCATGATTCATGCGCAATAAAATTCTTGCCAACTTTTTTGAACAAGCGCTCGGCGATAAGACAACGGAAAGGGATGGCAAAAGAAACAAAAAGGCCCAGTGGCACACGATCTATAATTTCCCATAGCATATGCAGATAGCGCTGCTCTCTGGTATAAGGCATGCTGTCGATCATCGGCAAATAGTCCGTCCACAGCAAACTTTCTTCCAAGATCCCATCATCATAATGCGGGGCGCCGATTAAAGCCAAAAGTTGCTGCATAGCCGCTGTATCCGGCCCCGCATCCATTAACTGGCATACTTGGTCCAACATTTGCCGACTTTTATTCATTTCATTGCCTCCTCTATATATAATTTATTATCTAAGAGATCATATTTTCTTCAATTATATCATGGTTTTGCCTGGTGTATAGACGTAAAACTAAAAAAGCAACAGATTTATGCATAAAATTACATGCAATCTGTTGCTTTTTTATTGCAGAAACATTTTATTTTTTGCGTCTGGTTCTGATAATCAGGAAAATAACAATAACCACGGCCGCTATGATGATGATTAATATTATGACGGGACCAACCGGTATCCCTGCATCGTCGTCGTTATCGACGGCGGCGTTTGCATTTTCCGCCTCACCAATGATGATCTCCGATACTCCTTTGACCCACTGATAGAAGGAGTTTTCCACTACCAGGCGCAAGGGGCCGAAGGAGTTTGTGCCATCATAGCCCACAGAATTTTCATCCGGCACCAAGGGCACGCCGTCAATACCATAGGCCAGAATCATATCCCTCACTTGGCCTTCCTGATATTGGCTTTCGATACCGTTATATAAATCATCAATATTCACACTGACATAATATGCGCCATCTGTTACGGTAACGGCAGACGGGCGCTCATAGCCATCAGTCAGGTATTCCTGGACCAGATCGCGCAAGATTATGCCCTCATAGCCAAAAGAACCGCCGCCTGAGGCATAGGAATCACGAACTCTGGAATCTGTCATACCTTCCAGCTGCCGCAGGGTCAAAGTAATATCTTGGGCGGCCTCCGAGCCATAAATGCGCAGCACAGGCTCATCCAAATAGGATTCAAACAGCTCTTTATTGCCGTCAAAATGATTCCATTGGCCTGCCTTGGCTGTCACCTCTATAGAGGTGACGGCGGACAAAGATCCCTCCTGGCTTAATAATAAGATCGGTCCGCCCTCAGCTGCCGCCAGCGTTTGACCTTTTTTGCTATAGGCCAGCATAGTAATGGCGCTGCCGGCATTGGCTGCTTCTGACTGCAAATCAGATAAGCTCAAGGTCAGGCTATCCTGCTCATTGCTGATTATAATATTTTCCGCATCCACCATCAGCCCTTTTTGCTGCAAAAAGCGCAAAAGATTGATGCCGCTGTATTCATCAGTTTGCCCCTCTACCTTATAATCGGCAGTAAATTTAAGCTCCAGTTCCTGGCCCAGCTCTGCCAAAGTTATTGCCGACTCTTGTTTCAGCCCTTCACCCTTGAGGTTCAAAGTTTGGGCTGAGGCAGCTGTGTTCATTGCCACCCCGGCTTCTTCACCCAGGTGAATATGGAGTTCGCTTAGTGGTTGCAGCGTATACGAGGTCTTATACTTGCCATCCTGGGGCAATGCCGCTATAACCGCATCAGCTAAAGGGGCCCCCTCTTTGCTGTAGGCCAGCACAGGCTTGACACAAGTGATAGTGAGCCCGTCTTTTTCCGTAATATAATTGCTGTAACTGCCGGAAATGTTCTGCAAATAAGCCAGATCCACTTCCTCTTGGCTGCCGTCGGCAAAAATCAGCTCCACATAACCTTCATAGGACGGAAGGTTCAGATCTTGAGCCAGCAGGCTCCAGAGATTTACTCCTTCATAAAAATTGCCGTCACCATAATAATTTCTGACCTTGTTATGAGAAGAGGAAGCGGCAAACGATTCAAGATCGGACCAGGTATAAGACTTATTGCTTAGGGCAGAATTTTGTCCGCTTTGATAGACGGCAACAGTAAGCGCTTTCTGGGCCGCATGGGAACCGCTGTGCAGAGCATAATTTTCTTCTTCACCCACAGTGATCCGATCAACCCATTTATTATTATAACGGGCATTGAAATCAGAAAAATCCGTTTGGCCCAAAGTAAGTTTGACCGGGCCTCCCACATTATCGGCAGCGCCATCATAGCCCATCTCCGCCGTAAATTCCGTTGTTGTAAGCTGATCGCCGGTGGGGCCTACCAAAGGAATGCCGCTGCTGCCGCAGCTGAGCATCACAGGCAGATTTTCGACCAGCAGTTGCTCATTTTCCCCATAATATTTATAGATATCTGCTTTGATTTGTCCCAATTGCAGCGTTATCACATTGCCGTCTTTGGCATGGATGGCTACGCTGGTCTTATCGGGTAGATTATCCTTCATACCTAAATAGAGTAAATAATCATAAAGCCGCAGGCCGGTAAAGGTTTGCTGGGAATAGGCGCCGCCGCTGTTTTTAAAGCTGTAGGCGGACTCATAGCCCAAAGCCAAAGTTTGATCGCTGATCAAACTTTCCAGATCCCGTACGGAAATTATTTGCTCGCTGCCCAAAGCGCTGCCGCTAAAGGTAATGGTGTCATAAAGATAATCACCTTTGCCATAATCATATTGGCTATCCTCTATATGAGAAATATGCAATGCGCTTTCCGTGATGGCGGTAACGGTTGCGGGACTGTTGCCAAGGTTGTTGTCCTTTGTACCCCCGGAACTATCCGAGCAGCCTGCGACAAAGCAAGCCATGGCCATGAGTAAAACTATAATTACCAACAATGATTTTTTCATATCCACTGCCCTTTCTTTTGCCAAAATATAAATAAAGCACATAAACCAACAGAAAAAGCAGTGCTTTTTCTGTTGGTTTGTGGAGTCTTATATTCAGATTATATTCAAGGAAACTGCACTTTTATTATATGCATAAATATCCTTGAAGTCTGTTGTTTGGATAACCCATAGCAATTATTTTACCATTTCCATAAACCGCATCAGGATGGTAGCCACTTCCGCACGGGAGGCATTGGCTTGTGGGCCGAGATTGCCGTTATTGCCCTGGATCAAACCTTTGCCCACGGCCCATTTCATACCGTCAATGGCATAAGCGGAAACTTTGGCGCCATCGCCGAAGTCGCCGAGACTGCCGGAAACAGCAGTATCATATCCCTTATATTGGCTGTAACGATACATAATGGTAGCCAACTGCTCACGCGTGATCAGATCCGTAGGCCCAAATTTGCCGTTGCTGTAACCTTTGACGATGGAATTGGCCGCGCCCCAGGTGACGCCGTTAGTAAACCAGTAACCTGCCGCCACATCAGGGAAGCTGTTACTTAGACCACTGACGGAGGGCTCGCCTTCCAGACGATATAATACCGTAACCAGCATGGCACGATTCATGGCCGTGTTAGGTTCAAAAGAGGTGCTGCTGATACCCGTGAAGAGTCCATTTTTGACCACATAGTCTACGGCATTATAATACCAAGCATTGATTGGCACATCGGTAAATTGGGCTGCGCCGCCGGTACCAGTACCGGTATCTTCTTTCTTGGCGAAGGTGATTACCACCACATCACCGGTTTCCAGATCTGTCAAACGGCTGACAGCGCCCTTAGATACACCGTTTAAAACGACATCTTTGATTTCATAGCCGTCATCGGCAATGATAGTCAATTTACTGCCATCAGCAGATAATTTATAGGAACCGCCGCTACCGCATTTGATAGTCGGTTTTTGCACTTCCTTATCTTCGTCTTCATTGCCACCGCCGGCACCTATATTCAGCTGGGCATCTTCCGTGGATGTCGAATAGAGGCCGGCCGTTTTGGTGGACATTTCCTGTATATTGTTGATGATGGAGGTATAACCGGTTTTAAGCACTTTCAGTTTAAAAGTGACCAACACTGTAGAGGCAGGACAATTGACACCGTTACCATCCATGCTTAAATAGCTGACCCGAACCTGGGCTTGGCTGCTGTCGCTCAATTCAGGAAAGCTGACCATATAATCACTAACGGCGCTGCCGGCTACATATGAAAAATGGCTTGTATCATAGACAATATAATCCTGCATGGAATACATGGTGAAAGCTTTGCCACTATTGTTTTTTAAGGTCAATTTTACCATGACTTGATCACCAACCTTGGCCGAACTAACATCTGATGTGGTGATATTAAAGTTATAATCGCTGGCAGCCCAGGCCGAAGCCGAAAAAGCTGTTATAAGAACGACTACCAATATAATAGTGAAAAATAATTTTTTCATAATTTTCTCCTTAAATTGCAGTTTCCTTAAAAGAGTTATCATCGGTTGGCATGAAGGCAGGGGGCAATAACTGCCCCCTGCCTCATGCTGCTTGTATAACAGGAGGAACCTTCAGGTAGTATGTAATACTATAATTGTTTAGATTATGTTAAAGATGCGGACTATGATTCTGTAGGCATCATTGGTGGTAACTGTTTTGTCGCTGTTATCATCAGCCACGAAACGTCCCAGATCAGTAATGCCGGCAACATCTATGTTGTTCAGTAAATCATAAATGATTTGCGCGTCCAGAGTGGTGACTCCGTTTTGCGCGTTAACGTTACCGTCATAATTGACCGTCACTGTAGCCGCTGTCGTATCCAGGGCCAGTTTCTGCAAAGCGCTGGTTATTGTTTCCGTGGTCGGAACAAAAGCTATATAAGCGCCATATTGCGCGGAATAGAACAGCTCCGTATCACCAGCAAAAGTATATCTCATGCTGGCCCTATTCATATCAGTATAGCCGCTGGTCAGTACTACTATTTTGTAGTCTACGCTGCCTGCGCTCTTGGCGATGACATAATCGTCATGCTCAATGAACTCTAGCGTGCCTTTAACAGCCTGGGTGACAATGATTTCTATAGCGCCGGTTACATTAGAACCGGGTATGGTGTAAGTCCCTTCTCCATCCGCTGTGAGTACACCTTTGTCTACTCCGCCTACGGAATAAGTAACAGTGTTATTATAACCATCCGGAGCCATGCCGGCATTCAAGGTGAATTTGATATCTGTGCCATAGGAGACTTTATTAGCTGTCACACCGCTGGTAACCGTGATGCTGTCGGGTTTGGTAAAGTCATACTGGCTAAGAGTAAAGTGAGCCTTGTACATGACATTTGCCGTAACCGCCGTATCATCGATGGTAGCTTTGCTGAGCAAGCTTTGCGCTACATAGGCATCGCTGGCCGATGTTACAACATACCAACCGGCGAAATCGTGATGGGCCAAGGTCGGATCAGAAGGAGCTGTGGCTTTAGCAGATTCGTCTATAACTTGCACATCGCCAATCTGGGCGCCGGTGTTGTCATAGAAGGTCACATACCAGGCTTTGACCGCTTGCGCCGTGAAGATGTCGGAAGCTGTGTAGGAAGCGGCAGCTATATCCTCGTAATTCAAACCGTCGCCGGCGCTGTTTTTCCACAGCGGATCAGCCAAACGGTAAGTACCGATGGCCACCAGGCCAGGAGTGGGTGCTGTGAAAACATCGGTATAAGCATTGGTGGTATAGACGCCCACCGCGCCATACCTGACATAAGCAATCACTTGATTCATAGTTGTGCCGGTGCCTGCCTTAAAGGTAAGCGTGATATTATGCAGATAGTAGTCGGCCGCAGCGCGTGGGGAAGCGCTTAAATCACTGGAGCTGCCGGAAGCACCGAAGCTGGCATTAGAAACTGTAACGGAACCACTGGCAGTAGGCAAACCGATCGGGTTCAGATCAAAGACCAAAGTGGCTAACAAGGTGTCGTCGGTTCCTATGGTCTTGGTAGCCGAATTTTCGCTGGAATAACCAATGCGGACTTTGCCTGCTTCTACTAAATTCATATAGCTAGTGCCGTCAGCCTTAGAGCTGGCCGTGGCATTGAAGGTCAGCTGATTGTTGGCAAAATTGATATCCGCCTGATAAGAGCCATAAGTATAGGCAGTATCCGTATCGGCGTAGATCTTGACTGTCACTTGTTCGCCGGTATTATAATGATTCGTACCTTCGATAGATGCCCAAATGTTCAGGCCCTGATATTCTATAGAATAGGTGGAGAAGTGAGAAACCTCGAAGGAAATGGTTTGTGTCACGGGATCATAATCGGCGTCGATTTCTGTTTTTACTCCGCCGGCCACATTATATACTTTGATCTTGGTATCATCCTTATAACCCAAAGCATAAGGAATAGTCACCGTGACTTTACCGCTGCCTGTTTCCGTGAAGAGGGCGGCGCCGCTGGTGGTAGTTAGGGAGAAGTCATAGACCAAAGCGCCGCTATCGATCAGGCCTTGAACGGTTTCATCTTCGCTGGCATTCACTTTAATGGCATTGAAGACCACGCCTTGATCTCCGGCCGCGGCCATGATTTCATCAACAGCCGCGGCATCAAAGAGGAAGCTGCCGTTGGAGGTAGTGATATTCAATTGTACATTTTGACCATTTTCTAAGGCATCTACCAAATCACTGCTTAGGGAAACTCTGTTGGTGTTGTTTTCCGAACCGATATTAACTGTGGAATCATCGTCGATATTACCTATATCACCAGGGGTAACGGAAGCTGCTTGCCAGATCAAAGTCGGATAATCGGCACCCTGTTGATATTTTTCGCCCAGTAAGGTTGCGAAATCGGCAGAATGCATTTGCGCATAAGGTTTGCTTACGGCATTAGCGGCCGCGCTGGCAACACCGCCGGTAGCCATATCGGCCGTGGTATTGAGATAGTAGTTATTAATTACCAATGTCACTGCCTTGACATTACCGATGACGCCGGCTACAAAGGCGCTGGTGGTATTGTTGGCCTTAACTTTACCGGCATTATAGCAGTTGATAACCGAGCTGTTGGTATTGTTGGTAGCACCAACCACACCGCCCACACGGGCTGTGGCAAAAGTACCGGTATAATTAACTTCACCTAAATTATATGAATTGGAAACTGTACCGGTGGAACTGTGATAACCGACTACACCACCAACATTGGAGAGAGCGCTGGTAACAGTGCCGCTGCTATAGCATTGGTCTATGGTACCGGCACTGGTGAAAGTACCCGCGATGCCGCCTGCACCATTGGCTGTGCTGGTGGCTGTGCCGGTGCTGGTGATCGATGCGGTATTAGAGCAGTTAGCCATGGTAGTAGTAGCGGTGTAAGTACCAACTACACCACCAACATTAGTTGTGCCTTTTACGGAAGCAGTATTAGAACAGTTGCTCAAAGCACCTGTACCGGCAAATGCACCTACGATACCTCCGGTCGAAGACGCACCTTCAATAATGCCTTCATTGATGCAGTTGCTAATATTGCTTATGATATTAGTGCTGCCTACGATACCGCCCACATTTTGGCCTAAGCTGCTAACTGCACCTTTGTTGACACAGTTGGTGATTTGAGTGGCCGGGTTAGGCGCAACATTACTGGCCATACCTACTATACCACCTGTATTGCTACTAAAAGAATAATTGATGTTCAAGGTTGCTTCATTGGTACAATTTTCAACTGTGGAAGTAACAGCTTGGGCAACCACACCAGCAGTATAGCTGGTATTATTTTTAATAATGGATCCTTTAGTAGTAATA
>CAYRML010000035.1:0-15168 GCA_964425485.1 uncultured Peptococcaceae bacterium | reverse complement strand
ATACCGGAAAGCACATCGCCGCTGCCGCCTGTAGCCATACCCGGGTTGCCACTGGAATTGATAAAAATACGGCCATCAGGAGTGGCAGTTATGGTACCGGCGCCCTTTAAGACCACCACGGCATTACTTTCGGCCGCGGCAAACAAAGCAATGGCTATGCGATCTTTTTGCACCTCCCGCACGCTGATATCCAAAAGGCGGGCCATTTCCCCCATATGAGGTGTGATGATTATTCCCTTCTGAGCCCTGGTTAGATCCCTCAGACGGCCACTGAAGGCATAGAGCGCATCAGCATCCAACACGATAGGAGCGGATATTTGCGGCAGTAAATGCCGCACCAATTCCATAGTATTGTCATCACGGCCCAATCCCGGCCCCATAACCATAACATCCATGCGCCTGGCAGCTATATTATCCTTCTCGCTTAGATCAATCAAGCCGGCGGCCGTTTCCTGACAAGGCAAAAGCATAGCCTCCGGCACCTGCGCCACAAAAGAATGGGCAGCTGCATGAGGCAAAGCAGCCGTGACCAGGCCGATACCCATATTGAAAGCGCCGCGAGCAGCTAAAACAGGTGCACCCGGCATCTGCGGCGCACCAGCTAAGAGCAACATATGACCAAAATCACCTTTATGACTCTGCGTAGCGCGCGGCTTGACAAAGCGACTGCAAAACTCCGCATCAACTAAGTCACGGCGTACAGGCAATCTCTCTGCGATCCCTAAAGGCAAAGAAATATCTGCCACTGTCAGTTTGCCAATATAAGGAGCAGCCTGCGGCAATGCCAATCCCAACTTGCAAAAGGCCAATGTCACCGTGCGGTCGGCCCGCACCGCATCCCCCAGCGGCAACCCGCTTTGAGCGCAAAGCCCGGAGGGAATATCGCAGGACAAAACAGGCCTCAGACATTCATTGAGCAGTTGGATAATGGATAAGCGTATCCCTTCTACCTCTCCGTGCAGACCTGTGCCTAAAAGAGCATCCACCAACAAATCGGCATTGGCAACAGCTATACGCAATGTATTGAGCTGGCGTTTATCAGATATTTCCTGCATATCAAGCCCCATGGCGGTCAATATGCGCCAATTTAAAAGCGTATCACCGGCAAGATCATCGGCGGCAGCGGCCAAAAAGACCCGCACATTGGCGCCGCGATTATAAAGCTGCCGCGCCAGCACCAGCCCATCACCACCATTATTGCCGCCGCCGGCAAAAATGATGATTTTACGGCCCGATACCGAACCCAGCATTTCCTCTGCGGCAAGCAAAAGTGCCAGGCCGGCATTTTCCATCAAAACTGCGGAAGGAATGCCATAATCAGCGATGGCAGCTGCATCCAGACGGCGCATTTCTTCTCCGGTTAATAAACGCATAACTTTCTCCTTTGATAAAACCAATCAATCCTTTGTATCATCACACCAGGCCACAGCAAAGGCCAAAGCCGTATCCTGCAAATGGGAAAAACTGATTTCCACCTTGCTGATCTGATTTCTCTGCATATATTTTTCCATTCTTCCCTGAAAATTGACTATAGGCTTACCGCTCTTTAAATTGCTGATTTCCATATCCAGCCAAGAAAATCCCGTAATACCGGTGCCAAGAGCCTTGAGCACGGCTTCCTTAGCGGCAAAACGAGCGGCAAAAGCCTCGATCATATTACCTTTTTTCTCACAATAGGCAATTTCCGCATCAGTAAACACTCTGTTTAGCATCTTGGGAGAACGTTCAACTATTTTCTGCAATCTGGATATTTCAACAATATCAGTGCCAATACCAAAAATCATCTTTTAGACCCCCATGCCTCAAGCAAAATTTGCTTATTTTTAATTTATTTAGCTTTTTTTGCCGCGATTCCTCTTTTGTTGTCCTTTATTACGCTTGTCAGTCCCTTTTTTATTTTTAGGTGGCTTTAAAACAACCGCCTGGCCAGTATTTTTGCAGACACCATCATCTATGAGGCAATAAGGGGCTTTTCCTATAAGATCTTCCCTCTTACAGAGCCGCAAAGCCTGCTTGACCAACTCCTTGTTCTGGGGCTTGGCAAAATTAAGCAAGGCTCTTTGCATGGCTCTTTCCTCCTTGCTTTTAGGCACATAGATCGGCTTCATAGTACGCGGGTCGATGCCGGTATAATACATGCAGGTGCTGACCGTGCCCGGTGTGGGGATGAATTCCTGTACCTGCTCCGGCTGCACACCGCTCTTTTTGATATAGACGGCCAGCTCTATGGCATCGGCCAAAGTACAACCTGGATGAGCCGACATAAAATATGGAACCAAAAACTGCTGGCGCCGGATTTTTTTATTTATTTCTTCATACTCTTTTTTAAACCCCAGATAAACACCGGCCGGGCTTTTGCCCATAGCCGCTAAAACATCGTCTGCCATATGCTCCGGAGCGACCTTCAGTTGGCCGCTGATATGATAGCGGCATAAAGTATGCAGAAAGGAGCGTGATTTTTCTGCCATCGCATAATCAAAACGCAAGCCGGAGCGCACAAAAACTTTTTTCACACCCGGCAGACGGCGTAAATCAGTCAATAATTTTTCATATTCGCTGCTGTCTTTGGGCAAATGAGAGCATATACGCGGATGCATACACTCTTTGCCGCGACAGGGGCCGTATTGCGCCGCTTTTTTACAGACTTGTCCCCGAAAATTGGCCGTTGGTCCGCCAACATCATGAATATATCCCTTGAAATCAGGCAGCTGTGTCAACAGCCTAGCCTCCCCCAGCAATGACTCGGCGCTGCGGTTTTGTATAATACGGCCCTGGTGGAAAGTCAGGGAACAAAAAGAACAGCCGCCGAAACAACCGCGATGGGAAAGCAGGGAAAATTTCACCTCGTCAAAAGCAGGCACACCGCCCAGCTTGTCATAAGAAGGATGCCAGATCCGCTCAAATGGCAGCTCATATAAGGCGTCCAGCTCGGCCTCTTGCAGCGGACGCATGGGCCGATTGACCACCACATATTCATTGCCATGCTTTTGCGCCAATATCTTACCGTCATAAAAGTTCTGCTCCTGATATTGCCTGGCAAAGGCAAGAGCAAAATCTTTTTTATCTTTTTGCACCTGCTCTAAGGACGGCAAAAGCATTGCCTCTGCCGGCAGCTTATTTTTCATATCCAAACGATAGGCAATGCCTTCTATATCATAACAATCCTCAACTCGTCCATTTTGGCGCAATCGCTTTGCTATTTCCGCTATGGCCAGCTCGCCCATGCCATAGACCAAAATATCAGCCTCCGACTCCATCAATATGGAAGGAAGAACTTTGTCCTGCCAATAATCATAATGAGCAAAGCGGCGTAAGCTGGCCTCTAAACCGCCCAAGATAATAGGAACTTGCGGATAAAGCTGGCGCAGCTTACGGCTGTAGATCACCGTGGCATAATCCGGCCTCTTTCTCTTGCCCCCGGCTGAATAAAGGTCGATGCGCCTCTCTTTTTTATTGGCCGTATAATGAGCCAGCATGGAATCCAGATTACCGGCCGTGACCAAAAAGGCCAATCTGGGCCGGCCGAATTGCCGCCATTGTTCCTCATCCTGGCAATCGGGCTGGGGCAAAATAGCCACTCGATAGCCCAATGATTGCAAATAGCGGCCGATAAGGGCGGGGCCAAAGGAAGCATGATCGACATAAGCATCACCGCTGACCAAAACAAAATCAACATAATACCAGTCCAAAGCCAACATTTCTTCTCTATTGATAGGCAGCAGCATTTATTCCTCCCACAGCAGCCGCGGCACAAATCCCAGGCAATCGCAGCTGACATTTATATACTCTATATCATCAATCAAGCCCTGCACCGCTTTTTGACAATTGGCGCCATGCAAATGGCCGTAAACGCAGGTTTGCACCCCATACTCATGCAGCATATCCACAAAAGCGCTGCTGCGGCCATCTTGATAAAAAGGCATATAATGCAGCATAGCCACAAGAGGCAACCCTGTCTTTTGACCATTATCCAAGGCCATTTGCAGACGTAAGAGCTCCCGTTCGTAAACACGCTTGTCCAATGCATTACCCTCTTCCAGTGCACTCAAAGACCAGGCCCTGGTGGAGCAAACCGCTTTGCTGCCCACCACATAGCAATCATGATGCAAGGGAATGATATTGGCGGGTAAATATTTTTTCAGCTTGGATGGTCCCTGCCACCAATAATCATGATTACCTCTGCCCAAAATGATAGTGCCGGGCAGCTGGGCCAAAAAATCAAAATCATGACGGCAATCCTCCAGTGTCATGCCCCAAGAAGTATCGCCCGGCATCAGCACAAAATCATCATGGCCGACCAAGGACTGCCAGTTATCATAGATTTTTTCATGATAATCGCCCCAGATCTGGCCAAATATATCCATGGGCTTAGATAAAGGATTATGCGCGCCCTTAACAAAGGCCGCGCTCAAAGACAGATGGAGATCACTGATGGCAAAAACTTTCATAGAAATTATATCCTTAAGAATTTATCTTGGTTTTTATTATACCAGAAAACGCGTCCATAAATAAAGATGTCCGGCCAGACATAGAATAAAAATCAGCCAAAAATAAGGTTTTTTGGTCTTGTGATGAAAAGTCGCCATTCCCAAAAGGCCGCCCACCGGGCCGCCCAAAGCGCCCAAAAGCAGTAGCGTTTTTTCGCTGATTCTTTTTTTATGCCTTTTGGCCTTGGATTTATCCAGATCAAAAAGTATAAAAAGGCAGATATTGCAAATTATATAATAAAACAGCAGAACATCCTCTATCATTATTCAAGCACCGCCTCTTTTGATAGATGTCATCTAAATATATCATGTTGGGACACAGATTATAAGTACAAAAGGAGAAAAAATGAAATTGTTCGCGATATTTAATAATATTATGCTGGTACTGGTGATCATCGGGGCCTTTGAACTGGGAGGTATAGGTTTTTTTGGCATCGATCTGATTGCCAATCTTTTTGGCGGCACCACAACAACCGCCAGCCGCATATTTTTCGCCCTGATCGGCCTAGCCGGTATTTGGTGCATTTCTATCCCCTTTCAGCTGAAAAAAATTAATAATAGCGAACCGGACTTAAGAAAACCGATATAAATAATTATGATAAAATATAACGCAAATAACCGGCCGCGCATCTTTTTTTATAAAATCGGCAATGCCTGCCATGTACTATGGCAGGCATTTTTATCTGGTAAGCAACTGTTTATAAAACAGCAATAGGCAGGGCCGCTGGTAATTTAATAATCATTGGCCAAGAATTGATCGGTAATAACATTGTGCAAAACATCTTGAATATAATCATAGCTGAAACTGGCATATTGACGCACGCCGTGACTACCGGCCATTTCCGTCGTATATTGATTAAGCGGATAAATGGTTACATTTTTGACACCGGCCGTGTAATGAGTAATAGTAGGAATAAAGTCCACTTTGGTCAAAGAAATTTGGGGATCGCTCTGATAATCCTTTTTGATATTGATGCGGACGATGCCGCCGACCATATTATTGGCGCCATGCTGGGCGGAAATAAAGTTGCCTAGAGAATATACCACCAAAGCAGGTCCAGCATTTTCCCGTTCTATATATTCTATGGGCTGTAGGGTATGCGGATGATGGCCTAAGATGATATCCGCACCCCAAACGGCCATTTTTTGTGCCAGCTGACGCTGATTTTGTGTAGGCTCATGCGTATTTTCATTACCCCAATGGGCGGAAACAACTACCACATCAGCAAGTCCGGCGGCTGCCTGAATCTGGCTTTTGAGTAGTTCTTCATCTTCTGCCAGTATATATCTCATTTTGCTGCCAGCAGGTAAAGTCAGGCCATTGGTCATTTCCGTAAAAGCCACAAAGGCCAAACTGATGCCATTGATTTCCACCATGCGGATATTTGCCAGGTCGCTATCATCGCGATAGGCCCCTACCACCTTAACTCCATCTTTGGTATGCCAATAATCCAGTGTAGCCACAAGTCCCTTTTCACCCTTATCAAACATATGATTATTGGCTTGGCTGATAATATCAAAACCCATATCCACAACGGCATCACCCACCTCAGTAGGTGAATTGAACAAAGGATAGCTGGAGGGCTTATATATCGCGGTGGCCAAAGGCGTTTCCTGATTGATAAAAGCCAGATCAGCTTTTTCGATCAAGGGAGCAACATGCTGATAGGCATAAGTAAAATCATAACCATTGCCGCCCGCCCGTTCCGCCGCCTGCTTATAAATGGTGTTATGGATGAGATTATCCCCCACAGCCACCAATTCTATGGTCGCGGCAGGTATGGGCTCCGGCTGCGGACTAACCTTGATGTCCTCTTCTTGAGGAGAACAAGCACATAAAGATAAAAGCAAGGCCACAGCCAGCAATATTATAAATATCTGTTTAATTTTCCTCTTCATAAAAAATTTCCCCTATGGTCTATCATATTTTTGACATTTATCTGATAATTTTCTACACATTAACAACTTTTCCTCTTTATCATATCTTATTATATCTTTGTAGCTTGGATTTTATAAATAATGCTTTTTTGGGCAGACTTATTGAAAATTCTTACTATCTATGATAGAATGATTTAATATTTATCTACAGTAAAAAACCTGATAAGGAGTGATATAGATGAAGTATATAGTAATTTTGGGCGATGGCATGGGTGACTGGCCGCTGGAACAACTGGGCGGCAAAACACCTTTAATGGTTGCCAACAAACCCAATATCAATCAATTGGCCGCAGAAGGCGAATCCGGACTTATGCGCACCCTTTATGATGATCTGCCCACCGGCAGTGATATAGCCAATCTCTGCGTCCTTGGCTATAATCCCAGAAAATATTATACCGGTCGCTCTCCCATCGAGGCTTTGGGCGTTAATATTCCTTTGGACGAAACCGATACGGTTTTTCGTTGCAATTTGGTAACATTGACCACAGAAGAGCCCTTCGAGCAAAAAACCATAATTGATCACAGCTCCGGCAAAATCTCCAATGAGGAGGCTTATCAATTGCTGGATGCCGTCAGGGAAGCCTTCGAAACCAAAGATCGCGTTTTTTATCCGGGAGTAAGCTATCGTCATATCATGATCTGGAAAAACATAAATTACGATTATACCATGATGCCGCCTCATGACATCTTGGAGCAAAAAATCACTGACTATTTGCCACAAGGCCCCTATGGGCCGGAAGTTTTGGCAATGATGAAAAAGAGCTATGATATATTGATGGCCCATCCGGTCAATCAAAAACGCATTGCCGCGGGCAAAAACCCGGCAAACTGTATTTGGCTGTGGGGCGAAGGCAAAAAACCAACCTTCGATTCCTTCCCGGAACGCTATCATGTGCATGGTTCCGTAATTACGGCTGTGCCGCTGATCAAAGGCCTGGCCAATGGCATGCAGCTTAAATCCATCGATGTGGAAGGTGCCACCGGCGAATACGATACAAATTATCGGGGCAAAGCCCAAGCCGCCATCGATGCTCTGGCCGCCGGCGACAACTTTGTTTTCGTCCATGTTGAAGCCCCTGATGAATGCGGCCATGACGGCGATATCGAGCTGAAAGTAAAAGCCATCGAAAGAATCGATCAGGAAGTCGTAAAACCCATCAAGGAAGCTATGGATGCCAGCGGCGAGGATTATAGGATACTTGTGACTCCCGACCATGCGACACCCATCGTACGCCGCAGCCATACCACAGATCTCATCCCCTTCATCATCTATGACAGCCGCAAAAAGAACAATAATGCCGCGGCCTATGACGAAGAAGCGGCTAAGGCCTCCGGCATCTTTTTCCCGGACGGTTATTTGCTGATGGATTATTTTCTGCAAAATTAAATACAACAAAGTAAGGTCAAATAAGGTGAAAAATGATTGATAAAATCGCCTGTTTAAGAGAAAAATTAGGCCAACAAAATATAGACGCCTTGCTTATCACGCGGCAAACCAATATCAGATATCTTACCGGTTATAGCGGCGAGGATGCCTATCTGCTGCTTTTTGCCCAGCAAGAGGCCGCCTTTATCACCGATTTCCGCAATCTAGATCAGGCGGAACAGGAGGCAAAAGATAAAGAACTTTGTTTTGCCCGCCTGAGCATCAGCGAGCCGCTGGAAAAAATAGTCTCTGATTATTGCCTGCGCTATAATTGCCGTAATCTGGCCATAGAAAAAGACCATATTTCTTATGCCCTTTATGAAAAATTGGTGCAATCCCTGCCTAAAATATCCCTACTGCCGCTGGATGACATGGTCGGCGGCCTGCGCGAGATCAAAAATCAGGAAGAGTTGTCCTATCTCTTAAAAGCCGGAGCCATCGCCGATGCAGCCTTCGAGCGACTTTTGCACGATATCGTCCCCGGCATAAGAGAAAGACAGCTGGCCGCCAACCTGGAATATTATATGCTCTGCTTGGATGCGGAAGCTCCTGCCTTTGCCACAATCGTGGCCAGCGGCGCCAACGGCAGCCAATGCCATGCCTGCCCTACTGATAAAGAGGTGCAAAAAGGAGATTTCATCACCATAGATTTCGGCGCCAAATATA
The DNA here is from genome assembly GCA_964425485.1 of uncultured Peptococcaceae bacterium. GTDB lineage: Bacteria > Bacillota > Dehalobacteriia > UBA4068 > UBA4068 > CAYRML01. The sequence goes on along the minus strand of CAYRML010000035.1, from coordinate 6,651 downwards.
AGGGCTATTGCTCCGATTGCACGCGCACGCTGATTCTCGGCCAACCCTCTCCCCGCCAAAAAGAAATTTACGAAATTGTGCTATCAGTCAAAAATACTGTGCAGCCAATGGTCAAAGCGGGGGCTTTTGGCAAGATCATCCATCTGGAGGCCGCAAGATTACTGCAAGTAGCAGGACTTGGCCAATATTTTGGCCATGGCTTGGGGCATGGAATCGGCTTGGATGTGCATGAGCAACCACGGCTGAGCCAGAATAGCCACTCTATTCTCAAGGTAGGAAATGCCGTCACTGTGGAGCCTGGCGTTTATATCAGAAATTGGGGTGGAATCCGCATCGAGGACTCTTTGATCATTGGGGAAACGGAAAACATGCTGCTCAGCAAATTATCGACAGAATTGATTTGTTTATAGTGCAAAATATAAATAATATAATCAAAAAAGATGATGAAAAGCCCCGGCTTTCCGTCATCTTTTTTATTAACCAAAAATCGGATTGGCGCATATTATAAAACAAGCCCCATCATAAAACTTTGGAAAGGAGTTTTTCTCAATGGCATGTCAAACAAATAACAACTGCAACGATAGTCTGTTATCCTGCGGCACCACCTGCGACATCAAAAGCTTGATGGCGCAATATCCCACTGTGGATTTCCAAAAAGTATTTTGTCTGATCTTTAAAGGTTTGAAAGAATTGGGATCAGAAGATTGCTGTTAAGTTTAAAACTCACATCAGAATCACTTGTTGACAAAATCACCATAACTCCCTCTTAAAAAAGAGCGCAAGAGCTGAGCGCTCTTTTTTTCTGTCCTGCTTTGCATCTATGCTGATTTTTGCTATAATAGCAATGTAAAAATAAATACCGGAGGCATTTATGCTGAGAAAAATTTCTTGTAATGAAATAAAAGAAAAAATTGCCCGTTTGGCCATAGAAAGCAATCTCTACTTACCACCGGATGTCAAACGGGCTTTGCAAAAAGCTCATGAGTCCGAAACATCCCCTTTGGGCAAGGAAATATTGGACGATCTTCTGCTCAATCAGGAGATCGCGGCCCAGGAAAAAATGCCTCTTTGCCAGGATACCGGCATGGCAGTTGTCTTTGTAGATTTGGGACAAGATGTGCATATTGAAGGCGGGCTTTTGGAAGATGCTATAAACCAGGGCATTGCCCAAGGCTATAAAAGCGGCTATTTGCGCAAATCCATGCTCAATCATCCCTTGATTAGGGAAAACACCAATGATAACACGCCGGCCATCATCCATATCCGCCTCACAGCTGGCGATCAGCTGAAAATAACTCTGGCACCTAAAGGCGGTGGCTCAGAAAATATGTCGGCCTTAGCCATGCTTAAGCCATCGGCCGGGCGCCAAGGAGTCAAAGACTTTGTCCTAAAGACCGTCAAAGAGGCCGGCGCCAATCCCTGCCCACCTTTGGTAGTGGGAGTGGGTGTCGGTGGCAATCTGGAAAAAGCGGCCCTTTTGGCCAAAACGGCTTTGTTGCGGCCTCTGGATGAAAAAAATCCGCAAGCGGAAATCGCCCACTTGGAAGCAGAGCTGTTGACAGAAATCAATGAGCTGAATATCGGCCCCCTAGGCTTTGGCGGCAAAACCAGCGCTTTGGCAGTAGCCATAGAAACCTATCCTTGCCATATCGCCTGCTTACCAGTGGCAGTCAATCTAAACTGTCATGTGGCCCGCCACCAAAGCATCATTTTATAAGGAGGATACAATGAGTGAAAAAAAGCGAATCATCACATATCCCATCTCTGCCGCCGATAAGCAGCTCTCGGGGCTTTCATGCGGTCAAAAAGTACTCCTATCGGGCACTGTTTATACGGCACGCGATGCCGCCCATAAAAGGCTGACGCAGATGATCGCCGCTGGGGAGCCTTTGCCCTTCGATCTTAAGGGCAATATGATCTACTATGCCGGCCCAGCTCCCACACCGCCAGATAAAGTTATCGGTTCCATCGGGCCCACCACTTCCGCCCGCATGGATGCCTATGCACCCATTCTCATCAAACACGGACTGCGTGGTATTTTAGGCAAAGGCCAGCATAGTCAAGCGGTATGTGATGCCTGCGCTAAATACGGCGCCGTCTATTTTGCAACTTTTGGCGGGGCCGCCGCCCTCTTGGCGCAAAAAGTGCTGAAAAAGGAAGTCATCGCCTGGCCGGAACTAGGTACGGAAGCCATCTGCCGCCTGGAGATCGAAGAATTACCGGCCGTAGTCATTATCGATGTCCATGGTAATAACTTTTTTCAAGGATTATATAAAGAATAAAAAAGAGCCCGAAGGCTCTTTTTTTTATATCTTCAGACCGCCTATGATCTCCCTGATATCGGCTACATTTTCTTCGGCCAGCCATTTTTCCATGCCTGCTATAATTTTAGGAGCGGCCAAAGGATCATAAAAATTGGCCGAACCAACCTGCACGGCACTGGCCCCTGCCAGCATAAAAGCAATAGCATCTTCGCTATTCATAATGCCCCCAAGACCGATAACAGGTATTTTTATGGATTTTGCCACCTGATAAACCATGCGCAAAGCCACAGGCTTGACGGCCGGGCCGGAAAGCCCCCCCATCACATTGGCAATCAGCGGACGCCGGCTTTTGACATCTATGGCCATGCCCAAAAGCGTATTGATCAGAGAAACAGCATCAGCGCCAGCTGCCTCCACCGCCCTGGCGATCTCCGTAATATCCGTGACATTAGGCGAAAGTTTGACAATTAAAGGCAGCTGAGTCATATCCCGCACAGCCCGCGTAATCTGTGCCGCCATCTGTGGATCGGTGCCAAAGGCCATACCGCCGCATTTGACGTTGGGACAGGAAATATTCATCTCCACAGCCGCTACCTGGGGATTATTGGCCAACTTTTGTGCCACCGCGCAGTAACTTTCCTCATCATGACCGGAAATATTGACGATGATATTGGTGTCATATTGATCCAACCAGGGTAATTCTTCGGCAATAACTTTATCCACACCGGGATTTTGCAGCCCCACACTGTTAATCATACCGGCAGCCGTTTCCGCGATGCGCGGCGGCGGATTGCCTTCTTTGGGCTCGATCGTTGTCCCTTTGACCACGATCCCACCCAGCACAGAAAGATCATAAAGCTGGGCAAATTCATGCCCGTAGCCAAAGGTGCCGGAAGCGGTCATAACTGGATTTTTAAAATTTATGCCCGCTATATCGATAGAGAACTTAGTCATCAAAGACCACCTCCCTACTATCGAATACCGGCCCATCATGGCAAATTCTTTTATAATGCCTGTCCTCCCCTGCCTGAGTCTGACAGACACAGCCCATGCAGGTTCCTAGCCCGCAGCCCATCCGTTCCTCCAGGGAAATCTGACAAGGCAGATCATGAGTTTCCGTCCAGGCGGCCACTGCCGCCAATAAGGGCTTAGGCCCGCAGCAATAAATCATGTCATAAGCAGGCTGCGACGGCAAAATGGTGGTCACAAAGCCAGTTTCACCCTCGCTGCCGTCTTCTGTAGCAATCAGTAGACAACCGCAGGCAGCAAGCTCATGACAGGCAAAAAGCTGATCCTTGCAGGCCACACCCCATAATATATGGCAGTCACAACCCTGATCCCGCAGCTGTTTGGCTAAGGGCAGCAAAGGCGTAATCCCGATACCACCTGCTATTAGAAGGGCCTTTTTACAGCCCGCATCCACCTGCCAACCATGACCCAAAGGGCCGCTGATCTCCAAAGTCTCCCCCGCGGACATAGCGGCCAGCAAGCTTGTCCCCCGTCCTTTTACAGCATAAATACAAGCTATCTGTCCATTTTCTCTATCGATATGGCTTATACACATGGGCCTTTTCAAAAACGGATCATATGTCTTGCTGGTTTTCAGCATCACAAACTGACCGGGGGCGGCCTCTTGGGCAATTTGGGCGGACAGCACTTCCAGGCGATAAAAATCGCAACATAGCTTGCTGTTACTGATAATCAGGCTGTTTTCTACTATCATCAGGGCACCTGCCTTTATTTATCCTATTATGGAAATTATATCGCAAAGCCTGGTTTTTAGCAAATAAAAAGGACGAGCGCTCGTCCTCTTATTTGAGTTTTTCTTCTACAACCAGCATGGTTTCCTGGGTCAAGGACTCGCCTTCGGCCAACAGGAATTGCAATCTTTCTTTGACCTGTTCCTGGAAATCCTCATCCAGGATCAAAGGCAAATTAATGAGGATATTATATCTGGCCGCGCCTAAAGCCGCATGCAAAAAAAGGCCGGCGCAACCGGCATCGGAAACGGCCAGGCGGCTGCCGATATCGGCTATACGCCTGGTGAGTACCATGGCCCGGTATATTTCTTCCGCCATCTGAAGCGGCACTTCCGTAGCCGCTTTGGAGGCTTCGCTCAAGACCACGGCTTTATGAGCTTTTTCCGCTGCCGTCTGGGCGGGCAGTGCATAAGCCTTGGACAAAGGCGCAAAAACCTCAGCATCTTTCTGCACCAGATCCATGAGCCTCACCTGCAAAGCCAGGCCCTTTTTCAGCAACTCTTTTACTTCATCCTGGACATCGGCATATTTCTGTTTGCCCACCGTGAGGCTGGAAACCATATTGGCCAAAGCCGCACCTAAAGCACCGCCAAAAGCAGCCGCACCACCCCCGCCCGGTACAGGATCATTACTGGATAAAAGCATGATAAATTGCCGGCAATTAAGATCCATCAAATTTTTCTTTTCCATATCACCACATCCTCTTTTGTTTAAAACAGGCCTTTAACTTTGCCCGTTCTCGTATCGATATCCACACGTCTATAAGCAGGGTCGGAGGCTGTGCCGGGCATTAGGCGAATATCACCAGATACCGGGCAAATAAAATGCGCCCCGCCATATATCAAAACATCGCTAATGGGCAAGCGCCAACCCCTAGGCACACCTTTCAAACTGGGATCATGGCTGAGGCTCAGCTGGGTTTTAACCATCATAATATCAAAATCATCAAAGGCCGGATTATTTTCGATCTCGCTGATCTTTCTTTCCGCAACCGGCAGCCAGTTGACGCTATCGGCGCCATAAACATCTTTGGCGATGATATCCACTTTTTCCATAAAAGAGCCTCTATGATCATAAAGCGGATGAAAATCATGCGGCTCATCACAAGCTTCTTTGACCATGCGTGCCAGCTGCAAAGCGCCTTTGCCACCTTTTTGCCAATGCTCGGAAATAGCAAAACGCATACCCAAACCTTCCACAGCCCGCCGCACCACCGCTATTTCTTCCGGCGTATCAGTGGCAAAGCTGTTAAGACAAACTATAGGATGCACTCCCGTCCTTTGGATAACATGCAGATGATGCAAAAGATTGGGCAAACCCGCTTCGACCAGTCGCGGATTATTTTCCCTATATTCCGCCGGCAAAGGATTGCCTGAGATAACTTTGGAACCACCGCCATGCATTTTCAAAGCCCTGATCGTAGCCACCAACACACTGACATCGGGCACCAAACCACTGAGACGGCATTTAACATCGACAAATTTCTCAAAGCCCACATCAGCGCCAAATCCGCTTTCCGTAACATTATAATCAAACATCTTCAAGGCCAGCTTATCGGCAATGATCGAGGATTGACCAATAGCAATATTGGCAAAGGGGCCGGCATGGATCAGGCATGGTTGTCCTTCCAAAGTGGAACAAAGCGTGGGATTGATGGTGTTGCGCATCCAGGCCGCCATAGCACCGGCAACTTCCAGGTCCTCAGCGGTAACCGGCTTGCCATTTTTATCATAGGCCAGTATTATCTCACCGATACGACGACGCATATCCGCCAAATCCGTAGAAATGGCCAAAATCGCCATCAATTCGGAGCTGGCCGTAATATCAAAATGTGAGGCCATGGTAAAACCATCCTGCTTACCTCCCACTCCGATGATAATATCACGCAGGCATTGGGCGGAAAAATCAATGACCCAGCCAATTTGCACTCTTTTAGCATCAATATCCAAGCGTCGCAGATTTTTGGCAGCCAAAGTTTCATCATTATAGTTATATTCATGCTGCATACGGGCATTAAGCGCTACCATTGCCTGATTATGGGCATTAGCAATATCATTCATATCGCCGGTCAGGCCCAGAGAAAACTCTGTCATGGGAATCAAAAGCGCATTGCCGCCCCCTGCGGCAGAACCTTTGACATTCATGGTAGGGCCGCCGGAAGGTTGGCGTAAACAGCCCCCTACATTCAGACCCAAATGGCCCAGCCCCTGTATAAGGCCTATGGCAGTGGTTGATTTGCCCTCCCCCAAAGGCGTGGGGGTGATGGCTGTGACTTCTATATATTTTCCGTTGGGACGATCAGCCAATCTTTCCATCAAGGCCGCATAGTTTAATTTTGCTACCTTGCCATAATAAAAAATCTCATCATCGGCCAAACCCAAATTTTCCTGCCACTGTCTGGGAGTCAGCATGCTTTTTTCCGCTTCTTCCGCTATCTGCCAGTCTTTATACACTGTTGGATCCAAAACATTATCCCCGCTTTCATCAAATTACTTCATCGAGCATACCAGAATATAATATTACAAAATTATTACGGAAACAAGCCTATTTACCTGTTTCCGTTTTTTTATGCAGCTTAGCGATTTCTGAAGGTTCATTATGAAGATTCCGCTGCACAAAAGGCCAAA